>JACPAM010000032.1 GCA_016180805.1 Deltaproteobacteria bacterium | reverse complement strand
CCAGCGCTGGACTCTCAACTCTGCGCTCTGAACGGCACAAGGGATGGCTGAAACGAAGTACGTTGGGAAAACGACCCGAAGCAAGGAGGCCCCCCGCCACGTAAGCGGCCGAGGAAACTTCGTCGATGATCTTGTCCTGCGTGGCATGCTCCACGCTGTGATCTTAAGGAGCCCGCATGCCCACGCTCGCATTGTCAGCGTCGACGCCGAGCCGGCTCTCAAGCACCCGGGGGTTGTCGCCGCCGTAACCCCGGCGGACGTGCTATCGATGACGCGCCCGTTCAAGCCCGGCCGTTACGCCGCAGGCCTCAGAAAACCGATCGCGGAATACGCCACCGCTATCGACAAGGTGCGCTACGTGGGAGAGCCGGTAGCCGCCGTCGCGGCGCGCGACCGGGGAAGCGCGGAGGACGCCCTCGAACTGATCTCCGTCGAATACGAGCCGCTCCCCGTGGTCGCCGACCCCGCCGAAGCCATGCGCCCGACCTCTACACCCCTCTTTGACGAGCTGGGTTCCAACGTCGCGTGGAAGGGGGTCCTCGCCTACGGAAACGTCGAGACGGCTTTCGCCGTGGCGGACCAAATCGTTACGGAGCGACTCAAAATCCACCGTTACAGCTCGACGCCCTTGGAGCCCTTGGCGTGCATCGCTTCCTTCGATGCGCCGAGCAACAAGCTCACCGTATGGGTCAATGCCCAGGTGCCGGAGAACATCTATGACGCGCTGCGGGAGGCACTGGGACTCGAAGACGTAAGGGTCATCATCCCGGACATCGGCGGCGGCTTCGGGCAAAAAATCTATCTCATCCGCAAGTACGTGGTGATCACGAGCCTTTTAGCGCTCAGGAGCGGCCGCCCGGTCAAATGGATCGAAGACCGTAGCGAGCACATGATGGCCGCCGGCCACTCGTGCGAGCAGGAGTTCGAGGTCGAAGCCGCGGTAAAACGTGACGGGACCGTCCTCGGACTGAAGGTCAAGGAAGTCGATGACGTGGGTGGATCGACCGCGACGCTCACAATCCATTTCACCAACAAGCTGAATAACCTCACCAATACCTACAAAGTCCAGAACATCTCGATGGAAGGCCATGCCGTGGTGACCAACCGATGCCCCGTGATCCCGAACCGGGGGATCGGGAAGCCGGGGATGTGCTTCATCTGGGAAAGGATCATGGACCGAATTGCCGAGACGCTCAACCTGAGTCCCATCGAGGTCCGGCGCGTCAATCTGGTGCTTCCGGAGCAATTTCCATACACGACGCCTAACGGCAACGTATACGATAGCGGCGACTATCCCGCCCTGCTCGACCAGGTGCTCAAAAAGGTCGACTATGAAAAATTCCGCGAGGAGCAAAGGCAGGCCCGCGACGATGGTCGCCTGCTTGGGATCGGAGTCGTCATCGGTGTCGAGCCGGGAGGACGAAACGCCGCCCGCGACCTGGCGATCTTTCCCGAGATGAAAGAGACCCCCGGCTCCGGCGGCGTCAACGGGGCGACGATCAAGCTGGAGAAGAACGGCACCCTGGCCCTTTTTCTGGGCTCGCCCAATTGCGGGCAATCCCATGAGACAACCACGGCGCAGGTCGTCGCCGACATCCTTGGGATTGCGCCTGAGCAGATCAGCACCAGCACTCCCTTTGACAGCGACCTTGCCCCTTGGGGAGTCGCCGCAGCCAACAGCGGGAACAACTTCCATCTCTACGATATCGGAGCGGTGCATGGCGCCGCCACGCGGCTCAGAGAAAAAATTCTCGTGCTCGCCGGTCATGTCCTCAATGTAAACCCCGCTGAATTGACGATCGAGGAAGGAGCCGTACATGCTCCCGGCTCGCCGATAAAGAAGGTTACGTTTGCCGAGCTGGGAAAGATCGCCTATGGCAACCAAGCGCTGATGCCGCAGGGCTTTGAGGCGGGGCTACAAACCACTTTCTACTATACGTTCCCCCATGCGGACACCAATCTGGTTCCTGGCGCGGATCGGAAGGTACGCGCCCAATTCACCTTTTCGGCGGCGGCCCATGCAGCCGTCGTCGAGGTGGATCGGGCCACAGGGAAAGTCCACGTGTTGCGCTACTGCATCGTCAGCGACAACGGGACGGTGATTAACCCGCAGGTGGTTGAGGGACAAGCCTACGGCTCCGCTGCCCACGGGATTTCCGTGGCGCTCGGCGAAGGCTTCATCTACAACTCGGACGGCCAGCTCCTTACTCTTACGCTCACCGACTACGGCAAGTCCTCGACGATCGAGACTCCGAAGATCGAGGTCGAGCACCACCCTGTGCCTTCGCCCTTCACGGCCCTGGGCCAAAAGGCGGCCGGCGAAGGGGCGGCAATCCCCTCCCCCGCTGCGATTGCGAGCGCCGTGGAAGACGCGCTGAGACCGCTCGGCGTTCGGGTGAGGGAGCTTCCGCTCTCCCCCGAAGCGGTTTGGCAGCTCATCGAAAAATCCCAGGGAGGAAATTCGAAATTCGAAATCCGAAATTCGAAATAAATTGTCCATGATCCCCGCGCCCTTCGAATACCACTCGCCCACGTCCCTCAAGGAAGCGCTCGATCTCCTGACATCCAAGGAGGACGTCAAGCTTCTCGCCGGCGGCCAGAGCCTCGTCCCGCTCATGAAGTTGAGGCTTGCCAAGCCGAAACACATCGTGGACCTGGGGGGCATTCCCGGGCTCGAATCTATCAGAGAGGAAGGGGACGGGATTTCAATTGGGGCGCTCGCCACTCATGCCGAGGTTGAGAGCTCCGACTTATTGAGAAAACGTTGCCCGCTCCTTCCCCAGACCGCCGCCACGATTGCCGATGTTCAGGTGCGAAACCGGGGAACCCTCGGTGGAAGCCTGGCACATGCCGATCCGGCCGGCGACCTCCCCGCAACGATCCTCGCCTTAGATGCCCAGATGAAAACCGTCGGGCCCAAAGGCGAAAGATGGATTAAAGCGGAGGATTTCTTCTTCGGCCTTCTGATGACCGCCTTGGAGCCTGATGAAATCCTAACCGAGGTGAAAGTGCCGGTTTTGGAGCACGCCAAGACCGCCTATCTCAAAGCGGCTCAGCGAGCCTCGGGTTTCGCGGTCGTCGGCGTCGCCGCCTGCTTGAAGCTCGATGCACGGGGCACATGCGAGGAAATCGCCGTCGGCGTTACCGGAGTAGCCGACAAGGCCTACCGCGCCGCCGAGGTGGAAAGAAGGCTCAAGGGCAAACGGCTCGATGCGAAACTCATCGAGGTAGCCGCGTACGAGGTTTGCCGCAGTATCGATGTCGTCGAAGACATCAACGGCTCCAAGGAGTATCGTACCCACCTCGCTCGCGTCTACACAGGCCGCGCCATCGAAGCGGCGCTCAGCGCGTGATGAACTCCCGCAAACGATGAAGCCCGAGCTGGCACAGCCGGCAAGCGCTGCGGAAATTGCGGCACCGGAGAGTACCCGTGGCTGCTGATTTCAGAGAATATCTGCGCACGCTGCGCGAGCATGACGAGCTTGTCGAAATCTCCCAGCCCGTCGATCTGCGCGACGTCGCGGCGCTCGTCGCCCAATCCGAAAGGGCCCTGCTCTTTAGTCACGTCACCGGTTACTCGATGCCGGTGGTCTCCGGCCTGCTGCAATCCCGAACCCGCTTGGCGCTCGCCATGGGCGTAGCCTACGAGCGGATCGAAGAAAAGCTCCGCCGGGCGATGGACCATCCCATCGAGCCGCAAAACGTCAGGGAGGCTCCCGTCAAAGAGGTCGTCGTCACGGGTGAAAAAGTCGACCTCTATCAGTTGCCCGTTCCCATATTCTCCCTGCTGGACGGTGGCCCCATGATCACCGGCGCGGTGGTGATCGCGGAGGACCCCGAGTACGGTATGAACGCGGGCATGTACCGCTTGATGCTGAAGGAGAAAAATCTGACCGGAATCGATATCGTGACCCCGAACAATCTGCGCAAATTCACCGAACGGGCCGTTGCCGCCAAAAGGCCGCTGCCGATCTCCATTGCCATCGGAACCCACCCCTACGAGATGGTGGCGTCGAGCTTCAAGGCCGCGCTCGGCACGAACGAACTCGGGTACGCGGGCGGGCTGCGCGGGGAAGGCCTCAGGCTCGCGCCCGGCGAGACCATTCCCGTGCCGTCGATCGCCGACGCCGAGATCGTGCTCGAGGGAGAAATTCTCCCGGAGGGCTGGGTCCACCCGGAAGGACCCTTTTGCGAATTCAACCGGTTGATGGGAGGAATCCACTACAACCCGAACGTGAAGATCAAAGCGATCCTCAGCCGGCGCGATCCAATCTACTACGCGCTGCACATGCCCTGGGAAAATATCTGGATGAGCGCGCCGATCTACGAGGCCGCCGCGTGGCGCGTGCTAAGCGAGGCCGGGGTCACCGCCACCGCCGTCAACGTGACTCCGGGTGGATGCTGCCACTGGCACATCATCGCCGCGATCAAAAAACAGCCGGGCGACGGGAAAAACGCGATCCTGGCGCTCCTGTCGATCGCCGACATCAAGCATGTGGTGGTCACGGACGACGACATCGATATTTTCGATCCGGTCGACGTCGAGTGGGCGATCGCGACCCGGGTCCAGGCGGACCGGGATGTCCTCATTGTTTCCAACGCTCGCTCCAAGCCCCTGGATCCCTCGCTTCCACCCGTGCAAGGGATTCCTACGACCGCCAAGATGGGCATCGATGCGACCATCCCGGAAAACGTTCCGCGCGAGCGCTACCAGCGGATCGTCTATTTCAATCAAGGGAAAGTCCAGCTCAAGGACTACCTGGAAAAGACCGCGGGGAAAGCAACCATCAAAGGCGACGAGGACCCAGAAGCTTTGGCGGAGAAGATCCACCGCGCCCTGACCGACTCGAACCGGTTTTTCGCCGAGCTGTTGGAGCTCTTTCCGGACACCCCCTTCGACAAAATCGCCCGCGCCGTCGGCCTGCTCCACGAGCGAGGCCAGGTTACACAGGACAAAGACGGGAAATACCAGGTAAAGCGATCCTAGATCGCCGCCGCTTTAAAACGGTGAACGGGGAAGGCATAAAAACTACAAGGAGAAGGCCATGGGTCATAAAGTCCGCTCTTTGATGGTGATGCTCGGCGTTTCACTCGTTGCCAGCGCGACAGCCCTTCCTGCTTACGGCCAAGAGCCGTTTTACAAAGGCAAGACCATCCGGATCGTTGTCGGATTTGGGCCTGGAGGCGGATTTGATGTTTATTCTCGGACCATGGGCCGGCATCTGGGCAAGCACATTCCGGGCAACCCCACGGTCATTGTCGATAACATGACCGGGGCCGGGAGCCTGATTGCCGCGACCCATGTCTACAAAGTAGCCAAGCTCGATGGCCTGACCATTGGGAACTGGATCGGGACATTGGTGATGGGTCAAGTAGTGGGGCGTAAAGGGATCGAATTCGATGCGCGGAAATTTGAATACATTGGTACGCCGGTTAGAAATCATGATACCTGCGTGTTCACGAAGGCTAGCGGGATCACGAGCGTCGAGAAATGGATCAATGCCACAGCGCCGGTCAAGTTAGGCGGCAGCGCCCCCGGCTCGACCACCGACGATGTCGCCAAGCTTCTCAAAGCGGCTCTGGGTCTTCCCATGCAACTGGTTTCGGGATACAAAGGCACGGCTGCGATGCGGCTGGCTGCTGAGTCCGGGGAAATTGCAGGACTGTGCGGCCTCTCCTGGGCATCGGCCAAGGCGACTTGGCGTAAAGGATTGGCGTCGGGCGAGGCGCAAGTTGTGCTACAGAGCGCTCCTAAAGCCCATCCCGAGCTTCCCAATGTGCCTTTGGCCATAAGCTTAGCCAAGACCGACGAGGCGCGGCAGTTGATCCAGGTTGGCATCCATGACGCGAGCAACATCACTTACCTGTATACGTTGCCGCCCGGCACACCGAAGGAACGGATACAGATCCTGCGCCACGCTTTCGACGAGACCATGAAAGACCCGGAGTTCCTCGCGGAGGCAAAGAAAGCAAACCTGGACCTGGCTCCGGTATCGGGAGAAGAGCTAGAAAAAATCGTAGCGGGGCTATTTAAGCTTGAACCGACAATCGTTGGCAGACTGAAAGAAATACTTGAATAGCTGGGCTGTCCACTATAAGCCCCGATCCGACATTGATCAGACTATATGGCATTAGACCTTCGTTCCGTGGAAGTCAAAAATTCACCGCCATTCCTATTCCGGTAAAAAACCGGCTGAAGCTTCCCCTAACCATGGACCTCGCCTCCTTAGCCGATCTGCCTTCAAGGCGGCCCAGCATTTGCGTGGCGGCCCTGAGTCCCTTCCCCTCTACCCTTCCAAAATGTAAATGCAGAACCTTCACGCCCTCCGCGACAAACGGATAACTAAGGACCTCCTTCACTTCCCGGGCCGCGTCGCCGTCTTTTGTGCCGCCATGCGTAACCAGATAGTAGATGTCATAGGCGTCTTTATCCTTAGGATTCTCATCGAACGCATTTGCCTTAAGGACCAGGCATGCAGGAAGATTCGCTACATTTATCTCCGCCTCTATGACGTCTCCGGCCAGGGTTGGACCCGAGATTCTCCTCTTAAAGGTAAAACTATCTTTAACCTCCTGCTTACCTCCAAGAAGATCGACAATCACTATCCTGCCCGAGACTTCTCGGCGCAACCGCTGGCTAGCAGACCGCTGGTAACCCTTCTCCTCTAACCTTTCCATGATCCTTTCAAGCTCAACCATTGGGATGAGAAAAGCTAGGTCAACGTCTTCGGTGCCGGCAAACCCAACAGCTTCAGGTGTACGATCAGGCCGATCCAGGAGATAATAAATTGCCCATCCGCCTATCAAATAAAACCGGTCTTCATAATCCATCAAACAGTAAACAACGTCGTTAAGAACCTGTCGACACGCCTCAAGGGCATCCCTGCTATACAAGATCGTCCTCTCAAAACTGGAGGCGTTCCCGACGAAGTTCTTCTGCTGCCTCCTGTCCCCTACCGCCCATCGCCCAAAGATCAAGGTATAACTGGAGATCGCTCACAACATAAATGCCTTTTACCTCCCTTGATCCGATGAATTCATTTTCTTGCTCCACAACTCTGATGAGAAGGTTCCCTTCAGAAGGCACCCGATCAACCCTAGGCTCGTCCAGAAATTCCTGCTTTAAAACATCTACGTAGAAATGGACCATGGTCGGAGTGAGGTACGGGGATATCAAAGATGCTCCACTGGGCCCGCTAAGGGCATACCTAACTCCGTGGTGAATCGCAGCCATTTTGAGCTTCGTCACCAATTCTTCAACAGAGCCAACTTTAGCAACGTACCTCGCCCATTTGGGAGCCCGCCTGTAATATTCCTCTCTCCACGCTTCCAACAGGCGTGCCGGGTCCTCTAGCCTGAACGCTCTTAGCTCCTTCTTGGCGAAGAGGTTATTTTCCAGGGCCGTTGCGATGCGATGAATCAGGCCGATACTCACTCCCGTCTCAATCGCCAGGCCTTTAAGTGTCCAGATGCGCCTTGGATCGGACAACAGGCAGCGAATGACTCGGGACGACTTGGGGGAGAAAAGGCTTTGGATCTCTCGCGGCTTTTTAAATTTGTTAGGGTGTCCGGTGCGCTCGATATAAAGGCCTTCAACACTTAGGAGACAGTTTCCAGAGAGATCGACGAATCCCACTCCGAGATCACGGCAGATTGCCGCTCCCTCCCTGCTTATAAATGGGGCAATAATCACGGCGTAGTCGTGCTTGGTCTTTGTTAGAAGATTTTTAAGCCAAGCTGCTGAGCGACGCAGAAGAGAAGGCTCTCCGCTAGCTTTGACCTCTCCCGCGACTTTGAACTTCTTCTGCCCATAGCGGACCAGGAAGCCAAAATCTGGTTTATAAGTGGCCTGTCCAGACTCGGCGTGAACTTGTTTAATTTCCAAGTTTGGGATTGATTTAAGAATCTCTAGAGCCCCTGTTATGAGCTCGGTTTCTACGGCTCTGGGAGAGTGGGGTCCCTGACCTTTGTTTTTCGATAATATAGAGATTTCACCCATTGGTGAAACAAATCATATAGTGAAACAGAACCGTTGTCAAGTGCGACAGCGGTCACTCCAAGGATTCTCCAAGGGTTTGAGTCTTTTGTTGTTTAGCTCCGGGTCCATCATAGGATTAAACTGTACAACGCTTCACGTGCATGCCGAGAAACTGGTGGTATCAAAAAATGCGGACCCCAAGAGATTCGGTTTTACAGACGCGCAACAGTCCGCCATAGGTAGGCCGTCAAACAGAATCTTTTCATTATAATAATAAAGATACATTCATCCTGCTGCTCGTGCCTTCTTGGACCTCTTGGAGGCCAAAAGGACAGAGGCGAGCGCGAGGTAAATCAGGTTGCTCATGGGCGGAAACTACGGCATATATAGTCCATCGGAAGCATCGTGAATTGCACAGGCTCGGTGTAACCGGAGCGGAGAAAGATGCCGACGAGAAAAGGCAGTCGGGATTCCGACGAGCGCGCCCGGGCGACTTTGAACTTGATCAGCGGCCAGGGGCGCGCAGAGAGCGGCAAAGCCGGCCGCGAGATTAGCCCGCAACAGAGTTCCGATGTGGAGCTACTGGATGCCTATTCAAGAGCGGTGATCGCCGTCGTCGACGCCGTGGGACCGGCCGTGGTCAGCATCTTCGCGGGCGGGGAACCGAGGGGTGGCGCAGCCCAATTGCAGGGTGTGGGCTCCGGCGTCGTCATTGCTCCCGACGGTTACATCCTGACCAACAGCCATGTGGTCCACAACGCAGACCAACTGAGCGCGATCTTCACGGACGGGCGGCAAACCTCCGCGGCGCTGGCGGGAGAAGACCCTGCAACCGATCTGGCCGTCATTCGCGCTGACGCCTCAGGTCTCCCGTATGCCACGCTCGGGGACTCCGGGTTGGTCCGCGTGGGGCAATTGGTCATCGCCATGGGGAATCCGCTGGGGTTCCAGTCGACGGTTTCCACGGGCGTGATCAGTGCCGTCGGTCGCGCGTTTCGCAGCCAGACCGGACGCCTGATTGAAAACATCATCCAGCATACGGCGCCACTCAACCCAGGCAACTCGGGAGGACCCCTGCTGGACTCTCGGGGGCGCGTAATCGGCATCAACACAGCAATCATTCCAATGGCACAGGGGATCGGCTTCTCCATCCCCTCCAACACCGCTAAGTGGGTGGCGTCCCAACTGATCACTCGTGGCCGGGTAAGACGGGCTTACTTGGGGATTGGCGGCCACAACCGCCAACTGGATCGGCGCCTGGCGCGCTTGCATAACCTGCAGCCAGAAGGCGCCGTCGAGGTCATTACCGTAGATCCCCGAGGGCCCGCCCGCAAGGCCGGCATGCGGGAGGGAGACCTCATTGTCACCGTGAATGAGCAAGTCGTGGCAAACATCGACGATCTCCACCGCTCCCTGGCTGAGGCCCCTCCGGGAGAGGCGGTAACCCTTAAAATCCTGCGCGATCATGAGCTGCGCAGCGTGGTGGTTGTGCCTGTCGAAGCGAACTGATAGTTACCAGAACACATGAAATGACTCTCACCCGATGGAGGTGACCCATGAACCCCCTGCTTCAAACAGACCCGTCTTTGGCTCTCCTGGTAGTGCGTCTAGGATTGGGCATCATCTTCTTTGCCCACGGGGCGCAGAAAGTTTTCGGCTGGTATGGTGGACACGGCCTAAAAGGGACCGTCAGCTCGTTCCAGCAACGGATGGGAATCCCGCTAGCGCTCGGGGTGATTGCAAGTTTCACTGAGCTCCTCGGGGGGCTCGGCGTACTGGTGGGCTGCCTCACCCGGCCCGCTGCGTTGGGCGTGGCGATCGTCATGCTAGTGGCCGTCTACAAGGTGCACTGGCAAAACGGCTTCTTTTTGAATTGGGGCCTCCAGCCAGGGAAGGGTCACGGATTCGAGATGAACCTGGCGCTGATCGCCATGGCGTTAGCCCTGATGATAGGAGGCGGTGGCACCTTATCGATCGACCGGCTCCTCGTCCGATAGGCCCGAACCATTTGAAGCCCGAGGGGAACGAGGAGGAAGGCCGCAGACGTACTTTTCCGCGACCGAGGGGGAGCGCGAGCGAGGCTGCGGACGTCCGATTACAAACGCTACGACTAATGGCACGAGCCCATCGGCCGCAGCCGAGAGCGCACTTCCCGAGGGAGCTTCCTGACGGGGACAGGCACGCAAGCGAGCCAGTCCCCTTGCCGCGGCCTGATAACTCGGCCCCCGAGGAGCTTTCGAGGGATCCGGATTAGGTAACTTTTCGCCTGAGATAGGCGCTCAGATAATCCACGAGCGTGACCAGAACATAGATGGCGATGATGAGGGTGAAGAGCTGGTTTTCAAAGAAAAGGCTGATCGCGATGTGAATTCTCTGCCCCAGTCCGCCAGCGCCGACGAATCCCAGGATGGCGGCCACACGGATGTTCACTTCCCACCGATAGAGCGTGTAGGAGATAAACTGTGGCAGGACCTGGGGCAGAATCCCGTAGAGCAGGATCTGCAATTTACTGGCGCCGGTGGACTGAAGCGACTCAACGGGCTGCGGGTCCACATCTTCTAACACCTCGCCAAAGAGCTTACCCAAAACCCCTCCGGTATGAACGCCCAATGCCAGAACGCCCGCGAACGGGCCCAGGCCGACGACGAAGACAAAGATCAGGGCCCAGAGCATCTCAGGCACCGTGCGCAGGAGATTGAGCAAGCCCTTGGCCGCGAGATACGGGACAAGCCTTAGGCCTCGCTTCCAACCCAGCGTCGGTTCCATCTCATAAAGCAGACCCGAGTAAATGAGATTTCGCGAGGCAAAGAAGACGACGGAGAGGGCGATGGCCGCGGACAACAGCGTTCCCATCAAGGAAATCGCGAAGGTCTCGATCGCCCCCTGCAGCGCTTCTCTGAGCACGGGTCCGGACAGATCCGGCGGAAACAATTTTTGGATATAGGCGAGGATCTGCCCTCCCCCTTCGCGGCTGAAGAGGAGGCTCAGTTGAACCTGCGAGCCCCAGTAGCTCCAAAGGAAAAAAACCGCAAGCGCAAGCAGGAAGACATAATTCCACAGGTTGGATCTTCCACTAACCTCATGCGCGGGCCACGGCACGGCCGCGCCGGTTTTCTCCCCAGAGCTGCCGCTCATGGTTCGATCTTTCTCACCATCGTTCGACCCAGAGGCTCTCGACGGGTGACCCTGAGTCCTGCCGAACGGGTCATAGCATCGCTCGCACCTTGGCGCTGATATAATCGACCGCCGCAACCATGACGAAGAGAATTCCAAGCAGCGTCAGGACCTCGTGAAAGTTGAACATGCGCATGGAAATTTCGATCTGTTGTCCGAGCCCTCCCGCCCCGACGAGACCGAGAACGGCCGAGGCCCTTACCGCGCACTCCCAGCGATAGAGGGTGTACGAGACAAAGTTCGGCAAGACTTGCGGGAACCAACCGTAGATGAACACCTGGAGCTTGCTCGCTCCGGTGGACTGCAAAGCTTCCAAGGGGCGCTCGTTTGCGGCTTCGAAGATTTCCGAGTAGACCTTGCCCAGCATCCCTCCATAGGCCACGGCGATGGCCAGCACTCCGCTGAAAGGCCCCAACCCCACCGCTCGCACGAACATAAATGCCCAGACAAATTCCGGAATGGACCGAAATAGGCTCAGTAACCCCCGGGCCGCGAAATAAGCAGAAAAGCGCCACGTTCGGCGCAGCGGCGACCCTTGAATATCGGCCTCGTTGAGGATCCCCCCGATGCTGAAAGTTCTTGTGCCTAAAATTCCGAGGGGAAACCCGATCGCGATGGCGATGATCGTCCCCATGACGGAGATCTGAATGGTTTCCAGGGCGGGGCGAATCATCAAGGAAAGGAAGTCCGAGGAGAGATCCGGTGGGAACATTCCGCTGATGAACTTCCACAGATTCCCTCTGTTTTCTGCGTCGAAGAAGACCAGCGGATTGACTTCCGCTCGCCGCCAGCCGTCGACAAAAGCGACGGCGAACAGCAGGGCGAAGAGATACGAGAATAGCGATTTTTCGGATTTAGGGATACGCGAGAGCGTTGGACTCCGCATGGGCAACCTTTTCCTGATCGCTTGGCGGCAGGTGGCCGGAGTAGAGATCTTCGAGCAGACGGTCGTCGATCTTGTCCGGGGAGAGGTCGAACAAGGCCACCCCGTTCTTGATCCCGATCACACGAGGAAAGTACGCGAGGGCCAAATCCACGCTGTGAAGGTTCATGAGAAGAGTCTTATGGGTATCGCGGCCAATGTCAATCAAAAGATTGACTATACTCGCGGCTAATGAAGGATCGACCGAAGAGACCGGCTCGTCCGCCAGGATAACCTCCGGATCCTGCACGAGCACCCGGGCAATGGCTACCCTCTGCTGCTGTCCGCCCGAAAGCTCATCGGTTCGGGTAAAGATCTTCTCTTCGATCCCCACTTGCTTGAGCGCGCTCCAGGCCAGCTCGACCTCCAGCGGGCGCATGAGGGACGCGAGCGAGCGGAAGGCCGACCAGCGCCCCAAGCGCCCGGAAAGAACGTTGTGGATCACCTTGAGGCGAGGAACGAGGTTGTGCTGCTGATAAATCGTGCCGATCTTCCGCCTGACTTCCCTGAGCCGCCTGCCGTGCAGGCTCTCAATCTCGTCTCCGTTGATCCATAATTTTCCGGAGCTCGGCCGCAGGGTACAGTTGAGAATACGAAACAGCGAGGTTTTGCCGGCGCCGCTGGGCCCGATCAGGGCCACCTTTTCCCCTCTTTGGACCACGAAGTCGATCCGGGCCAGAGCGATCTGGCGCCTGCCAAAGACCTTGCCAACCTTCTCCAAGCGATACTGGTACGCCATCGCGACTCTCTCCCGCATCAGTTGGTTTTCAGCAGCCCCGCCGCGATCGCCGCCTCTTCGGTTCCCTTCCAGTCTTCGTCTTTCGCCGGGATGTACCCCTTGGTCCGGTGTAAATCGAGCAGCTTTCTGTGCTCCGGCTTGTTGTAGTCAAGCTTCAAAAAAGCCTGTTTGATTCTTTCGACCAGCTTTCTGCCCAGTCCGCCCCTGACGGTCCACACGTAGTCCACGTAAGCAGGCGTGGTCCAGAAGACAACCACTTTGTTCCTGTCGACTTTCTTGGTCTGCACGAGCTTTTCCCACACCAAGAAGTTGAGGGCTCCGGCATCCACCCTCCCCGCTTCTACCCAAGCCGCGGTCGCGTCGTGGGCGCCGCTGAAACCAAACTTGGAAAAGTCGCGCTCCGGAGCGATGCCCGCCTTCAGCAAGAAGTATCGAGGCATCAGGTGACCTGAAGTCGAGCTGACGCTGCCGAACGAGAAGGTTTTTCCCTTCAAATCCTTGAGCGATTTGATCCCGGCATCCTTGCGGGTGATGAACTCGCTCCTAAACGCCGCGTCCTCCTTGCGCATGACGATCCGGGTCGCTCCTTTCGCCCGCCGCGCCGCCTGCACGGATGTAAAACCCCCGTACCAGACCATATCGAGCTTGCCGGCCGCCAGCCCCTCGACCGTCGCCGCGTAGTCGACGACCGGCGTGAACTTGACGGGCATTCCCAATTCGGTGGTCAGATAGTCCGCGAAGGGGGTGTAAATTCGAAGCATCTCTTGGGGGTTCTCATCGGGTATCGCGGAAACGTGAAACTCTTTCAACGCTTTTTGAGCTAGGGCCTCTCCGCAGACCAAAACCCCGATTAAAAAGAAGACCGCTCCGAACTGCCTTTTCATCCTCAACCTCCCCAAAGTTACCGTTCGCCCTTTTACATTAGAAATTTATCAATATGTCAAATAGGAAATTTCTATCAGTCTATAAAAAAGAGCGGGTGGGATCTATAGAGGTGTTTGTACCGTGCCAGGATCAGTGGTGCTTGAGAAATTGGATGAAAGCGTGGGAGACCGGGGAAAGGATCCGCTGGCGGTGGTAGACCTGATAAAAATCGCGCTCGAGCTTGAGCCCGCGGATCGGGACGATCTTCAGCAACCCGTCCTCAAGCTCTCGCTGAATGGAAGTTTGGGAAAGTATCGAGATGCCGAGTCCCGCGATGAGCGCCTCTTTGACGGCTGCCGTGCTGCCTAATTCCATGATGACACGGAGAAGTTTTTCGGGCTCTTGACCTTTCCGAAGCAAGAGCCGGCGAAAGGAGCGCAGGGTTCCGGAGCCTCTTTCGCGAGAAATGAATCCTTCCTCCCTTAGGTCGTTCAGGTCGACCGCTTTGAGCCGAGCCCACGGGTGATCTTTGGGAACGGCGAGAACCATTTCATCCTTCCAGATGCCGTGAAAATGGAGCCTCGCGTCTCCCCCCTTAAAGCCCACGTACCCGAGCTCCACTTTGCCGTCGAGCACGGCCTCGACGATCCCCGCCGAATCGCCTATTCGCAGCACGGGTCTGACCTCCGGGTATTTTCGAACAAAGGCCCCGAGCTTGTGCGGCAGGATGTATTCCCCCGGAATGTTGCTGCCGCCGATGCGGAGCTCGCCCAGGACCCGGCCCTGAAAATCGTGCAGCGCCGCCACGGTTTCCCGCTTCAGCGCCAACAGCGATCTGGCGCGCTCCAACAAGACCTGTCCGAGGGCCGTGGGCGTGATTTCTCCGCCGATACGGTTGAGGATTTTCGCTCCCAAATTCCCCTCCAGCTCGCGGATGTGAGCGCTCACGGTGGGCTGGCGCAGCGACAGGTGATCCGCCGCGAGGGAGAAGCTCTTGAATTCAGCCACCCAATAGAAAACTTCCAGCTTATGGAGGTCCAGATCGTTTTTCGCTTTCGACATGGAACTGCCGGGTTTTTCCATTAAATGAGAAAAGAGCCCGCGTTGTCAACTAACCGAAAGCAAGCTATATTCTTTGGCTGTGCTTCAACGTTCGCCTCTTTACGACCTCCATGGCACGCGCGGCGCCGAGTTTGTCGAGGAGAGCGGATGGCTTCTCCCAGCTCATTTCGGCGACCGGGCCACGGAATATCAGGCGGTCCGGTCACAAGTGGGACTCATCGACCTTTGCCATCGAAGCCTCATTCGCTTTCAGGGCCCCGACCGGGTCTCCTTTCTTCAGGGCATGGTTTCCAACGACGTGAAATCGCTGGCCGCGGGAGAAGGTCTTTACGCGGCCGTGCTCGACGTGAACGGGAAGGTCCTTGCTGACGTCCGAATTTTTTGCGCCGAGGATTCGTTTCTCGTGGACCTCTGGGAGCCTCTGAAGGAGAAGATCCTAGACCACCTCAACCGGTACCTGGTTGCCGATGAAGTCGAAATTGTGGACTTGTCGGGGGAACGAGGGATACTCTCCCTGCAGGGGCCTAAATCTCGGGCGCTGCTCGAGCGGCTTCTTGGCACGAGAGAGATCCCGTCCACCCCATACGGCCACCGGATTGCGAAGATCGATATGACGGAGGTCGGCGTGGTCCACGCTACGCATACGGGAGAGAAAGGTTTCGACATCATGATTGCCGCCGATTCCCTCCCCGATGTGGCATCCCGCCTGGAAGAAGCCGGGCGGAGTTTTTCGCTTCGATGGGTGGGCCGCCATGCGCTAGAAGTCCTGCGGGTCGAGGCCGGAATTCCCCTCTGCGGCGTCGATATGGACGAGGAAAATCTGCTCCTGGAGACAGGCCTGGATCACGCTGTGAGTTTCCATAAGGGTTGTTATCTGGGCCAGGAAGTGGTCGAAAGAATTCACTCACGCGGCCACGTCAACCGAAAGCTCGTCGGATTGATGCTCGACGGGAAAGACCCTGCGGAGCGCGGCGCGAAAATCCGTTGTGGCGAAAAAGAGGTCGGACGGGTTACGAGCGCGGTCTATTCGCCGGCCCTAAAGCGTCCCATTGCGCTCGGCTACGTCGCACGCGACAGTTGGGAGTCCGGCACTCGCCTTACCGTCCATTCGGGATCCGCGACGCTCCCCGCCGTGGTCTCTACCCTGCCCTTTTACAACGCGGCTGCCTCTCTTAGTTAGCACCCAACATTCAGGGCTTCGGGGCTTCCTCCACCCCACGGCTTCCCGGCCTGTTCCGACGAACCTTCCGTAATTTCTCCGAAAGCTCCTCGGGGGCCGAGTTGTCGCGGCGCGGCCGATGGACTAAGCTCCCTCGGGAAGCGCGCTCTCGGCTGCGGCCGATGGGTTCGTGCCATGAGTCGCGCGGTTTGTAATCGGACGTCCGCAGCCTCGCTCGCGCTCCCCTCGGTCGCAGGCAAAGACGTCCGCCGCTTTCCTCCTCGTCCCCCTCGGGAATCAAACTGAAAACGTACCGGTCGAGGGGGCGAGCCGCGATTTTCTTTTTGTTATTGCCCTCGGCCGGAGAGGGTCGCTCCCGAGATCGGTGAACTATCATGCAGGTCGAGGGGCGGCCCCGGCCATCTTCCACTCAGGAGACCACTCACGGCCTCAATTTTTGACGCCCGTCTGTCTTGAATCACGTTGTCAGCTAAGATACATATACTTCACGCCAAACAGAAAGGAGCTTTGAGGAATGGCAGAGTTCGTCAAAGTTTGTCAGATACGAGACATCCTGGCCGGCTCGGGCAAGACGGTCGATGTCAAAGGAAAGCCTGTTGCCGTCTTCAACGTTGATGGGAACTTTTGCGCGATCAGCGATACCTGTTTGCACCGGGGCGGTCCGTTGGGCGAAGGAGAACTGGAGGGAAAAATCATCACCTGCCCGTGGCACGGTTGGCGTTATGACGTGACCACCGGCGTGAATGAACTGAATCCTTCAGTGGCCGTGGAGAAATACCAGGTCAAAGTGGAAGGCGACGATCTTCTCGTCTCGGTCTAAGAAAGTCCCCGGAAATGGCGCGCGGCCCGTCAGGGGGATGCATCCTCCACGGCGGGCCGCGCTTTTTTGTGCCGGCGGCAACGATCAGCCCCTGTTGATCGTATCGAGCTCTGCCAGCAGTTCCTGGTTTTCCGGAATCCCCTTCTCGTATTCTTTGCGCCAGCGAACGACGCCCTGCCTGTCGATCAGAAATACCGCTCGTTTGGGAAATCCCTGCGGTCGCAGGCAGTCATAGAGCTGGCAGACGGCGCCGTGCGGGTAAAAATCGGAGAGCATCGGGAAGCGGATTCCCCCCATCTTTTCCGCAAAGGCTTTGTGCGAGAATGGCGAATCAACGCTTATGCTCAGGACCTGAGCATCCCGGGCCTCGAACTCCGTGCGATCGGCTTCGAGGTTCCGCAGCTCCTGCTCTCAGCCGCCGGTAAAATCGAGCGGGTAGAAGGCCAGGACGACGTTCTTCTTGCCCGCGAAGTCCTTGAGGCTCACCTTTTCCTGAAAGGTTACCGGAAGGGTAAAGTCAGGGGCTTTCTCCCCCGCGTTCGGCATGGGCATAACCAACCTCCTTCTTGGCATGTCGCAGCGACAAGCTTAGAGTTCCTAACATGCAATAAAAATTTGTCAAGCCGCTCACCGCGAAAAACTTGCCAAGGATTTCGTTTTTTCGCGATCACTAGAGCGGTGGCGGCACACCGCCGCCGATCCAACCCGGAACCATCTCTGGCACGACTCCCTCCCACAGGTGCACGCCGAGGATCCCGCCGAGAAGATACGAAACCACTCCCCCAACCACGAGCGCGAGGAATATCGCCACCCAGAGACTGCCCCGTTTGTAACGGAGCAGGAAAGCACCGACGAAGAGGACGCACCCGGCAACGGTTCCCAGCAAATAGACGAGCGCAAACATCAACACGGTGTAAATGATCGCTAACCAGCGTTCTTTTAAGCCGGCGGCACGCGCATCTGCCTCATCGGAGTGCGCTTGCGCTGGCGCGCGGCCGGGACGCCTTAAGGTCCGGAGATTATCCTTAAGGAGCACCCATAACAAGGACCCCGCAGTGAAAGCCGCAACCAACGATATAAAATGGCCACCGCCAAAATCCGGCATCATGCTGCTTCCCAACATGCCGAGGAGCAGAACCATCAACGTCACATTAAAGGTCAAAGCCGCTTTGGGTCCTACCCGCATACACCGTCCGCCTTCTCGCTGTCCTACCCGGCCATCACTCCCCCGCGAAATCGGCGCCGAAATCGGGAGAAAAAGACAAGCGCCGGGACTAGAAAAGTGGCCAGAAAAAGGCTCAAGGAAATTGCGCTCCCAAGAAAAACCTGGTAGCTTCCGCGCGAGCTTTGTAACGCCGTGTAGAAATTTTGCTCGACCGCACCACCAAGGACAAAACCGATCACGGTGCCAATCACGGGGTACCGCAAGCGCTGGAGCGCAAAACCCAAGATCCCGGCCAAAACCCCCACGCCGAGGTCGAGGACGCTACCGCGAAGAGCGACCAGAGAGAGCGCAACCAGGACGAGAATGGAGGGCGCCAAGTATCGTATATCGAGCCTGGGCACCCATGAGGTCGCGCCTACGGTAAGCACGGTCAGCACCGAGGCCACAGTATTGGAGAAAAAAAGTCCCAGGATCAGCGCCCATGCAAGGTCCGCGTGCCGTTCGAGGAAATAAGGACCAGCCTGAATCCCGTAGATCTGCCAGGCGCCCAGGAGCAAGGCCGTCTCCGCGTTGCCGGGAATCCCAAACAGCAGCGTAGGAAGCAACGTGCCTCCTTCCTTCGCGTTGACGGCGGATTCAGCCGCAATCAAACCCTCGGGATTACCCCGTCCAAATAGCTCGGGATGCCGAGAAGCCGCCCGAGCGGCATCGTAGGAGAGAAACTGGGCCACGACGCCCCCGACGCCCGGAATCGCTCCGACGCCGGTGCCAATAAGCGAGCTCCTAAGAACACAGACGGGATAGCGAAACGGGACAAGTAGCCCCCGCAGGGCTTCTGCCAGCTCCTTGCGAAAGGAATGGCCCGTAGCTCCGGACGACACGAGCTGAACTGAGTCCCCACCGCCTTCGATCCCTTGCGCCAGATATGCGATCGACTCGCTGACGACCAAGAGACCGATTAGCACCGCGACGAGATTTAGCCCATCGAGCAGGTAGGTGCTGCCGAAAGTAAAACGCTCCACGGGAAATTCCGGCCCACCCAGTCCGACAAAGGTCAGTAAGACCCCGAGGCCAACCGCAACAAAGCTCTTGGCCATATCCGCCTGGACAGCGAGCGTCATGGCCATCAAGCCGAAAATCATGAGCCAGAATTTCTCCGCTGGTCCAAACGCCAGAAGGATGGGGAGAAAAACCGGAATCAGGACGATTAAGACAAGGATGCCGAAGTAGGCTCCATAAACCGAAGTGCCGGCTGCGATTCCGAGCGCCCATCCCGCTCTTCCCTGGCGGGCCAGCGGATGGCCGTCAAACATTGTCGCCGCGTTCTGGGCCGTGCCCGGCATATTGAGCAGGATCGAAGTGATCGCCCCGCCCTGGCTTGCTGCCCCCATGATCCCCGCGAAGAAGTACATGCCCGTGATTGGATGCCACCAAAAACTAAGCGGCAAAGCGATCGCCATCGCGTTTAAGGGACCGAGCCCAGGCAGGATGCCGAAGATCCACCCGAAAAGCGTTCCCCCAATGAGGGCCAAGAGGATAGGTGGGCTCAGCAGTTGGACAAGGCCGCCACCGAACGCTGCAAATATCTCCATCGCCGCGCTTCGAAATCGGTATTTAAGGATCCAATCTGTCTTCGATTAACGCTTTCCCGCCGTCTCTCTTGGGGAGACCTCCTCAGCTAAACTCGCAAGCAGCCGCCCATAGCCCGCAATTCGGTCGCGAATACCAAGCGCCCGGAACGCGGCCCAAAAGTCGGCCGGATCGCTGGCCACGACCGGCTTGTGAAGGTCCCTCTCCAGGATATCCACGACATCAGCGACCGGCCACTGGGGACATGGCATGTACAGCCCGTCTGCCTCTGGTGCCGCTTTGGCGGCCTCCACGGCAAAGCGGTAAATAGCTGAAGGCGCTACGTTCTGTAGCTCCTTGAACTTCACGTTAAGCGTTGCGCTATGCAGCACCGAAAATCCATATGACTCCAAGAACGCCGCTACCTGCTTATTGAGTTCTTCGGGAAAGGGAGAAGCGAGGACTACCTTTCGGATGCCAAGGTGCGCCAGCCCGTCCATTGCCGCCCGGACGGTAGTCGAGGCCGGAAGGCCCGTTAGGCTCTCGATCCGTGAAATGATCTCAAGGTCAAAACCTTTGCCGCGACTCACTACCAGCGGAGCGCCACCGTGAATGATGAAGTCCACGTTACGGGATGCCAGGTACTGAGCTAAGCGCTCCACATTATGCAGAGCCAGTTCGTATTGGTCGTTGGCCCAGTTCTCGATGTTGCAGGTAACGCCAACCAGACCGACTCCCTCAGGGGCAAAACGATAGAAATCGTATGGGATCACCTCTATGACCGTGGGGCTGATAAAGCCAATCCGCTTCCTCCAACCGAACATTGCCTATCTCCCTTTTCAACTCCGGCTGTAGCCGGGGCCAATTCGTTATTTCCCGCCGCTCTGCACAAACCTTTTGATCGCGGGCTCATACTGCCCTAACAATCCGTTCAAACTAGCCAAGCCCTTACGGAACGGCTCGCCCAGCTCCGTATCCGTTTCAAACTTTCTCTCCGCCAAGAATTTCTGTACCTCGTCCGACTTCATAGCGTTCCCCAGGGCGTTGGTGAGGTCCTGTCTGCGTTCCGCTGGCGTTTGCGGGGAGGCTGCAACCGTGCGTTGGACAGCAACCAGCGTCAGCTCAGACAGGCCAATATCCTTCAAGCTGATCACACCTGGCAACCTAGGGTCGCCTCCGTCCGTCCATAGCAGGAGAGGGATGACGTTCCCCTTAGCGATATGGTCGAGCCATAGTATAGTGCCCAACACTGCAATGTCAGCATCTCCCCTCACCGTACCGACGATGCTCTCTGACGGTCCCCCGAATCTGACAATGGTCAGGGGAAATCCTAAACGCTCGGACAAAAGGACACATTGAAGCGTCGGTGTCGAAAGCGCGCCAAAGGAACCGCATCGGACACGCTCCTTAGCCTTTTTCAGATCTTCAAGCTTTCGATAGGGAGACTTTGGGGAAGCCACAAACAGATTGACGCCGGTATTAAGTCGTCCCAGGTACTCGAACTTGGTAACGTCGTAGACAGGCCTGCGCACAAGCCTTTGGGCCAACTCTCCGACCACGTCAACCATGCCGATGGTATAGCCGTCCGGACGAGAACGGAAGAACTGGTTGTAGCCTTCAGCCCCGGGGATATTCTGGACGACCACCGGAACGCCGATCTCCTTCGATAGTGCGGGGCCGATGCCCCGAGGTAAGACGTCGAAGGCCCCTCCTGGGGCATAAGGGACGATCCAGGTGATTGGCCGGGTTGGAAACTTTTGTGCGATCAACGTGGCTGGAGCAAAAGCCGAAGCTGCGAATACCAGCACAAATGACATCAAGGCCAACGCAAAATGGCTAACGCGAGCCATGGTTTCCTCCTCAGTAATGTTTATTCCTCTTAACCCACACGAGCCTTCACTGGGCTGTTGCCACTGATGGATCATCGCGCCGGCGTGTGATAAAGCTTGACGTAGTCTCGCAGCGCATCCGTGGTGCTCATGAACGCAAGCTCTTCCCAGGGGATTTCGGAAACCTGGAAAGCCTTCGCCTCATCGGCCTCATCTCCCGCCCTAAGCTCGCCGCCCATCACCTCGGCCGCGTAGACTACAACGACGTTGGGCGAGCGCGGGTAGGAGTAAATTCCCAAAAGGGAGCGCAGCCGCACGTCGAGATGGGCCTCCTCCTTGGTTTCCCGAACCGCCGCCTCTTGAACGCTCTCGCCGCGGTCCACGTAGCCTCCCGGAAAGGACCACTTGCCCAGGGCGGGCTCTATGCCTCGACGCAGCAGGACCACACCGCCATCGAGACTGAAAAGCGTTCCGGCAACGACCTTGGGATCCAGGTAGAAGATAAACGCGCACTTCTGGCAAACGAGTCTCTCGGGCTCTAGGGCCTTAAGCGCGCGCAGCTCCAGTTTCCCCCCGCAGCGCGGGCAGAAGCGGTATTCCACAGAACCGTGATGATGATGTTCGTGATTCGTCATGAGTCTTCTTTTACCTCAGGCGCGGTTGAAACAAAAGAGGATATTGGATAAGGGTTAAGCGTGCTGCGAGCCATCATCTTCGATTTCAACGGGATTTTGGTTGATGACGAACCCATCCACCTGGAGCTTTTCCAGAAGGTCCTCGAAGAAGAAGGGATAGCTCTCACCGACAAGGACTATTACGCTCGCTACCTCGGCATGGACGACAAGGGCTGCTTCAAGGCGGCCTTTCAGGAGCGCGGGAAAAGCCTCGAAGACCACCGCCTGGCCGAGCTGATCCGGCGCAAGGCCCGCTACTATCGCGAATCCGTGAAGTCTAACATTCGCGTCTTTCCTGGGGTCAGCGAATTAGTTCCGCTGGCGGCGTCCCGATACCCTCTGGCTATCGCCTCTGGAGCGCTGCGCAGCGAGATCGAAATGATAATGGAAAGGATCAGTTTAAGAAAGTACTTTCAAGTAGTTGTAAGCTCCGAAGATATTAGTGAGGGAAAACCGGACCCCGAAGTTTTTTCCAGGGCGTTGTCGGGGCTGAATCAAAACCGGTCCGATGCACAACGCATCCGTCCGTCGCAGTGTTTGGTCATAGAGGATTCAAAGGAAGGCATCCTCGGCGCCCACCGGGCCGGGATCAAATGTCTGGCCGTTACCAACTCCCGCCCCGCTGAGGAACTCACCGAGGCCGACGCGATTGTTCGAAGCCTCGAGGAAGTCGACCTCGAATACCTTGAGGAACTGGTAGGCTAGAAGGAGTAGACAGAGCCGTAACTTCTTGAACAAGGCACATTACACGGAAAGCGTCCTTACTACTGCCTGTTGCCTATTGTCTTTTGCCTAAGTGTACGGGGACCGCTGGGGTCGGACGGTAATCTCAACCGGGCAGGAAGCCGGCGAGGAGGTCAAAACGAAGAAGACCGCTTGAGCGATGTCTTCGGGACGAATCATCTTGCTCCGATCCAATCGGCGTGCCGGGGGGATCAACGGGGTATCGACGAACCCGGGAAGGATCACCGCCACCTTGATCCCGTATTCTTTGACTTCTTCATAGAGCGACTCGGTAAATCCAACGAGACCGAATTTCGAGGCACAATAGGCGGCGGTATTGGCCTGGCCCGTTTTTCCTGAAATCGAGCCAATATTGATGATGGCGCCCTCGCCCTTTCCAATCAGGCTCGGCAGGACCATCTGGCTCAGAACCATAGGCGCCCGTAAATTGACCTGAAACGTGCGATCCCAATCTTCGACTTTGGCCTTGGTGACCGGCGCCGTCCTGCCCCAGCCGGCATTGTTGATGAGGTAGTCGATCGATTGCCACCGCGCCAGCGTTTCCGCTACCAACCGTTTGATCTCTGCATCTCTGGTTAGGTCGGTGGGGATAACCAGGGCTTCGCCCCCCTCGCGATGGATTTCGTCCCGAACGGCATCCAGTTCCGCTTCGCTTCGCGCCGCGAGGGCTATCCGCGAGCCCGAGCGGGCCAATAGCAGAGCGATCGCCCTCCCGATGCCCCTTCCGGCGCCCGTTACGATGGCAACTTTTCCGGAAAGTGACTTCACTCCCCTTAACCTCTACTGCCTGCTGCCTATTGCCTACTGCCTTTCTGAGTTTAATGCGAAGGTCTGGGCGTCACAAAGACAAGCACAACCAGCCGGTCGGAGCCGGGATTGCTAACACCGTGCCTTTGGCCCGACGGCGCCAGAGCGATTTCGTTCTCTCCCAGCTCTTTCTCTTCCCCTCCTACCTGGAATCTGCCCTTGCCGCGCACCACAAAATAAACCTTGTCGGATCCCTCGTGCGCGTGCGGCGACTGGGATTGGCCCGGCTCGAAGCAATAGAGATCACAGACCATCCGTTCGGTCTCGAATAGACCGGTTTTTTTCATTTTCTCCGCGGAATATTGAATCGCACCCTTTATATTCCGAAAATTTGCCATGGTTCTCTCCTCTCGTCAAAATACTACCATAGGTGCGGAGCCATGCAAATGCGCAGGGAATCTGTTATCTTACGCTAGTGAATTCCGCTCTCGTCCACTATCACGAAATCGCCTTGAAGCGAGGTAACCGTCCCTACTTTGTGCGCTTACTGCGGCAGAACCTCGCCACGTCCGTGCACGACCTTGGCCTTATAGGGATCAAGCATCTGCCCGCCCGCCTCCTTCTCAATTTCGAGGCGGCGGCAAACCTAGAGGAGATCCGTCACCGGCTCCAAGGCGTCTTTGGCGTTGCCAACTTCTCGTTGGTCGAGAACTGTCCGGTGGACTTGGAGGTGTTGAAGGCCAGGATTCTCAACGCTCTGGACGCAAGACCCTTCAGCTCCTTTCGGGTGGAGACAAAAAGGTCCGACAAGACTTTCCCGCTGACCTCTCCCCAAATCAACCGCGAAGTCGGTGGCTTCATCAAAGCCAGGTCGGGCGCCCGAGTCGATCTCAAGAACGCCGATCTCACCGTATCCATTGAAATCCTTCCGGACGGCGTCTTTTTTAGCTTCGAGAAGATAGCCGGAGCAGGCGGTCTTCCCGTGGGAGCGAGCGGAAGGGCCGTCTCGCTTATTTCCGGCGGTATCGATTCCCCGGTCGCCGCCTATCGCATGATGCAGAGAGGTTGCCGGCTTACCTTCGTCCATTTTCACAGCGTGCCCTATCTCGACAAGACTTCGCAGGACAAAACGCGCGACCTCGTAAGGCAACTGACTCGCCACCAGTTCGCCTCGCGGCTCTATCTGGTGCCGTTCGGCGAGATCCAGCGCCAAATCGTCGCATCTGTCTTGCGGCCGCTGCGGGTCGTCCTGTATCGCCGGATGATGATGCGAATTGCGGAGGCGATCGCCCGAAAGGAAAAGGCAAGCGCGCTGGTCACCGGAGAGAGTCTCGCCCAGGTCGCCTCCCAGACCCTGGCCAATCTGGCGGTCATCGAGGAAGCGGCCTCGATGCCCATTCTGAGGCCGCTGGTAGGTATGGATAAATTAGAGATTATCGATCAAGCGCGGAGAATCAGGACGTTCGAGATCTCTACGATTCCCGACCAGGACTGCTGCCAGCTCTTCGTCCCGCGCCATCCCGCGACCAAGGCCAGGCTTTCGGATGTGCTCGACGCCGAATCCCGCTTGGACGTCCCTGCCCTAACCCAGTTGGCAGTGGAGAAAGCTGAAGTCGAAGAATTCAAATTCCCGCCAGTCCGCCAGCGCTAGACGTCCGGTGCGGCGCACTGTTCGTCCTCGGCGGGCTATAGCCACTCTACAGACGTATCTGCGTATTTCTCAGTAAGATTTTCGAGTGCTTTCTTAAAATTACTTATCTCTTTTCCCTCAAGCTTGTCCTTTTCGAAACTCTTACCGATAGAATCTCTCTGCAGGATGAGTTCTATTATCTTTTCGGAAGCTCGCAGGGTAGTTGGAATATCGAGCAATTCAAGTTTTTCCGACTTTCCAGGAATGTAATCCCCGTAAACGTAAAAGGGGAAATCCCTGAACGATGTCTCCAGCGTAACCTTCCGGAGGTGTTTAACTTTCCTTTTCAAATTACCGGGATCCAGCTCCGAGAGTTTTCGGGGCACCAGAACTCGCAAGGAAAAATCTGTGTATGCGATCGGTTGAGAATCAATGCGGATTTCCTTCCCTTCCACTAAAGCGTCGCGGACCTTAAGAATAAAGTTCTCGTAATAACCGATCGCGAGGGCAGTAGACGGAAGAAAACTCAATCCGCTCTCAGAGAGTGACGACTCAATGCGGTTTCGAATCAGAGTACAAGCGTTCCCTACTGCCGCTAAATAATTTTTATCTTGTGGATTCCTGTACTTTCCAATGGTTATCCCTTGGAAATCGGATAATATCTTAATCGAGTCATCACAAACAATAAACGCTCGCTTGCGACCAAGCCGGCCCATAAAAAGGCCGAGCTCAAATAATACGTTATCTCGAGGTGAATCCTTTTCTTCTCCGCGAGATTTTGTGACGTCATCAGGAGTCAAGCACAAGATGGCAAAATCGAACAAATCGGCTGCGCGAACCAGTGATTCAAGATAACTCTCGTTTACTTGGAAAACCCCTTCGTTCCAAATGACGACATCGTGAACGTCGGAGAATTGCTGTTTAACAGCTCGGGCCACCGGAAGGCCTTCGGAAGACGAACCAATAAAGATTGATGGATTGTTCATGGCTCTCCCTCGGTTTTTGCCCTGTTGAAGAAGCCCGTGGCCAACCGTTGAGCGTGCTGGCCAGTGTATCCCGGTTAGTGATTTTTCGCTGCGAGCCGGATTCTCTTCTGCCGCTAAAGAATTGTCAAGCCTGTCTGTGGTGGCGAGGTGGACTTTGCTCCGGCCTTAGGCTACTAGAGGGGCAACAGGGCCATCTATGCAAGATTTTCCATACAGCCATATCGTCGTCCTCGAGGATTTGATGGTTCCCATGCGCGACGGGGTTCGGCTGGCTGCGGATGTTTACCGGCCAGCTACGGACAGCGTCCCGGAGGAAAAACCCTTGCCGGCCCTCCTGGAGCGCACGCCGTACGGCAAGAGGGACCAAGAAAGGGCCGGACGAGCGCGCTTTTTTGCCCGCCACGGCTATGTTGTCGCGGTACAGGACTGCCGCGGCTGCTTCGGCTCCGAAGGCGAGCTTTATTTTCTCAAACAAGAGCCCTTCGACGGTTACGACACGGTGGAATGGATCGCCCGGCAACCGTGGTGTGACGGAAAAGTGGGCACTTACGGCACGTCCTATGCTGCCTGGACACAATTGGGATTGGCCACGCAGGATCCGCCGCACCTGGCCTGTATGTTTCCCAATATGGGTGGCTGGAATGCTCACACCAGCACGGTCCGCCAGGGAGGAGCGATGGAGCTCAGATTCATGGCCTGGGCCTTCTGGCATTCGGCCGTGAATCAAAATACAGCCCTAAAGCACGAGCCCCGAGTAACCGAAGCTCTGAACCCGGTTTCGGAATCGAAGAATTTCTCGATCAATTCACCGATGTGCCGACCTTTCTCTGCGGCGGCTGGTACGATTCTTACACTCGCGCGACACTCGATACTTTTATGGCGCTGTCCAAGAATAAGAAAGGGCCCATTTACGTGATGATGGGATCGTGGACCCACGGCACCTACACCACCGAGTTAAGCTATGCCGGCGATGTGGACCTGGGAGCGGCGGCAGCCCTGGAGTCTTTCGACAGGCTCCACCTCAAGTGGTTCGACCGCTGGCTCAAAGGGAAAAACACCGGCATCGATCAAGAGCCTGGGGTAAAGATTTTTGTTATGGGAGGTGGAGCCGGAAGGAAGACAAAGGAGGGAAGACTGGACCACGGAGGGCACTGGCGCTCTGAAGAAGTCTGGCCCCTACCCTCGGCGCGCTATACCCGCTTTTATCTTCACCCCGATGGCGCCCTGGGCCCGCAGATACCTGAGGCCGACGGCTCCCATACGCGCTTCAGATTTGATCCTAGCCGTCCCGTCCCCACCGTGGGCGGCAATTTCTCATCGCTCGATTATCTAAAGCCGTATCCGCCGGGAACGAAACTGGAGCTGATGCCGGGCTTTCTTCGCCGTGAGGCCATTACGCCAAACGGCGGTTTTGACCAGCGGGAAGATCCGAAGTTTTTCGGCAGTCGACCTCCGTACTTGCCGCTCTCTACCCGGCCGGATGTTCTGGTTTTCCAAACGCCGCCGCTGGAAGAGGACAGCGAGATCACCGGACCGATACGGGTTAAGCTATGGGCTTCCTCATCGGCGGTGGACACCGATTTCACAGCGAAGCTTATTGACGTCTATCCGCCGGGACCGGATTATCCAGAGGGCTACGCGCTGAACCTAAGTGACAGCATCATTCGGGCGCGCTACCGGAATTCCCGGGAAAAATCTGAGCTGATGAATCCATGTGAAATCTACGAGTTCACCATCGTGCTCTATCCTACGAGCAACCTTTTCCAGAAAGGCCATCGAATTCGCCTCGACATCTCGAGCAGTAACTTTCCCCGCTTCGACGTAAACCCCAACACGGGAGAGCCGTTGGGTCAGGAACAACGAAAGGTTGTCGCGGAAAGCGCCATCTACCACGACCGCGAACACCCTTCCCACATCGTGCTCCCCATCATTCCTCTTTAGAGATTTCCACGAGCGCAGGCACCAAATGGCTAACCTCGATCCGAAAATCTTTTTGGCAGGAATGAAGCTCAGAGCGCCCCGGATGACCCCCTCGCCCTCCTTTAGAGGGAGAGGATTAAAGGTGAGGGTGGTGCGCATGCAATTTGCCCTCACCCTCGCCCTCTCCCGGAAGCGGGAGAGGGAAATTGGTGATGGGCCGTGCAAATTTATTTCGCATCACGGCTAACTGCCAACTGCCTTCCGGCTATTGCCTGATGCCTATTGCCTATTGCCTACCGCTTACAGGTAGTGCTGGATTTCCTGGAGGCTTGCGGGAAAGAAAAGCTCCTCGATCTCGGGCTTCCTCTTGATCATCCCCTGCTCAAACTCGTAGCGCACGACCGCTTCTAACGCTTTGCGGTTCTGTTGTAAGGTATATGGCCAGGGATCGGGACCGAAGATCGCTTGCTGCTCCCGCATGAGATCCTTTACCCACACGAGCGCGAAGTTGCGGGGATCCTTCATGCGCTCGTAACAGATCTCCTTGGCTCTCTGGAACGCCTGAACCATGTTGACCGCCGCCCACGGGTGCTTTTCCAGGATCTCGTTTCTGATCACGACCGTGTGCATGATCGGGAAAATCCCGCTCGTCTTGTAATAGTCGATCTCAGCCTCCTTGGAGTTCGGAAACAGCGGAGCTACCCTGGGAGATCGGTTGCGGATCGAGGGCAGCGTCTCCGGGTAAAGCGCTGCTTCCAAATCTCCCTCCACAAGCATCCGATCGATGTCTTTTCCCTTCGCTACCCGGCGAACCTTCATCCACGGGGCCGGCTCGAACGGGACATCTTCCTCCTCCTGGCACCACCACTCGATGCTTTTGAGGTCCACCCCATAGTGATCCTGCAGGATTCCCCGCATCCAGAGACCCGCGGAGTTTTGCAGCGTGTCGAGGCCGACCCGTTTGCCGTTCAGATCCGCCGGCCTTTCAATCCCGCAATCGGTCCGCTTGACCATATAGGCGTGGCGGAAACGCCGGTGGGGAAAAACCGGGATTGCCGTGAAGCCCCTTCCCTGATCCCAGGCGACGAGATAGCCGACCAGCGAGAGCTCGCAGACATCGAACTCTTCATGGCGGAGCATCCGCCCATGTCGCTCCGGGGAGGCCATCGTCAGGACGTTTAGGTCGATCCCGGCCGGAACGATGCTCCCCTCGATGAGCGGCATCAGAAGATCATACGATCCGCAGGCCAGCGTGAGGCGCAGTTTGGACATTCATCCGCTCCCGACGAGCTTCCGATACTCATCTTGCGTGTCGATGTCAGCGGTGATCCCCGCTTCATCGGTCTCCACCTCCAGAGTGTCGGCCCAATGGGCGTGAACCACTCCTTTGGCGCCTTGCTCCAGCGGCGCACTCATGAGCTCCGCGAACAGATCCTTTGAAAAGATCACCGGATGACCCCGCCTTCCTTTGTGGCGCGGCAGCACAATGAGCTTTCCAGACTCGTAAAACCGCGCAATCATCTGGTCGACCAGCTCCGGACTGATCAAGGGGTGATCGACAAGATGGACCAACATGCCGTCAACTTCCCAGTCGCCCTCCTCCACGAGGCGCCGGACCGCGGCGACCAACGAAGAAAGCTGGCCCTTTGCATAGTCGTTATTGACGACCCAGGTGACGGGAAGGTGGGCAACCTTGGAGCGAATCTCTTCGGCACGGTGGCCCAAGACGACAATAATCTTTCCCACTTTAGTCTGCACTAAAGACGAGACGATGTGCTCAAGGAAGGTCGCGCCGGCGAAGGGCAGCAATGCCTTTGGGCTCCCCATCCTGCGCGATTCACCAGCCGCAAGGACAACCGCAACGACCATGGGGTTGTATTACTGGCAGACCGGCCCTATTTTTTGGCGGGTTTCATCGCTTTGTGGAGCTGAGCCCGAACCTCGGGCCTCATCCCTAGAAACTCCCCTATGAGCTTGTCAATTTCCCCGGCCGAAAGCGGTCCGATCTCCAGCCTCCCTTTCTGCGCCTCGGCTAGAAGCTCCTTATCTGCAAATACCTTCGCAAAGGCCCCTTCCAGCGCTGCCGCCCGGTCCGCAGGCACGCCCGCCGCGACCACATAGACCTTGCCAAACTGGTTCGGCACGCTAGTCCCGAAGCTGAGGATCTGACGTTGCTCTTCGGTCTTAGCGATCGTCGGAATGGTCGGGACGTTCTGGATAGGCAAATCCCGGACGGGCTTATCGCCCATCTGGGCAAGGACAATCCACTCGCCGCTTGTGATTTTATCGAGCGAGGTGATCTTCACCGAAGTCCAGGTGTTGAAGAAACCCTCTACCTCGCCGCTGTCAATGGCCATGCGCACGTCCGCGGTCCCCTTGTACCCCGAGACCACCCTGATATTGGCGCCCACCACGTCCCGCACGAGGACTGGCGCGTGCTCCACCGTCGATCCGGGAATGGCGCCGATGACCACTCGCTTCCCCTTCGGGCCGAGAATCTCCTCGAACTTCCCGACATTAGGCTTGCGGGTGACAATCATGAGATAGGTCTCGCTCACCGGCACGGCGAGATACCGGAATTTCCCCATGTCGAACTGCACGGCTGGATTGTTGAAGAGCTGCTCCAGGATGATAGGACCGGAAATGTTGGCTATGAAGGTCCCGTCCTTGGGTGCGGCGTTGTAGACGTGGTTAGCCAGGACGATGCTCCCCGCGCCAGGCATATTCTCCACGATGACCGTGGGATCGCCCGGTATGTACTTGCCCAGATGGCGGCCGATCAAGCGCGAATAGGCATCGTAGCCTCCGCCGGCGGAAAAGCCTACGCCAATGCGCACCGTCTTGCCCCGGTAGAAGTCCGCCACTGCCTTCTCATCGAAAGCGGGCTTGGCCGCCGAGGCGGCTGCTGCATGACCAAACCAAGCCAACACAAAAGCAGCGCAAAGAAACCACACCGTCCATGCCCTTTTCATGACACACCCCCCTGGAGTCAATGGTAATGATCTTTTCAAATGAATAATCTCCCTGAAGAAGCAGAGGGCGAGACTGACACGCTTATGCCCCTAAGCCGTACAGGCGGATCGCGTTACCACCGAGCACCGCCTCCTTGTCCTTTTGCGTGAGATCCTCGCGGCTCAACAGCTCGTCGATTTCGTGGCGGCAGGTGGCCGCATCGAAGATCTCGTGCGGAAAGTCGCTGGCAAAGAGGAATGGATCTCGGCCAGCCTTCTGCACGGCAAAACCGAGACCGCTGTCGTCGCAGTCGAAACCGACAAAAATTCGCCCCTCGCGGATGTGCCGCCTGAAGTAATCGCTCGCCTTCTCGTCCGGTCGGGGCCCAAGCAGAAGCTCTCCCCGGAGATCGACCTGGAAGTGGGCTCGATTATAGGATCGGTCGATCCTGTCCATGAAGAAAGGCACCCAGGTCGCGCCTCCCTCGAGAAAGGCGACCCTGAGCTTCGGGAAGCGGTCGAATATTCCGTGGGCCAGCATCCCCGCGGCTTGGACCATGATGCCGAACGGGTGGCCGAGGGCGTGAATCGGATAGTAGGTGCTGAAAGTGTCCATTCCGAAATGATGGTGGCAGCCGCCGTGGACCGCGAGGCAGCAATCGAGCTTTTCGGCTTCCTCGTAAACCGACCAGTAAGCCCTGGCGCCAAGGTGGCCCTTGATCCCTTCCCCGTTGGAGGGAAGCATGGCGCCGCACATGCCCAGATCCTTGACCGCCCGGCTGAGCTCGGCACAAGCGGCATCCACATCCTGAATCGGAATGAGAGCCATGCCTTTAATCTTGGGACTGGAGTTGACAAATTTCTCGTAGAGCCAGTTGTTGTAGGCGCGGCAGGCGGCGATGGCCCACTCGCTGTCGACGATTCGGCCGACGGACAAGCCATAGCTCGGATAAACCACGGTGCACTCGATCCCGCTTTTTTCCAGGAATTCATTCCAGGCTCTGGCGTCCGGGTTCCCCATCGGATCATTGTGCTTTCTCAGATACTGGAAGTGGAGATGGTCGAGTGCTGGGAAGATCGCGGAAGTGCGGTTACTTTGGGGCATGAACTTCGCCAGATCCTCTCCTCCCGCGTAATCATTGACGTGTCCGTCCGCGTCGATAATCCTCATGGTGATTTTTCCCTTTCTAAAGGCTCAAAGGCCTTCGATCTGTTTCAACGTCGCTGCGTAGTCCGCGATCGCTTTGTCTAACGGATAATCGGGTTCGTAGCCGAGCTGCTCCCGGGCGCGGGAGAAATCGCTCGCTATCCTCGCCTCAGGGTAAGGCATGGGCTTGTCCCCTTTTGCAAGCGTAACCTTCGCCTCGGGGAACTGCTTTTTCAATGCGCTGAGGATCTCATCCCCCCCAACCAGCTCTCCGTTTCCGATGTGGAAGAGCTTGTCTTTCACTTTCTCCTTGAGAACGGCCAGGACCGTCCCCTTCGCCGCGTCCTTGCCGTAAAGAATTTCTGCCGGACCGTAAGGCCACCGGATGTTGGCAGGCTCGCCTTTCAGGGCCGCTCGGATCATCTCTTGAATGGCCTGCTCGCGGGTGGCTTTCAAAGCCACCGGGGAGGGGCCGTAAAGCCCGCCCACGTAGCGGACGCAGATAAATTCAAAGCCGAAGCGCTGCGCATAGGCCCGCCCCAGGAATTCGGAGCCCGCCTTGGTCGCCGCGTAAACCGACGGAGGGTTGAGCGGGATCTCTTCGTCAATTTTCTTTAAGCCCTCGCCTAAAGAGCCTAAAAAGACGGTCCCCGAGCTTGGGAAAACGACCCGGGGGACCTTTTCCAAGCGGGCGGCTTCGAGAACGTTGACCGTGCCCATGAGGTTCAACCGAACCCCACTGTACGGGCGTCGCTGGACTTCCTCACCCAAGAAGGCCGCCAGATGAACCACGCGGTCGACCTCATATTCCCGGATAGCGGAAATGATACCAGGTAAATCGAGGATATCGCCGCGAACAAAGCCGAACGACTTCACGTCGATGCCCAGCGCATAAAACAATCTCTCGTTTACCGCTACGTCATAGACGACGGGGCGCTCCCCCTTTTCGAGGAGCATTCCGATTACGTACGCGCCGACTAGCCCGCTACCTCCCGTAACAAGAATCGATTTTTGAGCCACAGCCGCTCCTTTTCCTCCCAACGCCTATAATAAAAGCCTGTACCAGTCAATCACACGGAATGAAGCGTTTGCATCCAAGATTTAGGGGCTTCGCGACTCCCTTTGCTTCCCACCGACCTGCTTGTCCGCTTGTCCGCGACCGACCGGCGACCGAAGGGAGCGCGAGCGAGGCTGTGGACGCGGGAATGGTTCATGAAGTTTGACTCCATCGGCCGCGGCCTGATAACTCGGCCCCCGAGGAGCTTTCAGATGTCCCGTCGAAGGCCTCTGATGTGCTCCCCGAGGGAGCTTAGTCGATCGGCGGCGGCCTACCTTTTGCCTTCGAGGAACCCGAGGCGCTCGGCCATCGGCGTGGTGGGAAACACGTAGCCGCAGCGTTTACAGGTCCGAAGGCGCTCGTCCGCGTTGAAAGCGGCATAAATCTCAGACACCTGGGCCGCAATGTTTCCCTGAACGACTTCGCGGGAGAGCACCTCAGCATCGCACTGTTCACAGAACCAGACGAACTTCTCTTTCTCCTCTGGCCTCCGTTTTCGCTCGATCACCAACCCCCAGGTGTTTTCTCCGCGCCTGGGCGAATGCGCAATCCCGGCGGGGCAGAGAAAAATTTCCCCCTCCTGGATCCTGACCGCCTGCCGCGGTTCAATGGCAGGCTTGAGGTGAAGCTCCATATCGCCCTGGATCTGATAGAAGAACTCGTCGCCAGGCTCGATGTGAAAGTCCATGCGTGCGTTCGGCCCGCGCAGAACCATCACCATAAAGTCTTGGTGATGGACGATGAGCCGGTTGGTCTTGTACGGGGGATCAAAAAGCTCTTTGTTCTCTTCGATCCAACGCTTCAAATGATAGGTTGAAATTAGCGGCGCCATCAGAACTTATTTGCCGTAAAGCTGCGCGACGAATCCGCTCGCTTCCAGCTCCTTGAGGAAGCGCGGCTCGATGAAGGCCGCAGGATCGGCCCCACGAGCCTTGGGATTTTTTTTGCCGAAGTCTTCCAGAATCGCTTCCACGCCTTTTAGCGTCGGATAAGGAACCCTGGACATGAACTTGATCGCATACGCGTTATACGCCTCTTCGAGCGCCCTCGCGTCCTTGAGCTTGGTGAACTTGCTGATGGAGCGCAGGCTCGCCTCTTTCTGCGTCTTGTAGAAATGAATCCCTTCGACGAAAGCCATCACCAGCCGACGGACCAGGTTTTCGTTTTTCTGAATAAGCGCCCGAGTGGTTACCAAGCACGTCCCCACGTAGTCGAGCCCGAGGTCCGCCAGGGGGGCGAGCTCGTTAAACCCGGCCTGCCTGGCAGCCACCGTAAGGGGTGGCTGGAGCAAAGTCGCATCTACCCGTCCGGATTGCAGCGCAGCAAATCTCGACGGCTGGCCACCAACGGCCAGCAACGCGACCTCTTTGTCAGCTTGCAGGCCCCACCTCTGCAAGGCGACCCTGGCCCCATAGTCGTCCGTCGAGCCGGGACGGGCAACGCCGATTCTCTTTCCTTTGAGATCCGCCGGCCGGCGGATCCCGCCAGCCGTAAAAAAAGAATGCTCCAAGGTGTTGATAAAGCCCCCCTCGAGGGTAGCGGCAATCGAGGCGGGCCCGGCGAAAATCGTAAACTGAACATCGCCCGAAACCAGCGCCGCAATGTTGGGGGGACCGGCAGTGATGTAAACGATCTGCGGATCGAGATTGTGTTTGCGGAAAAAGCCCGCATCGTGCGTCACCCATAGAATCGCCTGAGAGCCGCTGATCGCGCTGTGGGAAATGTGGATCCGGTCCAACGCCCACGCCCTTGGGGAAAGAAGTACGATCGCCGCAAACATGAGGACGAGGCATCTACTCTTCATATCTTTTTGCCTCCGCCCGGCGCTTCAACGGCGCCGAGCTTTGTAACCAAACTTGTGACGGTTGCAAGCCACCTCGACCCGGTTCCCGTCGGGATCAAGAAAGCTGATGGAAGGGCAATATGTCCGAGCATCGCTTGCTTGATCACCATAAGCACCGCCATTAATAGATGCCCCTACCCCCGGCTGTCAAGGACAGGAACCAACACTCAGGCGTAAGAAATTGTGCTGCGGAGGGAGGACTGCCCTGTCTCGGAGCGAAGATTGGCGCCGAGTCGTTGGAAGTCTCTGCGAAGCCGAGGACAAGCAGCATCGATGTTTGAGCCCGCTCCGTCTACCGTGTCACACTTTGAGCGGGCGAGTTTCGATGCTGCCCGAGGCGAGCAGAAAAGACTTCCCGACGAGGAGACACTGAAGCGGAGGGATAGGGCGGTCCTTCTCTGTTCCCTGGTGTCTTCCCGCAGGCTTGAAACCGGGGACCGGTTGTCATAGCGTAGGGCGACATCCGAGGAAACCATGAAGCGAAGTTTCGGATTTACTTTGGCGAATCGTGCCGTGATCATCGGTGTCATCAAAGCTGCGGACCTTTTACGCATGGCGGAGCAAGCCGAGGAATCGGGAGCCTTCGAGGCCGTCTGGGTCGGGGATAGCCTGCTGGCTAAGCCCCGCCTTGAGTCTGTGACGCTTCTCTCCGCGTTGGCTGCCGTTACGAACAAGGTCAAGCTCGCGGTCGGCTGCATGGCGACCTTTGTGCATCGTCACCCCGTTCTCTTCGCTCAACAATGGTCAAGCCTGGATGTAATCTCCAATGGGCGCGCCTGGCTCGCGGTCTGCCTCGGCGGCCCGAACGAGCAGAGCCCGGCACAGGCGCTCGAGCACGCGGTGATGGGAATCAAAGCAAACGAGCGCGTGCGACGCATGGAAGAAGGAATCGTCATTTTGCGCAAGCTCTTCAGCCAGGAGAATGCCTCGCACCAGGGAGAGTTCTACCAGTTCGAGAAAGTGACGCTGCAGCCTCGCCCCGTGCAGCAGCCCGTTCCCATCTGGATCGCCAGCAATCCAACTGGGCTTACGTGGAAGGATGGCGCGAGCGCTCCCACGCCGACCGTCGAGCGGAGCCTGCGCCGCGTGGCGCGCTACGCCGACGGCTGGATGACCAACAAGGTCGGTCCGGACCAGTTCCGCGATCAGTGGAGCCGCATCCGCGTGATGGCGAAAGAGGAAGGGCGCGACCCTTCGACGATCGGAAGCTCCCTCTACCATAACCTCAATATCAACGAGGACCGGGACGCTGCGCTCAAAGAAAGCAAGGCATTCCTGGACAAGTACTACACGTTCAATTTCAGCCCTGCATTCGTGGAGGGGTTTACCACCGCGGGAAGCTCGAAGCGGTGCATCGAAGAGCTCAAGGCCTATTTCGACGCGGGGCTGGATCACATCGCCCTGCGCATGGCCTCGTGGGATCAGCAAGGACAGCTCAAGCGCTTCCTCACGGAGGTTGCGCCGGCGTTCGCTGCCTAGTGCGGGTTCCCTCGAATGCTCCTCGGGTGCCGAGTTATCCGATGGCCTGTGCTCCCTCGGGAAGCGCGCTCTCGGCTGCGGCCGCTGGGTTGGTGCGATGAACCGTACCGTTTGTAATCGGACGTCCGCAGCCTCGCTCGCGCTCCTCCTCGGTCGCGGACTCTTGGCGACCAGGGGTGATCGATGTGTCCCGGCCTCTTTGTTTGTAAATCACCATTTTGGTTGACCAAGGGAGATATACAAGGGGTTAGCTCCAATAATCTTCTGGCATGCTTAAAGGGATAGACCACATCGTCATCGTTGTCCGTGATCTTGAAGAGGCGGCGAAGGACTACGAAAAGCTGGGCTTCACGGTCATACCGGGAGGAAGACATCCCGTTGGAAGCCACAACGCGCTCATCTCGTTCTCAGACGGCTCGTATATCGAGGTGATCTCTTTCTACAGACCCAGCCCCGATCATCGCTGGTGGAAGCCGCTGCAGAAAGGCGAAGGCCTCGTTGATTTCTGCATGGTAACTGATGACCTGGCGGGCGATACGCGGAAACTCCGAAGCGCGGGCGTCAACATAGCCGACCCGGTTCCATGGTCGCGCAGCAGGCCGGATGGCTACGAGCTTAAGTGGGTTCTCTCTCTGGCACAGGCGGGCCACAGAGGCGTAGCGCCGTTTCTGATCCAGGACGTGACCCCGAGAGAAGAGCGGGTCCCGCAGAAATTCGATCACGAAAACGGGACGACGGGCATCGGCACCGTAACGGTTGCGGTGGATGATCTGCCTACAGTCCGCCATTGGTACAAAAGCGTTCTCGGCTACGATGGAACGGAGATTAAGCGTGACGATCTACAGGCCAAAGGTGTTCACTTCCACATCGGTGCTCATCGTTTCGACTTTGTCGAACCCATCGCTGCTTCGAGTCCTTTGAACGAGGGGCTGGAGCTACGCGGTCCCTCTCCGTACTCTAGCACCCTCAAAT
>JACPAM010000103.1 GCA_016180805.1 Deltaproteobacteria bacterium | reverse complement strand
CAATCGCTTGATGGTTGTCGGGAGGGTTGTGGCAGCTTCGGTAAACAAGGACTGTATTGACAGAGACGGCTATGTCCTCTTCGAGAGATTTAAGCCTGCTCACTACTGTGGACAAGCCTACAAAAACAAGTTTGTCGCCTCGTACGATGTTATGGAAGTCGACATGATCTACCAGGGGCCAGAAGCCGAGGGGCAGATGTAATGATCCGCGCTCAACTCAAAAGCTCAAGGCAAAGGAGGTCGCCCGTGAGACGCAGCCTCTCTCTTATCCTGTTTCTTCTTCTCGCGCTATGGCCTGCTAGCTGGATGGCTCCCGTTTCTCGTTTTCGGGAGATTCCGAGGGCTAGTGATGGCCGTCTTTATGCCCAGACTGCGCCATTTTATGAAGGCAAGACCGTTCGGATCATTTTAGGCGCAGGGGGAGGCTACGATTTTTGGGCTCGCCTGCTCGCCCGGACCATCCCCAAATACATCCCGGGAAATCCAAATATGATTGTCCAGAGCATGCCCGGTGCGGGCTCGGTGATAGCGACGAACTATCTTTACAACGTCGCCAAGCCTGACGGTTTAAGCGTGGGGATGCCCAACCAGCGGGTTTACCTGGGGGAGTTTGTCGGGAGCAAAGAGGTCCAGTTTGAGATCCGCAAGTTCCACTGGATCGGCTCCCCGGACCGTAACCCCTCGATTCTCTACATCCGGGCGGACACCCCTTTCAAATCAATCGAGGACGTAAGGAAGGCCAAGGTGCCGCCTAAGTGCGGGGATACCGGCTGGGAGAGCGGGAGTGTCGTCCTCGCCTTACAGGAGCTTCTAGGGGCGAAGTTTGAAGTGGTCGTGGGCTATCAGGAGGCCAATGCGGTCGACTTGGCGGTGGTAAGGGGCGAGGTCGTGTGCCGCTTTCTCGGTCTTACCGCCCACTTTAGTCGGGAGCCTTTCCTGACGTGGCATGCAAAGGGCTTTGATCGGCATCTCCTCCAGAGCGGGCAAAAACGAGACGGACGCGCGCCCGATGTTCCCACCCTTTTCGAACTTATGGACCAGTATAAGGCTCCCGAGACGAGCCGGCGCGCCGTGCAGGTATTGACGGCCGGGGAGGAGTTTGGCCATCCCATGATGGCTCCTCCCGGCACACCGGCGGATCGGGTTAAAATCTTGCGCGAGGCATATGCGAAGGCCTTGAGAGACCCTGAGCTTTTGGCCCAGGCCCAGAAGGGACGATGGGTGGTCGAGCCGGTAGCGGGGGAAGAACTCCAGGCCGTGGCAGAGCGCGTCATGAATCAACCATCTCAGGTCGTGGAGCAGGTCAAAAGGATCATGAAAGTGAATCAGTGATCAAGAAAACTTTCTGGGGTCCTGGTCCTTTGCTTTTGCAGAAGCCGACCCTTGCACGGTAGGCCGCTTTGTTGCATAGTAACAGCCGATGCTGAAGGACGCTTATCACCGCGCGATCAAGGACCTGCGCATCTCGGTCACTGACCGGTGCAACTTCCGCTGCATCTACTGCATGCCCCAGGACGAATACGAGTGGATCGAAAAAAAGGAGATCCTCACCTTCGAGGAGATCACCCGGCTCGCGCGGCTTTTCATTCGCTTGGGTGTAGACGAGGTCAGGCTTACCGGTGGCGAGCCGCTGGTGCGGCGAAACCTGGAGGTTTTGATCGCCCAGCTCTCGGCGCTTGAAGGCTTGCGCGACCTCTCGCTCACTACCAACGGGTCGCTCTTGACGGAAAAGGTCGAGGCATTGACGAAGGCAGGGCTCAAGCGGATCAACGTGAGCATCGATACGCTCGACCCGGAAAAGTTCAAGCGGATCACCAAACGGGGGGATTTGAGCACGGTGCTCGAGGGGCTGTTTGCGGCCAAGCGCTGCGGGCTCGATCCGATCAAGATCAATGCCGTGATCGAGCGGGGCGTCAACGAAGAAGATATCCCGATCCTGGTTGAGTTCTCCCGGGAGCACGGCTTTCCGATTCGCTTCATCGAGTACATGGACGTAGGCAATGCCAACAACTGGACCACGGAAAAGCTCGTGCCCAAGAAAGAGATCATCGAGCTTGTAAGCGCCCGGTATCCCCTGCGGGAAATTGGCAGGGAGAACGGTAGCGCGCCTTCGGTAGACTACGAGTTCGTCGATGGACGCGGCGAAATCGGCGTGATCGCGTCCGTCACCGAGCCCTTCTGTTCGAGCTGCACCCGGGTGAGGCTCACCGCTGACGGAAAGTTCGTGACCTGCCTCTTTTCCCAGGTCGGCCACGACCTGAAACGGCTGCTTAGAACCGGCGCGTCGGACGAGGAGATCCTGGAGGTCGTCGGTGGGGTCTGGAAAAAGCGACAAGACCGCTACTCGGACGAGCGCTTGGAAGCGCTTCGCGCGTTCAAATACGACCCCAAACAAAACAAGAAGATCGAGATGATCACTCTGGGCGGCTAGCGCCGACCCGCTCCCTTCCCACCAAAGATTCCCTTCGCTCACATCCCTGAGGCCTCCCATCAATGTTGACAATCTGGACCTTACAGGTCTAAATACCTTTTGTGGTCTAGAAGAACGGGGGCTACACGTTTGATTATCTGAGGTCCCCTTGCGCCACACTTTCACTTTGAAGCCCGAGGGGGGACGAGGAGGAAGGCCGCGGGCGTCCTTTACCGCGACCGAAGGGGAGCGCGAGCGAGGCTGCGGACGTCCGATTACAAACGGCGCAACTCATGGCACAAACCCATCGGCCGCAGCCGAGAGCGCGCTTCCCGAGGGAGCTTAATCCATCGGCCGCGGCCGCCTGAGGCGGATCGGCCCCCGAGGAGCTTTCGAGGGAAGGACATGATGCGTGAGCTCGAAAGGATAAACCGTGATGGGATAATTGCGGATGCCGCGGCAATCATCCTGAGCGGCGGCAAAAGTTCGCGCATGGGGCAGCCCAAAGCCCTCCTCATCTTCGACGGCGAGCCGCTCATCCTTCACATCGTCCGAAAACTTCAGTCTCTATTCACTGACGTTGTCGTCGTAGCCGCACCCGGCGAACAGTTTGTTGAGTTATCGAGTTTATTGTGTTCCCAACCCGACCAACCCAATGAGCTTAGCGAACTCAAAAAACCCAACAAACCCAAAGTTAAGCTGGTGCGAGACGAGGTGGCCCACCAAGGACCTGTTGGTGGGATTTACTACGGGCTAAGAGCGGCAGGTAGGGAAGTCGCTTTTGTAACTTCCTGCGATGTGCCTTTCCTTAACCTTGCCTTGATCTTTTATCTCACCTCGCAGATCTCAAACCATGACGTGGTGGTGCCCCACTGGCAAGGGCGTTTTCAGCCGTTGCATGCGGTCTACCGACGGACCGTGGCGCCACTTTTAAAAGAGCAGCTCGAACGCGGCGAGCTGCGGCCAATATACCTCTACGGGAAGGTTCGTACCTGCGAGATCCCTGAAGAGGAGATCCGCCGTTTTGATCCCGAGGGCCTGAGTTTCCTCAATATGAACAGCCCAGAAGACTATGAGGCCGCTTTGACGCGCTGGGAGGAAAAAAGGCTTCAGGGTCTAGGGCCAGACTCTCAGCTCTCAGCCTTTAGCTCTAAGCCCTCACGGGAAGGGTCCGTTTCCTGTACCGTCGAGCTCTTTGGCGTCGCCCGGCTGCTGGCAAAGACAACGGAGGTTTCTCTATCGCTAGCGCACGGGGCCACCCTTTCAGATGTCTATTCGGCTTTGGCAGAAAGACTGCCGATTTTAGTAGGTCGGGTAATCACCCCTGATGCCGGCAATCTTTCTAGCGGTTACGCCTGCAACGTCAACGGCATCGACTTCGTGCGCAACTCAAACGTTAAGGTCAATCCAGGGGACAGGATTTTTATCATCTCGGCAGATGCTGGAGGCTGAGCCGTGTACGGGTTTCATGGAAGGCTTCTTCACGTTGACCTGAATACGGGAGGCAATTCCTGGCTTGATCTCGAGCAATCGCGCCTCCGAGCCTTCCTTGGCGGCGTCGGTCTCGGCACGAGCCTGCTCTACGACTTTGCTCCACCAGGGGTTGAGCCATTCTCGCCAGCAAACCCACTGATCTTTACCAGCGCGCCCCTGGTTGGTACTGGTCTCACGACGACTGCAAAATATGCAGTAGTCACCAAGTCACCGCTCACGGGATTTATTGCGGATTCTCTCTCCTCCAGTTTTTTTGCCCTGGAACTCAAGCGCATAGGTCTTGACGCCCTTGTGATCACCGGCCAGGCTGCCTCTGCGGCGTACGTCTGTATTAGCGATGAGAAGGTGGAAATCAGGGACGGGAGTCGGCTGTGGGGAAAAAGTCCCAGCGAAAGCGAATCCATGATCCGGTCTGAGCTAAAGGACCCAGCCGCGCGAGTAGCGGCCATCGGCCCGGCAGGGGAAAACCGCGTGCGGTTTGCCACCATCAGCAACGAAGGCCGCCACGCCGGGCGTGGTGGGGTTGGCGCAGTGATGGGGTCCAAGAACCTAAAGGCCGTTGCTCTACGCGGCCGCTGCGGGGTCTCTGTAGCTGACCCCCAAGGCGTGGAGGAGATCGCCGAGATCGTGCGCCGGCGCAGTCTCGGCCCCGTGACCGACAAGTACCGAAACATCGGTACCGTAGCCAACTTGGCGGTGTTTAACCGTCTCGGCACCTTGCCCACACGCAATTTCCAGCAATCGACCTTCGAGCACGCCGAGGCCCTGAGCGGGGAAAGCTTGACGGAAAACAACTTCAGTCGCAGGCACGGCTGCGCGTCCTGTACGATCCGCTGCGAACGCCTGTTCAAATCCCTCAGCCGAGACCAACAGCGTCTGGAATATGAGACCCTATTCGCCCTGGGCCCGCTGTGCGGCATCGAAGAGCCGGAGGTGGTCCTTCAGGCCGCACACCTATGCGATCTCTACGGCCTCGACACCATCAGCACCGGTGGCACGCTTGCGTGGGCTATGGAGTGTGCGGAGAAGGGTCTGCTGGCTGAAGCCAATGACTTCGGTCTTCGCTTTGGCAAAGCAGAAGCGCTACTGGCCATTATTCCCACTATCGCCGGGCGCAGCGGCCTTGGTGCCCTTCTCGCTGAAGGCTCCAGACGCGCCGCTGCTGAGATTGGCGGGGAGACCATGCATTGGGCAATGCATGTGAAAGGCCTGGAACTGCCCGGGTACGAGCCTCGCAGTTTAAAGACCATGGCCCTGGGATTAGCGGTGAGCCCTCGGGGCGCCTGCCACAACCGCTCTGGTGCCTATGAGGTTGACTTCTCTGGGCAGGTCGATCGGTTGAGCGCTGATCCTGGCAGGGGCGCTCTGGTGGTTGCCTCGGAAAATTTCGCCGCGGTGCTGGATTCGCTAATCATCTGTAAGTTCCTGCGCAAGTGCTTCACTGACTTTTATGCGGAAGCCGCAGAACTTTTCAGCAAGGTCACTGGCTGGCCCTCATCGAGTATGGAGCTGCATCGCATTGGCGAGCGGATCCACACGCTCAAGAAGCTCTTTAACGTACGTGAGGGCTGGCAGCCTGAGGATGACTGGCTGCCAGCGCGAGTGCTAGACGAGACACTTCCCACTGGTGTTGTCCAGGGTGTAGGCCTAACTGCTGGTGAACTGAGAGAAATGATTCAGGCGTATTACCAGGCAAGAGAATGGGACGAAAATGGGTTTATTCCGGAAAAGAAGCTGAAGGAGCTTGGAATTTCCACAATGCAAAATGAAAATTGCAAAATGTAAAAGTCAAAATGACCCATGGGTCATCCTGAGCGCAGCGAAGGATCTCAGATTCTTCGGCTTCGCCTCAGAATGACTGCCGTCATTTTTCAATTTGCACTTTGCCTTTTGCATTGCCGTAAAGCTAGGAGGAATTGACGATGCCAACCGATGAGACCCGCCGCCTGCTCAAGGTTTTTGGTGTCGCTGTGACAGCCTTCGAAGACGCGGTCGAAAAGGGGGCGCTACCTGAGGAGGTGCGCAAGTCCGAGGCAGAGGTCCGTACCCGGCTCGAAGAGGTTACCGGCCTAATCGAGCGCCTGCGCGCAAAGAAACAGTGAAAAAAATTCAACTGGAGCCAAAAAATCCGCAGGCGCATTTCAACCTCGCGCTGGCCTACCTGGCCTGGGGGAATAGCGAGGAGGCAGAAGAGATCTGCGACAAACTCCAAGGTCTCGACCCCGCACTTGCCGATGACTACGCCAGGAAATCGAGCGGAAGGGTTGATTTTCCTCGGCCTGCGCATTATAAAAGCTATAGCTTAATTCATAAGGAATATCATTATGGGGGCTATAGCGAT
>JACPAM010000102.1 GCA_016180805.1 Deltaproteobacteria bacterium | reverse complement strand
ACGTGGCCGGATACGAGGGGCCTCCCCGAGAGATCCTCATCCCAGACGTCCCCAACGGCCTGACGCGCCTTACCTGGAGCAAGGGGGATGTAGAGCAGGGCTTTCGAGAAGCAGACCTTGTCCTGGAGCACACCTTCCGCATCCCCATTCGGCACCAGGGGTACATCGAGACCCGAGCCGCGGTCGTAGCTATCGGGGGCGATGGCCGTATCCAGGTCTGGTTATCCACCAAGACCCCGCTGGCGACTCGTAACCAAATGGCCAAGGGCGGTCAATGTAGGCGGGGATTTCGGCGGCAAGTGCGGCCCGATGGATGTACCGGTCGCCTACCTTCTCGCGCAGAAGGCGGGGCGTCCCGTGAAGATAGTGATGAGCTATAGTGAGGAGTTGACGGCCGGCAGCCCCAGCCACCCGTCGGTCATCACCGTCCGGACGGGAGTCAAGCGCGATGGACGGATGGTAGCCCGCTATCTTCGGGCAGTGCATTCCACCGGCGCCTACGGAGGCCATAAGCCCATTCGCGCCTCGATCGGCGGGGCGGGAACCGCGGGGCCTTACCGTATCGACCATACCTTTATGGAAGCCATTCACGTTTACACCAACACCGTTCCGGGCGGCTTTTGGAGGGCCCCCGGCGCTTTGCAGGCCATGTTTGCGGTGGAGTCGCACATAGATCTCGTCGCGCGGGAGCTGGGTATGGACCCGGCTGAGTTCCGTTTGAAGAACATCATCGGCGAAGGCGAGGAGAACGCTCTGGGGGTGAGACTGCAAGGCGTGAAGGCGCGCCCCACGCTTCAGGCCGCTCTGGATGCGGCCGGGTGGAAGCGACCCAAGCCCGGCCGCAACTACGGCCGTGGTATCGCCATGTATGAGCGTTTCACAGGGGCTGGCCCTAGCTGGGTCATCCTTACCGCTGGGACCGACGGCAGCTTGACGCTGTTAACCGTTAACGGCGATCAGGGAACCGGCCTCCGCACGGTCCTATGCCAGACGGTCGCCGAGGAGATGGGTGTGCCTATCGGGCAAGTGCGGGTCGTCGTGGGCGATACCGATGCGGCCCCCTTCAATATCGATATTGGCTTCGGGGGGAGTCGCTCGACCAATATCGGCGGTCACGTGGTGATCCAGGCTTGCAATGAGCTGCGCGAGAAATTGGTTGCCCAAGCGGCCCAGGCGCTCGATTGTCCGAAGGACCAAGTTGTTTACCAAGCCGGGCGATTCTGGAACAGAGATGACCGGCGTCGAGAACTGAGTCTCCGTGAAGTCGTTGCGAAAGCGGGCGGCAGTGGCCCAATCAGCGTGACTGCCAAAATAGAGGTCCCCATGGAGCGCTCTTCAACTTCCTTCGTCGCGCAGGTGGCCGAGGTTGAAGTCGACCCCGAGACGGGCCAAGTCAGGCTCGACCGGTTCATCACCGCCCACGATGTCGGCACGATCATCAACCCGATCGGCCATCAGGGGCAGATCGATGGCGGCGCTGTCATGGCTATCGGCGCGGCCCTGATGGAGGAGATCGCCTTGGAGAACGGCCAGGTCACCACGCCCCACCTCGGAGATTACAAGCTCCCCAGCATCGCCGATATACCCAGGCTCAAGACGGTGCTCGTGCGCTCCGATAGCGGTCCTGGACCCTACGAGGCTAAAGCGATCGGTGAGATGGCCAATGTGAGCCCCCCGGCCGCTATCGCCAACGCCGTGGCTGATGCCGTAGGAGTGCGGCTCTTTGAGCTGCCGATCACCTCCGAGAAGGTGTACAACGCTTTAAAAGGGAGGGCCTAACCATGATGACAGGTGAGCGATTTGTAGATGTCGACGGAATCCGAACCCGCTACTTCGACAAGGGAAGCGGCGAGGTCTTGGTCCTCTTCCACGGCAGCCACTTCGGGACCATGGACGCCTGTGATAGCGCCATCGACTGGGAGCTGAACTTCGATAGCCTGGCCCAATGGTTTCGCGTCATCGCTGTGGACAAGCTGGGCCAGGGTCACACGGACAACCCCAAGAGCGATGACGACTACACGATGGCCGCGGTGGTGAGACATGCCTACCAGTTTCTCGCTACGATGGGGCTCAAAAATACGCATGTGATCGGCCACTCGCGGGGAGGTTACCTGGTCGCCCGCCTCACTCTGGAGCATCCGGAGGTCATCCGGTCCTGCATCATCATCAACAGCGGAACGCTCTCTCCCGGCCCTTCGAAGACCGAATACATAATGGCCAACGCGCCCAAGCCGCGCCTGAGCCGCGAAAGCCAGCGCTGGGTCGCCGAGCACTACTCGCACAGCGACAAGCACATCACCGATTCATGGCTCGACGCCGCGGTCGAGATCGCGAGGCTGCCCAAGTACCAGGAAGCGGTGAGGAAGATGGAAGACCGGGGCCTCAAGCGGAGCCGCTTTCTGCCTCAACTGGCGCTTGAAAAGGAGGAGACTCTGAACTGGATCATGCAGGGCCGTCTTAAAACCCCAACGCTTCTCATCTGGGGCTACAACGACCCCACTGCCGCTATAAGGCGCGGCCAGTTCCTCTTCGAGCTTCTCGCCGATAGCGCCCCGATCGCCGAGATGCACGTGATCAACCAGGCCGGCCATTTCTGCTACCGCGAACAGCCTGAAACCTTTAATCAGGTTATCAAAGGTTTCGTGGAGAAGTGTTCGACAGGCAAGTAAAAATAAAAAGGGAAACATATCCGTGGCCAGTTGACATTCCGCTTGACAAAGCCGCTGCACGATTCTATAATTTGGACAAGTCACTTCCATTTTGAGGCTCAAAATGGAAATAATCGACAGATTTTTCGATCCTCCTCAAGAGAGCTTCTTCCTTTTTGGACCCCGTGGCACAGGGAAATCCACCCTTGTGAAGCGCCACTTCCAAGAAGCGATCTATGTGGACCTTCTCGACCCCGAGGTCTTTCGCACTTATTCCGCATACCCTGAACGGCTGCGCGAAAGGCTCCTTGCGTCGCCGGGCAACATCACCGTGGTGATCGATGAAATCCAGAAGGTCCCTCAACTCCTGAGTCTGGTGCATAGTTTGGTTGAACAGAAAGGCGGATGGCGCTTCGTGCTGACAGGATCCAGCTCGCGCAAATTGAAGCGGGCGGAGGTTGACCTTCTGGCTGGCCGTGCGCTTCTTTGCTCGCTCCATCCATTTATGGCGGCCGAGCTGGGGCACGGCTTTTCCACGCAAAGCGCCGTCCAAAACGGACTGCTGCCCATCGTGCTGGCGTCGGCCGATCCGATAAAAGTCCTGCAAACTTATGCGGCCCTCTACTTGCGAGAAGAGGTTCAGATGGAAAGTCTGGTGAGGAATATCGGCAATTTCACGCGTTTCCTGGAAGCCGCCAGCTTCTCCCATGCATCGCTGCTCAACATCACCAATATTGCGCGTGAGTGCCAGGTCGAGCGCAAAGTCGTGGAGGGTTACATTAGTGTTCTTGAGGATCTGCTCCTCGCCTACCGTTTGCCAGTCTTTACCAAGCGTGCCCAGCGGGCGCTCGTAGCCCATCCCAAATTCTATCTCTTCGATGCCGGCGTTTACCGATCCCTCCGTCCTCAAGGGCCTCTGGACCGGCCGGAGGAGATTGAGGGGCAAGCATTTGAAGGGCTGGTAGCCCAGCACCTGAGGGCCTGGCTTGATTATTCTGGCCGCGGTTTCAAGTTACACTTCTGGCGCACCAGATCCGGCGTCGAAGTGGATTTTGTCGTCTACGGAGCCGAAGGACTTTTCGCCATTGAGGTAAAAAACGCCGCGCGTATTCAACCGCAAGACCTCCGTGGTCTTAGGGCATTCAAACAGGACTATCCGCAGAGCCACGCCTACTTTGTTTACCGCGGCAAAGAGCGATTAATGAAAGAGGGCATCCTGTGCCTGCCATGCGAGGAGTTTCTTCTATCTTTGCAGCCACATCGATTGATCGGTGAAAATCTGTAAGGACCATTTCGTTTACGAGCAGGATAAACAAAAAGGGCCGCGGCTAGGCCGGTGATAAACTGCCTACGCCGGAATGAACTTAAGCGCCACGCCGTTGTTGCACCAACGCTGACCGGTGGGCGGCGGGCCATCGTCGAACACGTGTCCGTGATGTCCGCCACAGCGGATGCAACGGTACTCCGTGCGCGGCACGATCAGCTTGAAGTCCCTCTTCGTGCCCAGATGGCCGGGAATGTGGGTGAAGAAACTGGGCCAGCCGGTGCCGCTGTCGAACTTCATCTGGGAAGTGAAAAGCGGTAGCGCGCAGCCGGCGCAGGCATACACACCCGGTCGCTTCTCGTCGTTGAGCGGACTTGAGAAGGGGCGCTCCGTACCTTCCTCGCGCAGCACATAAAACTCGGCCTCGCTTAAGCTTTGCTTCCACTCCGCGGTGGATTTCCGGAGAGGCTCCGTGGAAAGACTGACCTTCGCATCTCGCGCAAGCAGCGACCTCCAGTTCTTGCGGATTCTTTCCACCGACTTGTCGCCTGTAACATCCGCCGACCACGCGGAGCGGGAGCGCCTCCCCGCGGCCATGACCAGAGTCGCGGCCGCAATGAGTAGCATGAACTGGCGCCGTTTCATGATCCTGCCTCCGTTCCTCATTTCCCTAAAATCCGCTTCATCCTTTCGATAACCTCTGCGGGCTGGACAATCACTTCCTTGGCTAGGGCCTCCAGCTTCTCACCGCTGACGGGATTCAGCTCCCAACCTCTTTTCTTGGCCTCAGCCACAAACTCAGGATCGTCCACGGCTTTCATAAAGGAATCGCGCAGAATTTTGATCCGGTCCGGAGGCACACCAGGCGCACCCACTATGGGACGACCGAAAACACCGGCAGCAAGCACTATCTTGGCCAAGCGTCGGCTGGCCTCGGGTGTCTTCTCCTTTTCCATCAGCTCCCAGATAGTTGGCGCCTCGGGCGCTCTTGCGTCACGTGTAGACCCGGCTTGAATGAGGACCCGGACAAATCCGGTCTTCACCCAGGTGCGACCAGGTTCTCGACCGAAGAAGGAACTCGAAGAGGCTCCACGGCATTGCATCTCCCCTTTCTGTATCGCGAGGTCGGCCTCTGCGCCTCCCGGGTATCCGGTGACGATATTAAACTTGAGCCCAAACACCTCCTCAAGAAGCTTGGGAAAATAATAGGTGGCAGAAGCAGGCCCGGTAGCCGCGCACCTTGGCGGCTCGGCGGCTTTGCGGATATCTTCGAGCGTCTTGTAGGGGGCATCGGCGCGGAAAAAAAGCACTTCATCGATCTGCTCAGGCGAGCCGATCCAGGTAAACTTTGTCCAATCGAACTGAACTTCTTTGCGTCCTATGAGCTGGTCGAAATATAGGGCCGGGGCGATTGCACCGAGAGTCAAACCATCGGGCTTGGCGACCCCATAGACGTAGTTTGCCGCAATCATAGTGCCCCCGCCAGGCATGTTCTGCACAACGATGTCGGGGTTTCCAGGAATGCGCTTGGGCCAGTAGCGGGCAACAGCACGTGTCCAGAGGTCAACGGCGCCCCCTGGGGCGAAACCGACTACGATCCTGATCGTCTTACCCTGATAGAAGGGAGCCTGAGCTTGGAGATTAGAAACCCAGAGTAAGAAAAATAACAAGCCGAAAGCGATTTTTTTTAACATTTGTGAGATGGAATACGGCCTTAAAAATAGGGGAAATTTAAAGCGAAGGCAACCCTGCTACGACGATGGGGTCTGCCCTTCAGGACGCTAGCCCAGCCGACCGTCGACCCTGGGTTGGGTCAAGATCGGCGTGTAGACCGCCAAAAAGACCGCAAAGGCTGCGATCCAAAGGCCACCGGATACGGCAACGAGGTGAGGAAGCCACCCCGGAAACACCATCGGGAATATGCCCCGCGCGGCGGCGGCAAAGTTGACCAGCGCGAAGGCGATCGCCACAGACGTGGTCGCCTTGAGGGGCCTGCCCGTGTGCCCCAGAGAAACACGGGCCATCATACCGAGGGTCAAAACACCAATACCGCCTACAGTGAATGCGTGGACGGTGTATTGCGGGGAGACGAGGCCCAGGCCTGCCAGGGCCTTCAAGCCAAACCCGGCCACGACCCACGCATAACCCAGGTGGAGAACCCAGAGCAGAGGAACCGACCAGAAGCGATTAGTGTACCAGCCGATAAAGCGGACGGCGTTGCTCGCGGCGGCCAGAGCCGCCACCCCTCCCGCAAGCATGGAGTTGGGGAGAACGAGCTCCGCGATCAGAAAGGCGACCACGGTGGCGGGAGACGACCACTCGACTGTCCGCCAGCGCTTCGGGACCACACCCGGGAGCGTCCGCTCGGTAAAAAACGGGATGACTCTTCCTCCCATGATAACAATTAGCAGGACAACCAGATTCAAACCCAGGAAGGTTCCGGCGCGGGCGGATCTTTCAGCGTAGCCCATCAACTCAAGGTGAACCATCAGGTCCGCCACAACCAATGCGCCGAGGAGGGGAAGAAATATAAGGTTGCGCCTTTGGCCGGTGCTGAGCAAGGGAATGGCGAGAGTAACGGCGAGCGCCGGAAGGAAAGCTAAATCCACCGTGGCGATCAACCACGCAGGAAAG
>JACPAM010000101.1 GCA_016180805.1 Deltaproteobacteria bacterium | reverse complement strand
GGTCAAGACCGCACTCCACGGGGCGAGCGAGGCTGCGGACGTCCGATTACAAACGGTACGACTCATGGCACGAACCCATCGGCCGCAGCCGAGAGCGCGTTTCCCGAGGGAGCCTAGCCCATCGAGTGCGGCACGAAGACTCGGCCTCCGATAGGCTTTCGAGAGAATCGGACTAGCGACGGAGAAGCTATGGCGACAACTTACATCGGAGCTTCCATCAAAAGGCGCGAGGACATCCGCTTCATCACGGGCACAGGCACCTATGCCGACGACATCAAGCTGCCCAAGATGTTGCACGCGGCGATTCTCCGAAGCCCGCGGGCTCACGCCCGCATCCGCTCAATCGATACGGCGAAGGCCCAGGCCATCCCCGGGGTGGTATGGGTTTTCACCTTGAAAGACATCGGCGAGATGGCCGTGCCCGTGCCCATGCGCATGTACAGGGTTCCAGGTCTAGAGCGCTACCTCCAGCCCCTGCTTGCCCGCGACAAGGTACGCTACATGGGCGAGCCGGTAGCCGTCGCGGTCGCGGAGAGCCGCTATGTCGCCGAGGACGCGCTGGACGCTATCGAGGTGGAGTATGAAGATTTGCCCGAGGTGATCGATATCCGCGCCGCGCTCAGCAACGAAGTCCTTGTCCACGAGGAGAGCGGGACCAATCTAGCGGGGGTCCATGAGATCTCGATCGGCGATGCAGCCGGGAACTTCGAAAAAGCCGAGTACACGCGCCGGGAAGAGTTCCGAGTGCACCGCCACACGGGGAACCCGATGGAGACGCGGGGCCTCGTGGCGGACTTCGACGTTGGCAAAAGAGAGCTGACAGTCTACGGGATGACCAAGCTGCTGCATTACAACCGGCAGGTCATCGCCTCTTTTCTCAGGCTTCCCGAACATAACCTGCACTTCATCGAGAACGATGTGGGCGGAGGCTTCGGCATCCGCGGCGAGCTTTATCCCGAGGACTTCTTGATTCCCTTTGCCTCGATGCGGCTGGGGCGGCCGGTCAAATGGATCGAAGACCGGCGCGAGCACCTCATGGCCGCGAACCATTCGCGCGAAGTCCACTGCCAGCTCGAGATCGCTGCAAAGAAAGACGGAACGCTCCTCGCGCTCAGGGCGTGGATCTACGGCAACATGGGCGCGTACGTCCGAACCCATGGGGGACTGGTGCCGTGCTCGACCGCGGCGCTTTTACCGGGGCCGTACCGGATCCCCAACTACGAGTGCAAGATTCACTGCGTCGTCACCAACAAGACCGGTATGGGAACTTACCGGGCGCCGGGACGCTACGAATCGTGCTTCTTCCGCGAGCGCATGCTCGACATGATGGCGGCGGACTTGAAGATCGACCCGGTCGAGCTCAGGCGCAAAAACCTGATCCAGCCCGAAGAGATGCCGTATGAGATCGGCCTCACCCGTCCGGGCACAAACCCGACCGTGCTCGACAGCGGAAACTTCCCGAGCGCGCTCAACCGGGCGCTCAAGGAGTTCGGCTACGAAAAGCTGAGACCGATTCAAGGTCGGCGCGAAGATGGCCGCTATCACGGCATCGGGCTTGCCTATTTCGTGAAGAATACGGGCGGATTGGAACCCTATGAAGGGGCGCGGGTAGTACTGCGCGACGGGCCCAGCGTTGCCGCCTACTTGAGCATCAATGTCTTAGGGCAGGGGCACGAGACCGCGATGGCGCAAATCTGCGCCGATGCCTTGGGCGTACCCATGGACTGGATCTCGGTTTTCCACGGAAACACCGATCTGGTTCCCTTCGGCTGGGGGACCTTCGCCAGCCGCGGCACCGTGATGTGCGGCAACGCCGTCCATCTGGCGGCGCAGGGATTAAAGAAGAAAATCCTGACGATCGCTGGCGATCATTTGGGCGCCGGCCTGGCCGAGCTCGATCTCCAGGAAGGGAAAATCTACCGCACAGGAGCGCAGGCGCCGGCGCTTGACCTTGAGAGGCTCGTCGCGCTCGTGCGTCACTCGACCATGCACAACCAGGGCCAGCCCGAGCTCGAAGAGACCGCTTACTTCAACTCCAATAAGATGACCCATTCCTACGGCGTCCACCTCGCCCACGTGGCCGTCGATCCCGAAACCGGAATCGTGGAAATCCTGAAATATATGGTGGTCGAGGATGTCGGGCGGTGCATCAACCCGCTGCTCGTCCACGGCCAGGCGGTCGGCGCGGCCGTTCAGGGGATCGGCGGGACGCTGCTCGAGGAGCTCGTCTACGGCGAAAACGGCCAGCTACTCACAACGACCTTCCGGGATTACGTCCTGCCGTCGAGCACGGATGTGCCGTTGATAGAGAGCGTCGTCCTGGAGGAAGCTCCTTCACCCCTCAACCCGCTCGGGGTCAAGGGAGCAGGCGAGGGAGGCATGGTGGGAACCGGAGCTGCGCTCGCCAACGCGGTCGCAAACGCCCTGGGGGTAGAGGTCAGAGAGCTGCCGCTCAGCCCCGATAGAGTAAGAGCGCTGATCCGCCGCCGTTCCGCCGAGCAAGCCCGCTAGAAGCTTTTTTACTCCGCCGGAAAGCTTCGAAGCTTAACGCACCCCGAGGCTTTTGCGGATCTGTCTGACGTAGGCGATAAATTTAGTCTCGTCCCGCAGAGTGGTCGTGCGCGGGCGAGGAAGATCGATGTTGACGATTTCCGCGACCTTGCCGGGCCGCGGCGTCATGACGACAACGCGGTCCCCCAAAAATACCGCCTCCGGAATGCTGTGAGTGATAAACAGGACGGTCTTTTTGGCCTCGTTCCAGATTCGCAAAAGCTCGATATTCATCTCGTCGCGGGTGATGGCGTCCAAAGCCCCGAAGGGCTCGTCCATCAGTAACAGCGGCGGATCATGGATCAAGGCCCGGCTGATGGACACACGCTGCTGCATCCCCCCCGAGAGTTCGCTGGGGTAGCGCTCCTCGAACCCCTTAAGTCCGGTGAGATCAAGCAGTTCTAAAGCCCGCTTTCGGTAGTTCTCAACCCCGAGTTTTCGCGCCTCGACCTGGAGCAGGACATTATCGATCGCCTTGCGCCACGCCAACAGTACGGGCGCTTGGAAAACGATCCCGACATTGGTGAGGGGCCCCCGGACGGGAGCTCCGGCCACTTGAACCGCCCCCCCCGAGGGCTGTAGCAGCCCAGCCGTGAGCTTTAAGAGCGTCGTCTTGCCGCACCCGCTCCGTCCGACGACGGTAACAAACTCGCCCTCGCCGACGCTAAACGATACCTCTTGAAGAGCGACTACCTCATCGTGGCCGGAATTGTAGATTTTCCGGACCTTCTCGTACTGAATGACGCTGGTCAAAGATGCTCTCTACATTCGAGGCGTCTTTCTGACGAATTGATTCGTATAGGTGATCTTGTAGTCGACAGGCGGAGAAAGCCCGAGGTACTTGTTCGCTACTTCCACCGAAGCTTTCACCTTTGCCTCTTCGAAATAGCCGAGCCCGTGTTCCTTGGTCACAGAGTCGTGGGTGTTGTCGAGGCTCGCCTCCATCTGGGCCGAGGTAATGTCGCGCTCTATCTGAGGATTAGCCTTCATGAAAATCTCTAACCCTTCCTTCGGGTTTTTAACGGTCCAGGCTACCGCCTCGAAAACCGCCTCCACGAATCTCTGGACCTGGTCGGGGTTCTTTTTGATCAGGTCCTCGTGCGCCTGAAGGACATGGCCGTAGGCTTTGAGCCCCATGTCTTTAAAGAACAGGTATTGGACTTTCTTTCCCTGTTTCTCGCCCAGAACCGCCATCCGTTGAATGCTGGAACCATTCGCGCCCGCAATGAAATCGATCTTACCCTCAAACAGGGCCGGGGTGCGCACGGCCGGCTCCATCGTTCTGATGATTATTTTCTTTGCATCGATCCGCGAAGCCGCTGCCACCGCAGGCAGCAAAACGCTGCCGAAGTCCGCGGGGTTGGTGCCGAAGCGCTTGCCCTCGAGGTCCTTGGGCGTCTTGATTCCAGAGCCCTCCAGAAAGATATACCCGCCGCCGTTGTCCCTCATGCCTACAGCGATAGAGCGATTCTTGCCTCCTTTAGACATCACTTGAACTGCCGTCACGAAGTCCCCAAAGCTGTAATCCACCTGCTTGGCGTCGACCATCGTGGCCGACTGGAGCGAGCCACGGCCCTCTATAATGGTCACGTCCAAACCGCGCTTTTCGAAAAATCCCCTATCGCGGGCGACATAGAAAGACACGTATTGCCCTCCTATGATCCAGTCCATCCGAAACTTCACCTGGTCCGCAGCCATCACCTTTGGACTGAAGGCCAAAAAGGAAACCACGGTCAATATTCCTGCAAGGCCGATTACGCCGATTCTAAATCTCATATTCCTTCTCCTTTCAAATTTTGATAATCCAGGACCGTCTCTTAAAGCTCACTTGGCTGAATGCCGCGCCGCCAGGGCATGAGCAGTTTTTCCAATCCCACGATGATCCCGAAAAGCCCGAGCGACATGGCGGAAAGAACGATAATCGACGCGAAGATAAGCGGCGCGTTCAGATCGTTATTCCCGACGACGATCAGGTAGCCTAAACCCTTCTGGCCGGCGACGAACTCGGCCACGACGGCGCCGATCACCGCCAAGGCGATGGAAGCCTTGAACCCGGCAAAGAGATACGGAATGGAATTCGGGAGGCGGATTTTTCTAAACTCCATCCACCGGCCCATTCCCATCGTCTTGGCCAAATCGAGCATTTCGGTCTCAACCTGAGAAAATCCCACGATCGAGTTGATGACCATAGGGAAGAAGGAGACGAGAAAAGCGATGGTGACCTTGGACCAAAGGCTATCGATCCCCAACCAGATCAGGATCAATGGCGCGATCGCGACTCTCGGAATCGAACCGACCACGACGAGAGAGGGGTAAATGGTCAGCCAAAGAAACCTGGAGTAAACAATCCCGAGGCCCGCGCTAACCCCGACCAAGACACCGAGGAAAAAGCCGAGGACGGTTTCGTAGAAGGTCGGAAGGAACTGGGACATGAGCAGGCCGCCCCTTTTCCCGAATTCCTCCACGATCTGAGCTGGCGTAGGCAGAAGGTAACTGGGCACTCTCAAGAACGGGACGACGAGCTGCCACAGAACGAGGAGGCAGAGGAAAAAAAGCACCGACCACTTGATGCCTCCAAAAGGAGTCCCGCCCTGAGCCCCTTCGTTCAAATGCCCTCCGACAAAGAAAGGCTTTCCGAGCCAGCCCTTAGCTATCGAATAAGCGCCGTCGTGTCAAGAAGAGAACCTAATGAGGGGAGTGGTTATAGTGTAAACACCAGACGGCCCGATCAGGAAGCGGAAAGGCGCATGATCTCCACCTGACCACCTGGAACAACCGTCCTGCTAGGCAAAGTGCCGCCCGTGTCGATTTCCCGGCCGTTGAGAAAGATTGAGACGCCGTGCGCAATTCTGCCGTCGCGCGTGAGCACTTTCTCGGCAAACGCGCTCCCGCACAGAGGCCCGACCCGCTCCAAAAGCATTTGCGCAGTGCCCCCATCGGGGAGGTCTATGGTCAGCTCCCCTTTTCCTCCTGCCAACCTCTTGAACTCGCCCCACAAGACGACTCTCACTGCCGGCATAAATCGACTCCCCCTTGCAGTATCACGTTAGGGCGCTTTGGCCCGGTTCTGGAAAGTGTCCCTCGCTTCAGCCCTCCGCCTTACGCACCTTAAGCGGCGCGCAAAAATCGGTGGCCGTAGTCAACAAATCAATGTGGTCAAAATCATAGGGCAGCAACCCGTTGAAATTGACACCTTTGCCTTTAGAGAGAGGTTTGCCTGATGCCCAGTGGCCGGCGTGCCCCGCGATTCCGACCACCTCTGGATGCACCATCTGGGTCACACGGGCCACCGCCTTCACCTTTTTCACCGGCGATTCCAGCCAGATGACGTCTCCGTCCTTGATGTCTTTCTGCTGGGCCAGCCTCGTGTTGATAAGCACCCCGTAAGAGTGCGGGAGCTTGTCACACAGCTCGTTGATCCAGGGGTTAGCGTTGCCCTGCGCTCCATACGTATAAGGAAGCTTGTAATGGACCCCGATGGCATCGATCTCTCCTCGCTGTATCTGTTCAAAGGCCTTGCAGGGCATCCACTGTGGCAGCGGATCGTAGTCCGAGGTGTCCCAATCAAGGCACATCTCTCTAAGAACCCCTTCAAGCTCCTCACGCCGCTGGACGAAATGCTCCAGGTAGACAGGCACTCGTGCTTTGATAAACCGGCCCGGGTAACGTTCATCTACATCCCGACTCCACACCATAATCCCATGCTCTTTGAACCACTCCCAGCCAAAATCCTGCCCATGCCAACTCTTTGCTTCGCGATCGAGGATCTCCTCC
>JACPAM010000031.1 GCA_016180805.1 Deltaproteobacteria bacterium | reverse complement strand
ATGGAAGATCTATTCAATTTGTTTGAAAAACCCAAGAATCCGCTGAGCTTCAACGCCATTCGGATTTCTCTCGCCTCACCGGAAAAGGTCCGTTCCTGGTCCCACGGCGAAGTGAAAAAGCCGGAAACGATCAACTACCGGACCTTCAAGCCGGAGCGCGACGGGCTGTTTTGTGCCAAGATTTTTGGCCCGACCAAGGATTACGAGTGCAATTGCGGCAAATACAAGAGGATGCGGCATCGGGGTGTGGTGTGCGAGAAGTGCGGTGTGGAGGTCATCCAGTCTAAGGTCCGCCGGGAGCGGATGGGACACATCGAACTGGCAAGCCCCGTGGTTCACATCTGGTTTTTGAAGAGCCTGCCGAGCCGGATCGGGGCGCTTCTCGACATGTCGCTCAAGGACATCGAAAAGATCCTTTACTTCGAGAGCTACGTCGTCACGGATCCGGGCTCGACGCCGCTCCAAAGCAAGGAGCTGCTTACCGAGGCTCGCTATCGCAAAGCCGTTGAAGAGCACGGGGCCAATAGCTTTGTGGCGGGGATGGGCGCCGAGGCCATCCGCAGGCTTCTCAAAGCGGGCGATGTGGGCAAGCTCTCTGAGGATTTGCGCCAGGAGATGCGCGAGGCCAACTCGGAGGTGCGTCGCAAGAAAGTCGCCAAGCGGCTCAAGGTCGTCAACGCCTTTAAGAATTCGGGTAACCGGCCCGAATGGATGGTCCTGGAGGTCATCCCCGTGATCCCGCCGGATCTGCGCCCGCTCGTGCCTCTGGACGGCGGGCGGTTTGCGACCTCGGATCTGAACGACCTCTACCGTCGGGTGATCAACCGCAACAACCGGCTGAAGCGGCTGATCGAGCTCAACGCCCCGGATATGATCATCCGCAACGAGAAGCGGATGCTGCAGGAGGCGGTGGACGCCCTGTTCGACAACGGGCGCCGGGGCAGGGCGATCACCGGCCAGAACCGCCGGCCGCTCAAGTCCTTAAGCGACATGCTGAAGGGGAAGACCGGTCGTTTTCGCCAGAACCTGCTCGGCAAGCGCGTGGATTACTCCGGGCGCTCGGTGATCGTGGTGGGTCCGGAGTTGAGGCTCCACCAGTGCGGGCTTCCCAAAAAGATGGCGCTCGAGCTCTTCAAGCCCTTCATCTACAACAAGCTCGAGGAGCGCGGTTACGTCACCACCATCAAGAGCGCAAAGAAAATGGTGGAAAAAGAGCGCCCCGAAGTGTGGGACATCCTTGATGAGGTGATCCGCGAGCACCCGGTGCTCCTCAACCGGGCGCCGACGCTGCACCGTCTCGGCATCCAGGCCTTCGAGCCCATCCTGATCGAGGGCAAGGCGATCCAGCTCCATCCGCTCGTGTGCGCCGCCTACAACGCCGATTTCGACGGCGACCAGATGGCGGTGCATATCCCGCTTTCTATCGAGGCGCAGGTGGAGGCGCGGGCGCTCATGATGTCGACCAACAACATCCTCTCTCCCGCCAACGGCAAGCCGATAATCGTGCCGACCCAGGACATCGTGCTCGGGCTTTACTACATGACTCGGGAGCGGCCGAACGCGAAGGGGACGGGGGGGCTTTTTTCCGGTCCTGAGGAGGTGCGGGTTGCCTATGATCAGGGCGAGGTGGATCTCCAGGCTCAAATCACGGTCCGGATCGACGGCGAGAGGGTCGAGACCACGGTCGGTCGGGTGCTCGTGGGCGAGGTGGTGCCGCCCGGAATCCCGTTCAAGGAGATCAACCGGGTGCTGAAGAAAAAGGAGCTCGCCAACCTGATCGATATTTGTTACCGGCTGGCCGGCAACAAGGCGACCGTCATCCTCGCTGACAAGCTGAAGGACATCGGCTTTGAGTACGCAACCAAGGCGGGGGTTTCGATCGCGATCAAAGACATGGTGATCCCCTCGAGCAAGGAGGAGCTGCTCAAGCGAGCCTACGAGGATGTCCGCGAGATCGAAGAGCAATACAAAAACGGCTTGATCACGGACGGGGAGCGCTACAACAAGGTCGTCGACATCTGGGCCGAGGTCACCGATCGGATCGCCGATGAGATGCTGCGCGATCTGGGCACCGAGACCATGGTGGATGAGAAAGGCAACACGGTCACGTTGCCGAGCTTTAATCCGATCTTCATGATGGCCGATTCCGGCGCCCGCGGCAGCGCGCAGCAAATCCGCCAGCTCGCCGGCATGCGCGGGCTGATGGCCAAACCCTCCGGGGAGATCATCGAGACACCGATCACCGCGAACTTCCGCGAAGGGTTGACCGTGTTGCAATACTTCATCTCCACGCACGGGGCGCGCAAAGGCCTGGCGGATACGGCGCTGAAGACCGCAAACTCAGGCTATCTCACGCGCCGGCTCGTCGACGTCGCGCAGGACTCCGTGATGACGGAGGAAAACTGCGGCACGCTGGACGGCATCGAGATGACGCCGCTGATGGAAGGCGGCGAGATCATCGAGCCTCTGGGCGATCGCGTCCTCGGCCGGGTTGCTCTGGAAGACGTGAAAGACCCGTTTAGCGGTGAGGTCATCGTGCGGGCCAACCGGGAAATCGACGAGGAATTGGTCCGGCGCATCGAAGAGGCGGGCTTGGAGCGGATTAAGATTCGCTCCGTGCTCACCTGTCAGTCCAAACGCGGGGTGTGCGTCATGTGCTACGGGCGCGACCTCGCGCGCGGCCACATGGTCAATCTCGGGGAGGCGATCGGGGTGATCGCCGCGCAGTCGATCGGGGAGCCCGGAACCCAGCTCACGATGCGGACCTTCCATATCGGCGGCACCGCGAGCCGACGGGCAGAGCAGACCACGCTGGAGGCCCGCAACGATGGCTTCCTGAAGTTCGTCAATGTGGCCACGGTCACCAACAAGGAGGGCGACCTGGTCGTGATGAACCGCAACGGTGAGATCGCCATCGTGGACTATCCCGAAGGTGGGGACAAGGGGAGAGAGCGGGAAAGGGAGCGTTACCCGGTCGTTTACGGCGCAAAGTTCAAGAAAAAGGACAGCGCGAAGATAAAGGGCGGGGAGCTCTTGGCGGAGTGGGATCCCTATACCATTCCGATTCTCACGGAGGCGGGCGGGACGGTCAAATTTGGCGACGTGGTCGAGGGCGTGACGATGGAGGAGCGCGTGGATGAGCGGACGGGACTCTCGACTAAGGTCATCATCGACTTCAAAGACATGGACAAGCGGCCCCGCATCTCGATCAAGGATGAAAAGGGGCTAACCGCCCGTCTCTCGCCGACCGCCGAGGCGCGCTATCTCCTTCCGGTGGGCGCCCATATCAATGTCCAGGAAGGGCAGACGGTCCATCCGGGAGATGCCCTGGCCAAGATCCCGCGCGAGACCACGAAGACCAAGGACATTACGGGCGGGTTGCCGCGGGTGGCGGAGCTGTTCGAGGCCCGTAAACCGAAGGAGTTCGCGGTCATCAGCGAAATCGATGGCGTGGTCTCCTTCGGCAAGGATACCAAGGGAAAGCGCAAGGTGGTGATCACTCCCGAGGTGGGGGAGCCGCGCGAGTATCTGATCCCCAAAGGGAAGCACATCAGCGTCCATGAGGGCGATCGGGTCAAGGCCGGCGAGCCGCTGATGGATGGCTCCTCCAACCCCCACGACATCCTCAATATCTTGGGCGAGAAGGCGCTGGCCAAATACCTGGTGGACGAAGTGCAGGAGATCTACCGGCTTCAGGGCGTGCGGATCAACGACAAGCACATCGAGGTCATCGTGCGTCAGATGCTCAGGCGTGTCCGGATCAAAGAGGTCGGGGAAGCCGATTTTCTGATTGGCGATCAGGTGGAGAAGTGGCGCTTTGAGGAAGAGAACCAAAGGGTGATCGCCCAGGGCGGCAAGCCGGCCGTGGCCGAGCCTTTGCTGCTTGGCATCACCAAGGCGTCGCTCTCAACGGAGAGCTTCATCTCGGCTGCTTCGTTCCAGGAGACGACCAAGGTCCTGACCGAGGCAGGGATTCAAGGGAAGGTGGACGTGCTCAGCGGCCTGAAGGAAAATATCATCATGGGACGCCTGATTCCGGCGGGCACGGGATGGTCGAAGTACTCCAGAGTGGAATTGGAGGTTGAGGAGTCCGGTGCGGAGGAGGTGGAGGTTTCGGAAGCGGCAGAGGCATGAACCTTTGACAAGGTCGGAATTATCTGTTAGCGTTATAGTTTTTGTGGGAATTTTAGCTGCGCTGATAGAGCGCTTCACTTCGGGTAACGGGTAGCGTATGCCGACGATCAATCAACTGGTTCGCTACAGCAGAGAAAAACAACGGCGGAAGAATACCGCCCCGGCGCTGGAGGAGTGCCCGCAGAAGCGGGGGGTGTGCACGCGGGTCTATACGACGACACCCAAGAAACCCAACTCAGCGCTGCGCAAGGTGGCGCGCGTCAGGTTAACCAATGGGATCGAAGTGACCTCCTACATTCCCGGGGTGGGCCATAACTTACAGGAGCACTCCGTGGTGCTGATCCGCGGCGGTCGCGTGAAAGATTTGCCCGGGGTGCGCTACCATATCATCCGCGGGACCCTGGATTCGATCGGCGTCCAGGAACGCCGCCAGAGCCGCTCCAAATATGGCGCAAAGAAGCCAAAATAAAGTGCAAGGCAAAGTGCACAATGCAGATTGAAAAATGTAAGACGGAAAATGAGCGGAGCAGGCTAACTTTGCATTTTGCACTTTGCAGTTTTCATTTTTCATTGGTCTGTTGATATGCCACGCAAGGGTGAAGTCAGGAAGCGAGAGATTTTGCCGGATCCCAAATATGGGGATAAACTCGTAGCGAAGTTCGTCAATACCGTCATGGGGAGCGGCAAAAAGAGCGTGGCCGAAAAGATTTTCTATAGTTCTTTGGATCTCATGGCGGCGCGAACCAAGGAGGACTCCCTGGGGCTCTTCAAGCGCGCGGTGGAAAATGCCAAGCCCGTCCTCGAGGTTCGGTCCCGGCGCGTGGGAGGGGCAACCTATCAGGTGCCTAACGAAGTGCGACCGCAACGGCGGCTATCGCTCGGCATGCGCTGGCTGGTTCAAGCGGCACGGCTGCGCGAAGGCAAGTCGATGGAGGAGAAGCTGGCGGCAGAACTGATCGATGCCGCCAACAATCGGGGCGGCGCGATCAAGAAGAAGGAAGACACCCATCGGATGGCCGAAGCCAACCGGGCTTTCGCCCACTACCGTTGGTAGTTCGGCTCAAAGATTCGACCATTGGATCAGGGAGGCGGGAGGACCGTCTCCTTTTTTTCCAGTTACCGGGAAAAATGGCAAGAGTTGTCCCATTAGAGCAGACCCGCAACATCGGCATCATGGCCCATATCGATGCGGGTAAAACCACGACGACCGAGCGGATTCTCTATTATACGGGGATCACGTACAAGATCGGCGAGGTCGACGAGGGAACCGCGACCATGGATTGGATGGTGCAAGAGCAGGAGCGCGGCATTACGATCACCTCGGCGGCGACGACCTGCTTCTGGCGCGACCACCGGATCAATATCATCGATACGCCCGGTCATGTGGATTTTACCATCGAGGTGGAGCGCTCGCTGCGGGTCCTGGACGGGGCCATCGCCGTCTTTTGCTCGGTTGGTGGCGTGGAGCCGCAGACCGAAACGGTCTGGCGCCAGGCCGACAAGTACCGTGTTCCCCGGATTGCTTTCGTCAACAAGATGGATCGCGTGGGCGCGGATTTTTTCCGCGTCGTGCGGATGATGCAGGATCGCTTGGGAGCCCGGCCGCTCCCCATCCAGCTCCCGATCGGGGCCGAGGAAGGTTTCAAAGGTGTCGTTGACCTCGTCCAGATGAAGGCGGTGGTGTGGAGCGACGAAAGCCGCGGGGCGCAATACCGCATCGAGCCGATCCCCGCCGAACTCGCGGATCAGGCTCGGCAATACCGGGAAAAACTCTTGGAAGCGCTGGCGGACTCAGACGAGTCGATCATGGAGCGGTATCTGGAGGGGAAGGAAATTCCGCCGGAACATCTTCGCCACGCGATCCGCACCGCGGGCCTCGAGCTCAAGCTGGTTCCGGTCCTGTGCGGCGCCGCGTTTCGGAACAAGGGAGTCCAGCTGCTGCTCGACGCCGTGGTCGACTATCTTCCCTCGCCGCTTGATGTGCCCCCGGTCGTGGGCAAAAATCCGTTTTCGCAGAACGAAGAGGAAAGGCCGGCGAAGGACGGTGCCCCGTTTTGCGCTCTGGCCTTCAAGATCATGACCGATCCCTTCGTCGGAACGCTCACTTTTTTCCGGGTTTATTCGGGAGCCCTGTTCTCGGGCTCCAGCATCTATAATTCCAGCAAGGGGAAGAGGGAGCGAATCGGTCGGCTGCTCAAGATGCACGCCAACAAACGCGAGGAGATCAAAGAGGTTTACGCCGGTGACATCGCGGCGGCCGTGGGGCTTAGAAACGCCTCGACCGGGGACACCCTGTGCGAGGAAACGCATCCGATTCTGCTTGAGTCCATCGACTTCCCGGCGCCCGTGATTTCGATCGCCATCGAGCCGAAGAGCAAGGCCGACCAGGAAAAGCTCGGGCTTTCGCTTCAGAAGCTGACGGTGGAGGATCCGTCTTTTCGCGTGCGCACCGATGAGGAGACGGGGCAGACGATCATCTCCGGGATGGGTGAGCTGCACTTGGAGATCATTGTCGACCGGCTGCTGCGCGAGTTTAACGTCGAGGCCAACGTCGGCAGACCCCAGGTCGCTTACAAGGAGACCGTTCGTCGCGCCGTAGAGCACGAGGGCAAGTTCATCCGCCAGACCGGAGGCCGTGGACAGTACGGCCACGTTTTTGTCCGCGTGGAGCCGCAAGGTGCGGGCGCTGGGTTTGAGTTCGTCGATGCCGTCAAGGGCGGTGCCATCCCGCGGGAGTACATTCCGGCGGTGGAGCGCGGGGTGCGCGAGGCGCTGGAGAGCGGGCCGCTAGCGGGCTATCCCATGGTGGATGTCAAGGTGACGCTCCTCGATGGGAGCTATCACGAGGTTGACTCCTCCGAGATCGCGTTCAAAATCGCCGGCTCTCTGGCCTATAAGGAAGCGGTGAGCAAGGCGAATCCCGTGCTGCTGGAGCCCATCATGGCCGTGGAGGTGGTCGTTCCGGAGGAGTTTATGGGGGAAGTTATCGGAGATATCAGCTCGCGGCGGGGTAAGGTTCTCGGCCTGGATTCTCGACCGGCCACCCAGGTCATCGAGGCACGCGTGCCGCTGGCAGAGATGTTCGGCTATGCGACGGATCTGCGCTCGATGACCCAGGGACGGGCGACCTACACCATGCAGTTTTCGCATTACGAGCCGGTGCCGGCGCCGATCTCCGAGGAGATCAGCGCCAAGGTCGCCGAGCTGTAAGGTTTGAGTGAAGGATGAACGAGAAGATTCGCATTCGGCTTAAGGCGTACGATCACCGAATCCTGGACCAATCGGTTGGAGAGATCGTAGAGACCGTCAAGCGTACGGGTGGCAGGGTGGCGGGGCCCATTCCCCTGCCGACGCGGATTGAGCGTTTTACGGTGAACCGGTCCCCGCACGTGGACAAGAAGTCAAGGGAGCAATTTGAGATTCGCACCCATAAGCGTTTGCTGGATATCCTGGAGCCGACCCAGCAAACCATCGACGCTTTGGGCAAACTGGACCTGGCTGCCGGCGTGGATGTGGAGATCAAGCTCCAGTAGCAATCTCAGATTTCAGATCTCAGATTGCAGATTTGATTTGAGATATGAGATTTGAAATTTGAGATTCATCTCTATGACTGGGCTTATAGGAAAAAAAATTGGGACGACACAGGTCTTCGCCGCGGACGGGACGGTGGTTCCGGTAACGGTGATTCAGACCGGGCCGTGCGTCGTGGTGCAAAAGAAAGAGGCCTTGCGGGATGGCTACGATGCCCTACAACTGGGTTTCGGCGCGAAAAAGCCGCAGCGGCTGAGCAAGGCCTTGCAGGGACACATGCGAAGAGCGGGCAAAGGCGCGTTTCAGGTTCTGCGTGAGTTTCGCTCGGAGGATGTTTCGAAGTTCGAAGTGGGCCAGGAGATCAAGGTCGGCGATGTTTTTAAGGCCGGAGACCGGATTGATGTGGCCGGAACCTCGAAAGGGAGGGGGTATACCGGCGTGATCAAGCGGTGGGGGTTTGGCGGCTTTCCCGCTTCGCACGGCACTCACGAATACTTTCGCCATGGCGGCTCGATCGGGAACCGCTCCTTTCCCGGGCGCGTCTTTAAGGGAAAAAGAATGGCGGGCCAATGGGGCAACGAGAGAGCTTCCGTGCAAAACCTTGAGGTGGTGGATGTCCGCGCGGAGGATCACGTGCTTTTGGTCAAAGGCTCCGTCCCCGGACCGAAGCGCGGTGTCGTTGTGGTTCGTCGGTCGGTCAAGGGGGGGAAATAGATGGCCGCGCGGGTGATTCATCCTGAGTTGAAGGACGAGATCTTCGGGGTCGCCGCCCGTTCCCACCTCGTGCACCAGATGGTGACGATGCAGCTCAGCAGCCGGCGGGCGGGGACGGCTTCGACCAAAAGCCGCGGGTTTGTGCGCGGCGGGGGGAAAAAGCCGTGGCGGCAGAAAGGAACCGGGAGGGCGCGTGCGGGAAGCATCCGTTCGCCGCTTTGGGTCGGTGGGGGAACCATCTTCGGCCCACAGCCGAGAGACTATTCCTACCGGCTCCCCAAGCGAGCCCGGCGCGAAGCGCTCCTTTCGGCCCTGAGCCTGAAGAAACAAGACGGCCAGATCATCGTCGTGGAAAAGCTCGAGCTCGAAGAGCCCAAGACTAGGCTCATGCGCAAGCTGCTTGAGGAGCTCCAGGTCAAGTCCGCCCTGATCGTGATCCCGCAGTCGGACGAGGCGGTGGAGCGCTCCGCACGGAATCTTGCCTCGGTGAAAGTGATTCGGGTTGAGGGCCTCAACGTTTATGATCTGCTGCGCTACCAGCATCTGATCCTGACCGAGGCGTCTCTCAAGGCGCTTGAGGAGAGGGTGGCGGCATGAGAGATCTCCACGACATTATTGAGGCGCCGTTGATCACCGAAAAGGGCTCCCTGCTCGGGGAGAAGGCCAATCAGGTGCTGTTCAGGGTTCGTCCCGACGCGAACAAGATCGAGGTCAAAAAGGCGGTCGAGGGGCTGTTCAAAGTGAAGGTCGTAAAAGTGCGCATGACGCGTTACCTGGGCAAGGTGCGCCGGGTCGGAAGAAACACGGGGCGTCTACCGCAGTGGAAAAAAGCTTATGTCACACTTAAGGAGGGGGACCGGATCGACTTTTTTGGGGCCGCCTAAATCGCTGGTGGCATGACGCCGAAGCGTTCAAAACGTTCAAGGGGTTCAATCGGTTCAATCCGTTAACGGTTTGAACGACTTGAACAATTTGAACAGCTTGAACCGCATGCGTAGAAGGCATTCAGACTATGGCTATCAAAACGTACCGACCCAGCTCTCCGGGAATACGGTTTCGGACCGGGCTGGGCTTTGAAGAGATCACGAAGATCGAGCCCGAGAAGAGATTGCTCGTTCCGCTCAAGCGGAGCGGCGGACGCAACAACACCGGCCGGATCACGAGCGATCACCGCGGCGGAGGCCACCGGCGTCTTTACCGGATCATCGACTTTAAGCGCGACAAGCTGGGCATTCCCGCTACCGTGGAGGCGATCGAGTATGACCCCAACCGCTCGGCACGCATCGCGCTTCTCCGCTATGCGGACGGGGAGCGCCGCTACATCCTGGCTCCGGATCAGATCCGGGTGGGGGATTCCGTGATCTCCGGCGACGAGAGAGTGGATATTAAAGCGGGAAACGCGTTGCCTATGAAATACATTCCCATGGGTACGGTCATCCACAACATCGAGCTTAAGATCGGCAAGGGAGGGCAGATGGTCCGCAGCGCGGGGGCGGGGGCCCAGCTCATGGCGAAAGAAGGGGGATATGCGCTCCTTAAGCTTCCGTCCGGGGAGCTTCGCCACGTGCGGGCCGAGTGCCGCGCCACGATCGGCCAGGTTGGGAATCTCGAGCAGGAAAACATCTCCATCGGGAAAGCCGGGAGGTCGCGGTGGCTGGGAAGAAGGCCGGTGACTCGCGGCATTGCCAAAAACCCGGTGGACCATCCCCACGGGGGTGGGGAAGGGCGGTCCAAGGGGAACCATCCTCAGACCCCATGGGGAAAGCCGACCAAGGGTTATAAGACCAGGAAGAACCGTGCTTCGGATAAGTACATCGTCAAACGCAGAGAGGTTCGCTAGCCATGGCACGCTCAGTCAAAAAGGGGCCCTTCGTGGACGAACACCTGGGCAAAAAGATCGAGGCCATGAACCAGTCGAGGGAGAAGCGCGTGGTGAAGACCTGGTCCCGTCGCTCCACGATCACGCCAGAAATGGTCGGGCATACGATCGCCGTGCACAATGGCAGGAAATTCATCCCGGTCTTCGTGACGGAAAATATGGTCGGGCATAAGCTGGGGGAGTTCGCGCCGACACGGACCTTCTATGTCCATGCGGGGGACCGCAAGGGGGAAGCCAAAGAGACCGTGACCGGGCGGGCGCCGACTCCCGGTGCCCCGGCGCCGCCGACACCGCCGACGCCGGCAGCGTCGTAGCGCGAAAGGTTTGTGCTTATGGAGACGCGAGCCATAACCAGATTTGTTCATCTCTCGCCCCGCAGGGCCAGACTGGTCGCGGATCAGGTGCGCGGCAAGAAGGTCGAGGAGGCGCTCAATGTCCTTAAATTTATTCCCCAGCGTCCGGCGTCGGTTTTGGCCAAGGCGCTCAGATCGGCGGTGGCGAATGCGGAGGCCACGCAGAGCGTTGACGTTGACCGGTTGTATGTCAAGCGGATCACCGTGGACGGGGGGGGTATGTGGAAGCGGTTCATGCCGCGGGCGATGGGCCGGGGGACCCGGGTTCGCAAGCGCTTGAGCCACATCACCGTGGTCGTGGACGAGAAGGCGTAGAGGAGGTCGAGCTCGATGGGACAGAAAACGCATCCGAAGATCTTCCGCATCGGCGTGATCGAGTCGTGGGACTCCAAGTGGTACGCGCACCACGACTACGCCAAGTTGCTTCACGAGGATTTCAAGATCAAAAAGTTTTTAAAGCAGCGCCTTTATCATGCGGGGATTTCCCGCATCGACATGGAGCGCGCGGCCAACAAGGCAAAGATCAACATCCACACCGCGCGCCCCGGGATCGTCATCGGGAAGAAGGGCGCGGAGATCGAAAAGATGAAGGAGGAGCTTTCCCGTCTCACGGACCGGGAGATCTACCTGAATATCATTGAGGTACGCCGTCCCGACCTCGACGCTCAGCTCGTGTCGGAGAACGTCGCTCTCCAATTGGAGCGGCGCGTGGCCTTTCGCAGGGCAATGAAAGAGAGTGTCTCGCGGGCGATGCGGATGGGAGCGCAGGGGATCAAAATCCAGTGCGCGGGAAGGCTCGGCGGAACCGAGATCGCGAGAACCGAATGGTACCGCGAAGGCCGGGTTCCACTGCACACGCTCAGAGCGGACATCAGTTATGGGTTTGCCGAGTCGCGGACGACCTACGGTGTGATCGGGGTCAAGGTCTGGATCTTCCGCGGGGAGGTATTGACCGAACAGGAAGAGCAGCAGAAGGCAGCGCTGGGAATGTAAATAGGACTGAGCGATGAGGGCTGAGGTTCGAGTTCCAACTCAGCACTCAGTCCTCGGTACTCGGTACTGGAATCATGTTAGAGCCGAAAAAAGTCAAATACCGCAAGCGGCAGAAGGGGAGGATGGCCGGGACGGCGTGGCGCGGAGCGACGTTAGCCTTCGGCGACTTCGGTCTGAAGGCCATCGGGAGGGGCTGGATGACCGCCCGGGAGATCGAGGCTGCGCGTATTGCGCTCACCCGGTTTCTGAAGCGTGGCGGGAAGGTCTGGATTCGCATCTTTCCGGACAAGCCGATCACCAAGAAGCCGGCTGAGACCCGCATGGGAAAGGGGAAGGGCGCCCTAGAAGGGTGGGTGGCGGTGATCAAACCGGGACGGATCCTTTTCGAGATGGAAGGCGTGGACGCTGCCTTGGCCCGCGAGGCTTTCCGCTTGGCTTCTCATAAGCTATCGATTCCGACGCAATTCGTTGAGCGCAGAGTGGAAGCGCATGGAAGCTAAGCAGCTTAGAGAGATGAGCCCGGACGAGCTCGCGCAAAAGCGGCGGGAGCTCAAAGAAGAGATCTTCCACCTGCGACTCAGGCGAGCTACGGCGCGGCTGGAAAGCCCCATGAAGCTCAGGCAGGCCAGGCGCGACCTGGCCCGGGTGGAGACCGTCCTTAGCCAGAAGGCGCGACCAGGGAAGGCAGGGTGAGATGAGCCAGCGGCGGATACGGAAAAAGCGCCAGGGGGTGGTGGTCAGCAACCGGATGCAGCAAACCGTCGTCGTTGCCGTTGAGCGGATGGTCATGCACCCTAAGTACAAGAAGTACATCAAGGCCCGCAACAAAGTGAAGGCGCACGACGAAGGGAATCAATGTCGCATCGGCGATCGGGTGCTGATCCAGGAGACGCGGCCGCTCAGCCGGGACAAGCGCTGGCGGGTGAGCCGAATTGTGGAGCGCGCCGTGGCCACCGAGGCGGGGCCGTCTGCGGCTTCTGCTGCTGGTCTGTAGCGATCAGGGATGAGGTGGACCGATGATTCAGGCGAGGACGGTGTTGGAAGTGGCGGACAATTCGGGAGCGCGCCGGGTCCAGTGCATCAAGGTCCTTGGAGGCACGAGGAGGAAGTACGCCTCGATTGGCGATATCATTGTGGTTTCCGTGAAAGAAGCCATCCCCAACGCGAAGGTGAAAAAGGGGGATGTGATGAAGGCGGTCGTGGTGCGCACGGCGAAGGAATTGGGGCGGCCCGACGGTACCTACATCCGGTTCGACAACAACTCGGCGGTTTTGATCGATAACCAGAGGGAGCCGATAGGGACGCGTATCTTTGGGCCAGTGGCGCGCGAGCTCAGGGCGAAGAAGTTTATGAAAATCATCTCGCTCGCGCCGGAGGTCCTTTAAAAACGCAATAGGCAATGGCATGAGGCAACAGTAAGAGAGTCTAGTGCCTGATGCTTAATGGCTAGTGAGATGCAGATTCGAAAGAACGACAGCGTGATGGTGATCGCCGGGAGGGAACGGGGGAAGACCGGCAAGGTCCTGCGCGTGATTCCCGAGAAGAACGCCGCGGTTATTGAGCGCGTGAACCTGGTCAAGCGGCATACGCGGGCGCGCGGCCCGCAGCAGCCGAGCGGCATCGTCGAGAAAGAGGCGCCGCTGCACCTTTCCAACCTGATGGTGATGTGCGATAAGTGCAACGCGCCGGTGCGGGTGGGGCGTAAGATTCTCGCCGACGGCGACAAGGTGCGGGTGTGTCGGCGCTGCGGCGAAGCCATAGATTAGTTTTTAATATGGCGCGGTTAAAGACGAAATACCGGGAAGAGGTGGTTCCAGCCATGATCAAGCAGTTTGGGTACAAGAACCTCTTTCAGGTGCCCCGGTTGGAAAAGGTTACGCTGAACGTCGGCTTGGGGGAGGCGATCCAAAATGTGAAGGCCCTCGATGGCGCGGTGGCCGAGGTCGCGGCCATTACCGGGCAGAGGCCGGTGGTGACGCGGGCCAAAAAGGCGATCGCAAACTTCAAGTTGCGCCAGGGGATGCCGATCGGCTGCATGGCGACGCTTCGGCAGGAGCGCATGTACGAATTCCTGGACCGCTTGATCCATGCGGCGCTTCCTCGGGTGCGTGACTTCAAGGGGGTCTCGGATCGCGGTTTTGACGGTAAGGGCAATTACTCGCTTGGCATCCGCGAGCAGATCATCTTTCCCGAGATCCAGGTCGATAAGGTGGACAAAATTCACGGGCTAACCATCTCCATCGTCACCACGGCGAAGACGGACGAAGAGGGAAAGGCCTTGCTCAGCCAGTTGGGAATGCCTTTCGCGAGTTGAAACGGAGAGTTGCGTGGCTAAGAAGTGTCTCAGAGTCAAAGCGGAGAGACCGAGTAAATTCAAAGTGCGCCAGTACAACCGCTGTCCCCTTTGCGGCCGGCCGCGGGCGTTTTACCGGCGCTTTCAAATGTGTCGCATATGTCTGAGGGATAATGCCCGCCGGGGGCAGGTTCCCGGATTGATCAAAGCGAGCTGGTGAGGCTTCGGAAAGCACGATGGGAATGACGGATCCGATTGCGGACATGCTGACGCGCATTCGCAATGCCGCCCGGGCGCGGCACGAGAGCGTCGGGCTACCTTGGTCGCGCACCAAAGAGGAGATCGCCAAGATTATGGTGGCGGAGGGTTTTTTGCTGGAGGCGAGGAGGATCAAGGCCAAGGAGCGGAGCGGTGAAGAGCTCCTGATTCAGATCAGATTTGACACGACAAAGCAGCCCATCATCTCCGGGCTTAGGCGGATCAGCCGGCCCGGTCGCAGGGTTTACGTCGGTTCTAAGGAGATACCGCCGATCCGCGGGGGGCTAGGGATCAACATCCTGTCGACCTCCAAAGGAATTCTCGTCGACCGCGAGGCGCGCAAGACGAACCTAGGGGGCGAGCTGATCTGCTCGGTCTGGTAAACGGAAGGTTAGCACTATGTCACGCATTGGGCGGTTGCCGATATCGCTCCCCGAAGGAGTCAAGGTGGCTGTGGAAGACGGCGCCATCTGCGTAGAGGGGCCGAAAGGAAGGCTCAGGACCGAGCTGCCCGAGGGGATCGAGGTGAAGACGGAAGGAAAGGTGCTAAGACTCGTGCGGGGCAATGATGAGCGGAGAGTCAAGGCTCTGCATGGGCTCGCGCGCAAGCTCGTCGCCAACATGGTGGCAGGGGTTAGCCGCGGCTTTAGCCGGGTTTTGGAGATCAACGGCGTCGGCTACCGGGCTGAGGTCAAAGGAGCGGAGTTGCATCTCGCTCTGGGCTTTTCCCATCCCGTGGTCGTCTCTTTGCCGGCCGGGGTGACGGCGACCGTTGAACGGCAAACCCTGATTACCCTTCACGGCGCCGACCGGCAGGTGCTCGGGGAAGTCGCGGCGAAGATCCGGGGTCTTAGGCCGCCAGAGCCCTACAAGGGGAAGGGGATCAAGTATCAGGCAGAGGTCATCCGGCGCAAGGCCGGCAAAGCCGTTGGCGCGGCGGGATCGAGTTAACGGTCCGGAGCGAAGCCATGCTTAGCAGCGAGCGGGAGATCGGCAGGACACGGCGCCAGAAACGGGTGCGGAAAAAAATCCGGGGCACGGACGAGCGCCCCCGACTGTGCGTCTTCCGTAGCCTCAAGCATATCTACGCACAGGTCATATCCGACGAAAGCGGGAAGACCTTGATTTCGGTCTCCACGCTTTCAAAAGGGGTCCGCGCGAATCTCAAGAAGACCAAGGGAGTCGAGGCGGCGAAGCAAGTCGGGCTCAAGTTGGCTGAAGCGTGCAGAGAGAAAAACATCGATACCGTCGTCTTTGACCGAAACGGGTTTCTTTACCATGGCCGGGTAAAGGCCCTGTCCGAGGGCGCGCGCGAAGGAGGACTGGTTTTTTAGTGGAACGCATCGATCCAACGGGACTGGAACTCAAGGAGAAGGTAGTTCATATCAGCCGCGTGGCCAAAGTGGTCAAGGGAGGCCGCCGCTTTAGTTTCAACGCTCTGGTGGTCATCGGCGATGGCAAGTCGACCGTGGGCTATGGTCTGGGCAAGGCCAAAGAGGTGCCGGAAGCGATTCGGAAGGGGTTGGAACATGCAAAGAAGAGCCTCATCCGCGTGCCCATCGTGGATGGAACGATTCCGTTCGAGGTCACCGGCCATTTTGGCGCTGGCTATGTCATGCTAAAGCCGGCTTCGGAAGGGACTGGGGTCATTGCCGGCGGCGGGGTTCGGGCCGTCGTGGAGGCGGCCGGCATCCAAAACGTTCTGACCAAGTGCATAGGCTCGACCAATCCCCATAACACGGTTAAGGCTACCTTTGAGGCGCTCAGAGACCTCAAGTTCCCTGATGAGATCGCAGCCCGGAGGGGGAAGTCTTTAGGACAGATCCGCTGAAAGATATGGACTTGAGTAGCTTAAAGCCTGCTCCTGGCTCGCGCAGAAAACGCAAGCGCGTCGGCCGGGGCGATGGTTCGGGACACGGCAAGACCTCTTGCCGTGGACATAAAGGACAAGGGGCACGCTCGGGCGGCGGGGTCAAGCCTGGCTTTGAAGGCGGGCAGATGCCGCTGAAACGGCGCGTACCCAAGCGTGGCTTTCACAACCCCTTCAGAGAAGCCCCGACAATCGTCAACGTCGGCCAGCTCGAAATCTTCGACCCGGGAAGCGAGGTCACCCCGGAGCTGTTAAAGCAGCGCGGTGTGGTGCGGAAAGGGGCAGTGCCGATTAAAATTTTGGGGGACGGCTCTTTGACTAAAACCCTGACCGTGAAGGCGCACGGCTTTTCCGCTAAGGCGAAGGAAAAGATCGAGGCGTCGGGCGGCAAAGCGGAGTTGATAACTCCTCATGCTTGAAGGGTTTCAAAACGCGGCTAGGATCCCCGAGCTCAGGCGCCGGCTGTTTTTTACCATGGCCATGTTGGCCGTGTACCGCCTGGGCGTGGCGATCCCGACTCCGGGGATTGATCGGCAGGCGCTGGCAGCGTTTTTTGCACAGGTCGAGGGGACCATCTTCGGTCTGTTCAACCTCTTTTCCGGCGGGGCCCTGGAGCAGTTCTCGGTTTTCTCCTTGGGCATCATGCCCTACATCAGCGCCTCCATCATCCTGCAGCTTCTCACCGTGGTCTTTCCGTATCTCGAGCGGCTGTCGAAGGAAGGCGAGGTCGGCCGGAGAAAGATAACCCAATACACGCGCTACGGGACGGTCGCGCTTTCGCTCATTCAGGGGCTCATGATCGCGGTGGGGCTGGAAGGGACGCGCGGACCTGGGGGAGAGGCCATTGTCTTGCAGCCCGGATGGTATTTTCGCCTCATGACCATGATCACCTTGTCTTCGGGAACGGCCTTTATCATGTGGTTGGGCGAGCAGATCACGGAGCGGGGGATCGGCAACGGCATTTCGCTGATCATCTTCGCCGGGATCGTCGCCCGGCTGCCGTCCGCGATCACGTCCACGCTGCAGTTCGTTCGCGAAGGAGAGTTGGGGATTCTCGTGCTGCTTTTCCTTCTCGTTTTCGTGACGGTCGTGGTGGGAGTGATTATTTTTATGGAGCGGGGTCAGCGGCGGATTCCGGTTCAGTACGCTAAACGCGTGGTCGGGCGCAGGATGTACGGGGGTCAGAGCTCGCATCTCCCGCTCAAGATCAACACCTCGGGGGTGATTCCACCCATTTTCGCCTCCTCCATCCTGATCTTTCCGGCCACCGTGGCTCAGTTTGTCCAGAACCCGTGGGCCCAGACGGCCGCGGCGTATCTGGGGCCGGGCCGATGGCTGCATGATGTTCTGTACGTCGGCTTTATTGTTTTCTTCTGTTATTTCTATACGGCAGTGGTCTTTAATCCAGTGGACGTTGCGGAGAACATGAAGAAGTTCGGCGGATATATTCCGGGAATCCGGCCCGGACAGAAAACCGCGGAGTTTATCGACCGGGTGCTGTCCCGAGTCACTCTGGGTGGGGCCGTCTATCTCTCGGTAGTGGCCCTTTTGCCGACGATTTTGATCGGGCAATTTAACGTGCCCTTTTTCTTCGGCGGGACCGCGCTCCTGATCGTCGTTGGGGTCGCCATGGACACCGTGGCCCAAGTCGAGACCCATATGATCAGCCGTAATTATGAAGGCTTCATGAAGCGGGGCCGCCTGCGGGGGAGAAGGGGTTAGGTTTAGCCGGTGGAGGTGCTGTGCGCGTGCTCCTTTTGGGGCCTCCGGGGGCAGGGAAAGGGACGCAGGCGAAACGATTGACGGGCGCGTTCGGAGCTTGCCAGGTTTCGACCGGAGACATCCTGCGAAATGCCGCGCAGGAGGAGACACCGTTGGGGCAAAAGGCTGCGGCCATCATGGTGAAGGGAGAGTTGGTTCCAGACGCGCTGATGATCGATCTCGTCGCGGAGCGGCTGCGCCAGGACGATTGCCGGAAGGGATTTATTTTGGACGGTTTTCCGCGCACCCTGGAGCAAGCCGACGGTCTGGAGGGGATCCTTAAGGCCATGGGGTCCGAACTAGACTGCGTGTTTTTGATTCGGGTTCCCGAAGCCGTGATCGTCGAACGGCTGGAGGGCCGGCGCAGCTGCCGAGGGTGTGGGGCGCTTTATCACCTGGTGTTTCATCCGCCAGCGCGGGCGGGAGTGTGTGATCGCTGTCAGGGCCCGCTTTATCAAAGGGAAGACGATTGGGCGGAGACGATTCGTGCGCGGCTTCGCGTCTATGAAGCGCAAACAGCGCCCTTGATCCAGTATTATCGCGACCGCGGCCTGCTCAAGGAGATCGACGGGGTTGGTGATGTGGACGAGATTCAGAACCGTATCCGCCAAGCTTGGGGAGAGGCCAGAGCATGATTGCCCTCAAGTCGGCTCGGGAAATTGAGGTCCTGAGGCGGGCGAACGTGATCGTGGCCGAGATCCTGCAGGAGCTACAGAGCAGGGTGGCCCCGGGCGTAACCACCCTGGAGCTGGACCAATTGGCGGAGGAGCTGACCTATAGGAAAAAGGCGCGGCCGGCCTTTAAAGGCTACACGATGGCCGGCAGGGTCTATCCCCGCACGCTCTGTGTCTCCATCAACGACGAGATCGTGCACGGGATTCCTTCGGGACGACCGCTCCAGGAGGGCGACATCGTGGGTTTGGACTTCGGCGTGATCTATGAGGAGTACTACGGCGATTCTGCTATTACGGTTGGAGTGGGGGAAGTGAGCGGGGAGGCGGCACACCTGATGCGGATAACCGAAGAGGCCCTTAACCAGGGCATCGAGCAACTGCACGAGGGCAAGAGGTTGGGAGATCTCGCCTGGGTGATTCAAAGCACGGTTGAGAGTGCCGGCTTTTCGGTGGTCCGGGCCTTTGTCGGCCACGGCATCGGCCGCAAACTTCACGAGGAGCCGCCCGTGCCTAACTACGGCGAGCCGGACCGCGGGCTTCGCCTCAGGGAGGGGATGGTGTTGGCCATCGAGCCCATGGTGAATGCTGGCGGTTACGAAGTCGAGATCAAGGATGACGGATGGACGGCGGTCACCAAAGACGGTAGCCTGTCCGCCCATTTCGAGCACTCGGTGGCGATCACCAAAAATGGACCGTATATTTTAAGTAAGATCTGAAAAGGGTATGAGCGAACACATAAAAGGCAACAGGCAACAGGGAAATAGTGCCTTGGAACTCAACTGAGCATGCCGAAAGGGGAAGCTATAGAGGTTACCGGGACCGTTCTGGAGACACTTCCGAATGCCATGTTCCGGGTCGAGCTCGACAACGGGCATAAAGTGCTGGCGCACATCTCGGGTAAGATGCGCATGCATTACATTAAGATTCTCCCAGGGGATAAGGTCAAGATCGAGCTGTCCCCTTATGACTTGAGCCGAGGGCGAATTGTCTACCGGGAAAAATAGGGTTTAAGGGACCAACGATTCAAGGCAAAATGCAGAATGCAAATTGAAAAATGACCACCTGAACGGTCACCCTGAGCAACGCGAAGGGTCTAGATTCTTCCCCCTTCGCGGAGCCTGCCCTTGAGGGCCGCTCAGGGCCGAAGGGCTCAGAATGACATTAGTCACTTTTGCACTTTGCAATTTTCATTTTGCAATGGGCCGAAGGCGAAGGGATAAATGAAGGTAAGGGCGTCGGTTAAGAGGATCTGTAGCAAGTGCAAGGTGATACGGCGCAGAGGCGTGGTCCGTGTCATTTGCGTCAACGTCCGGCATAAACAGAGACAGGGATAAGAATGGTTAATGGTCAATGGTTAGTAGTCAATCGCAAGCTAGGACGTGCTCGAACCGCTTTGACCGTTTACGATTGACCATTGACGATTGACCGTTAACTGAACCGGAGGTTTGTATGGCTCGCTTAGCAGGGGTGGACTTGCCCAAGAACAAAAGGATGGAGATCGCGCTGACATACATTTACGGCATCGGGAGGAGCTGCGCCCGAAAGATCCTGCAAGCGGCGGGAGTGTCCTTCGATACGAACAGCGATCAGCTTTCCGACGACGACGTGGTCAAAATTCGTCAGGTCCTCGACCAGGGCTACAAGGTCGAGGGCGATCTCAGGCGTGAGATCGCGATGAACATCCGCCGGCACATCGATATCGGATCGTATCGCGGGCTGCGGCATCGAAAGGGGCTTCCCGTCCGGGGGCAGAGGACTCATACGAACGCACGCACTCGTAAAGGGCCGCGCAAGACGGTGGCGGGAAAGAAAGCGGCGCCGTCAAAGGGATAGGCATAAGTCTGTTTGGTCTGTCTGGTCGTTTGGTCGAGACCGAATGGACGAGATGACGAGGTGGACAAAAAAGACTGATTAGACGGAGGCAGGGATGGCGAAGGAAGAAGAGCAGGTTCAAGAAAAAAAGGCTGAAGGGCGAACCGAAGAGAAGCCCGCTGAAAAGGTCGCACGGAAAAAACGGGGCAAGAAGAATATCTCCGAGGGCATTGCCCACATCCATTCGACCTTCAATAACACGATTGTGACGATCACCGACTATCAGGGCAACGTGATCTCCTGGGCAAGCGCCGGGACCATGGGGTTCAAAGGGTCGCGCAAGGGGACACCGTTTGCAGCTCAGCAGGCGGCGGACAGCGCGGCCAAAAAGGCGATGGATCATGGCGTGCGCACGGTTCAGGTGTTCGTCCGCGGGCCGGGAGCAGGCCGGGAGTCAGCGCTCAGGTCTCTGCAGGCCGCGGGATTTAATATCAGCCTCATCAAGGACGTAACGCCAATTCCGCACAACGGGTGCCGGCCACCGAAGCGGAGGCGAGTGTAAATAGAAAGGGAAAGGGAGGACTATTTGGCTAGATATACAGATTCAGTCTGCCGGCTCTGCCGGCGGGAGAACTTGAAGCTCTTTCTCAAGGGCGAGCGGTGCTATACGGACAAGTGCGCCATCGAGCGAAGAAGCTATCCGCCTGGCCAGCACGGTCAGGCCAGACCGAAGTTTTCTGAGTACAGCGTCCAGTTGCGCGAGAAACAGAAGGTCAAGCGCATGTACGGCCTTTTGGAGAACCAGTTCCGGCGCACCTTTGACATGGCGTCCAGGGTGAAGGGGAACACCGGTGAAGCCCTCTTGGTTCTGTTGGAGCGGCGTCTGGACAACGTGAGCTACCGGCTCGGCTTTGCCAGCTCCCGGGCCGACGGGCGCACGCTCGTGCGTCACGGGCACATACTGGTCAACGGCAAGCGGGTCACCATTCCCTCCTATCTCGTGCGGATGGGCGACGCAGTGTCGATCAAGGAGCAAAGCCGCCAGAGCGTGCGAATCCTCTCGGCTCTGGAAGGCGCGCAACGGCGGGGTGTCCCGGACTGGACCGAAGTCGATCGCGAGGCGTTCAGCGGTCGGATCAAGGTCCTGCCAACCCGCAGCGACATCACGGCGCCGATCAACGAGAAGCTTATCGTCGAATTGTATTCCAAGTAACCCTTAAGTTTGGGGAGACGCTATGCACAGGCATTGGACCGATCTAATAAAACCGAAGCGACTCGAGGTGGACGAGAAGAGTCTTACCGCGACCTACGGCAAGTTTTACGCCGAGCCCTTTGAGAGAGGGTTCGGCCAAACCGTCGGCAATTCCATCCGGCGTATCCTTCTTTCCTCTCTGATGGGGTCCGCGATTGTCTCGGTTCGGATCAAAGGTATCCTGCATGAATTCTCCACCATCCCTGGCATCACGGAGGATGTGACCGACATCATTTTGAATTTGAAAGAGGTGCGCCTGAAGCTCCACGACAGTGAGCCGCAAACGCTTCGGATCGAGGCCAAGGGTCCCAAGACGGTTCAGGCCAAGGACATCGTTGCGGGCCCTGATGTCGAGGTCCTCAATCCGGAGCAGCACATCGCCATCTTAGCCCGCGAGGGGAAGCTGGATATGGAGATGGTGGCAAAGGTCGGCCGGGGTTACGTGCCCGCAGAGCGGAACAAGGAAGAAGGCGCCCCTGTCGATACGATTTTCATAGATGCCGTGTTTTCGCCGATTCGTAAGGTCAACTTCACAGTGACCAACGCCCGTGTCGCGCAGAGGACCGACTACGACCGGTTGGTCTTTGAGGTCTGGACCGACGGCGGCATCAAACCTGATGATGCGGTGGCCTACGCGGCCAAGATCCTCCAGGACCAGCTCGACATCTTCATCAACTTCACCGAGGAGCCCAAGCCCGCGGCTAACGAGGAGATGCCCGCGGCTGCGCTCAACGAGAATCTCTACCGGAGCGTGGACGAGCTCGAGTTTTCCGTGCGCTCCCAGAACTGCCTCCAGAATGCAGATATCAAATATATCGGCGAGCTGGTCCAAAAAACCGAGCAGGAGATGCTGAAAACCAAAAATTTCGGTCACAAGTCGCTCAACGAGATCAAAGAAGTCCTGCGCGAGATGGGGCTCGAGCTGGGCATGAAGCTTGATAGTTTCCCCCCGCGCGAGGAGATTGAAAAGCGCCGGCTGGCCAGAGAAAAGGAGACCGCGTAAAGCAAACGCATAGGTAATTAAATTTATGCGCCACCTAAAGGCAGGACGAAAGCTCAATCGCAGCCCCAGCCATCGCCTGGCCCTGATGCGGAATCTCGTGACCTCGCTCTTGCGCTATGAGAAGGTCAAGACTACGGACCCCAAGGCCAAGGAGGTCCGGCGCTGGGCCGACCGCATGATCGGTCTCGGGAAAGAGGGGGGCCTTCACGCCCGGCGGCGGGCGCTCGGCTTCATCCGGGATAAGGCCGTCGTGCGCAAGGTTTTCGAGACCCTGGCCCCTCGCTTTAAAGAGCGCAACGGCGGCTACACTCGGATCGTCAAGGTCGGTTGGCGCCGTGGTGACCATGCGCCGATCTCGGTAGTCGAGCTGCTCGCGGCGGAGGCCGCGACGGCCGAGAGCGCTTCGGGAGGAAGGAAGGGGTGGAGGCGCTCACGGAAAAAAGAAGCTTCGGCCAAAAAAGACACGGTGGCAGAGCAAAACGCTTAGCTTTGCAAAATAAGCTTCCGTAGGACCCCATTTACAGCCAAGGCCCGGTTGGTTGAGAGCCAACCGGGCCTTTTTGGTGTGGACGCTATTTTCCTAAGATTTTCTTAACTCGCTCGATAACCTCCGGCGGCTGATCCATAATCTCCCTCGTCAATACCTCAAGCTCCTCGCCGGTAGAAGGTCCCATTTCCAGCCTCCCCTTATTGGCCTCGGCCACAAGCTCCGGGTCGTTCATCGACCTGGCGTGGGCTGCGCGCAGCGTCTTGACGCGCTCGGATGGAGTAGCAGGGGGAGCGAAAACAGGGCTGCCGAACTCTGCGGCTGCAAGTATGACCCGCGCTACGCGGCGAGTTATGTCAGGGGTCTTGTATCGATCCATGAGCTCGTGGATTGTAGGCACGTCGGGGGCTCTTGGATCACGCAGCCTCGCGCTTTGAAGCAGTAAGCGAACAAAGCCTTTTTTACGCCAACTGATAAACGGCTCCCGACCAAAATAGGGGTCAACGTCCATCCCGCGGCAAATGACTTCGCCCCTTTCCACTGCCACATCGATCTCGCTCCCGCCCGGGTAGCCAAGAACGATGTTGAACTTTGCCCCTAAGGCATCCTCGACGATTCTGGTCAATAGATATCCCGTGCTGACGGTCCCTGTGGCACCGCACTTGGGAGGCTCCTTGGACTTGACGACATCGTCTATGGATTGATACGGGGTGTCGGTTCGCATGTAGAGTAGCATGTGCCTTTTATCCTGCGTCCCAAGCCAGTTGAATTTTCGTACGTCAAACTGAACCTCCTTCCGCCCCACAAGCTGATCCATGTAAATACTTGCGCTGGGCATGCCGAGAGTTAAACCGTCGGGTTTGGCCACGCTATAGGCGTAATTTGTCGCCACCACCGATCCGGCTCCGGGCATATTCTGAACGATAATCTCGGGGTTGCCGGCAATGTATTTTCCCCAATATCGCGCCACGAGCCGAGCCCACCGGTCGTAAAAGCCACCCGGAGTGAAGCCCACGACGATGCGAATGGTTTTCCCCTGATAGAAGGATTCTTGGGCTGGGAGGGCAGAGCTCAATGCCAGGAACAACAGAAAAGCAAAGACAACCCTTTTCATGACGGCTATTCTCCGTTAGCTATAGCCTCCGGGTCTTCACCCGTGGCCGGCTCCACCTCTACTTTTCCAAAAGTTTTCTCAATCTCTCAACGACCTGTGGCGGCTGAACGATAATCTCTTTTGCTAGGGCCTCAAGTTCCTCGCCGGAGGTGGGGTCCAACTCGTATTTTCTCTTTTCGATCTCGCCAAGAAACTCGGGATCTGCCATTGTTTTAGCAAAGGCCTCGCGCAGCACTTTAACCCGATCTGGAGGAATGCCAGGCGTGCCGAACAGCGGACGACCGAGATTGCCGCCTGCGAGCACCACGGCGGCCACGCGTCGGCTCTCCTCCGGTGTCTTGTATTGATCCATGACTTCGTAGATCGTAGGCGTGTCGGGCAATCTAGGATCGCGCTTGCGGCCAGTCTGGATGATATTCCTGACGAACCCCGTTTTGCGCCAGGTGTGAAACGGCTCCCGGGCAAAAAACGCTTCGATAGTGAACGAGCGGCATTGGATCTCTCCCCGCTCCACCGCCAGCTCGATAGCTTGACCACCTGGATACCCGGTGACAACGGTGAATTTTGCGCCAAAGATTTCCTCCATCAGCTTGGGGATGTAGTACGAAGGGGATCCGGTCCCCGTGGAGCCACATTTCGGCGGAACCGAGGCCTTGCGTATATCTTCGATATTTTTGTAAGGGGCGTCGGCCCGCATGTACATCTGGTGATCCCCTTTCACCGTAGAGCCGATCCAGGTGAATTTGCCGTAGTCGAATTGGACTTCTTTTCGCCCAAGCAGTTGATCAAAATAGATGGAAGGTATCACCATTCCGAGGGTCAAACCATCCGGTTTCCCGACCGTGTATACATGGTTGGCAGTGATCATGGTGGCTGCACCAGGCATATTCTGGACGATGATGTTGGGGTTGCCCGGGATCTGTCTGGCCATGTGGGTTGCGATAAGGCGCGCCCACAGATCGTAAACATCTCCCGCTGGGAGACCTACGACAATCCTGATGGTCTTACCTTGGTAGAACGGGGCCTGGGCTTGGAGTCCCAAGGGCCATACAAGACAAAGGCAAAGGGCATAAATAATCCTTTTCATGGCGACCTCCTGGCCGGACGGCCTTCATTTTTCCAAGACTTTTCTCATTCTCGCAATAACCTCTGAGGGCTGGGCGACAACTTCTTTTGCCAAAGCCTCCAACTCTTCACCGGCAGTGGGGTCTAAGTCGTATCTCCTTTTCTTAATGTCGGCTAGAAAGTCCGGGTCCGTCATCGTCTTGGCAAAGGCCTCGCGCAGAATTTTTACCCGGTCAGGCGGGATACCAGGCGTTCCTATAAGCGGGCGGCCCAGATTGTCACCCGCAAGGACCACCGTGGCTAAGCGGCGGCTCTGTTCGGGGGTTTTGTACTGACCCATGAATTCATAGATCGTCGGTGTATCAGGCAACCTGCGATCGCGTTTTCGGCCGGTCTGGATGATATTTCTGACGAAGCCTTTCTTCCGCCACGTGTGGTACGGCTCACGGGCAAAGAAAACTTCTACAGTAGCAGCGCGGCAATGGACCTCACCCTGCTCTATTGCTAGATCGATGCCCTGTCCGCTTTGATACCCGGTGACAATGGTGAATTTCGTCCCAAGAACTTCCTCCATGACCTTCGGGACATAGTACGAAGGCGATGCCGTCCCGGTAGAGCCGCACCTGGGGGGAACCGACGCCTTACGTATATCTTCGATAGTTTTGTAAGGGGTGTCGCTGCGCATGAACATCTGCTGGTCCCCTTTGACCGGGGAGCCGATCCAGATGAATTTCCCATAGTCGAACTGGACCTCTTTTCGTCCGAGCAGTTGATCAAAATAGATGGAAGGGAAGACCGCTCCGAGGGTCAAACCGTCCGGCTTACCGACGTTATAGACGTGGTTGGCAGCGATGATGCTGGCAGCCCCCGGCATGTTCTGGACGATAATGTCCGGGTTTCCCGGGATCTGCTTGGCCATGTGGGTTCCGATAACGCGCGCCCAGAGATCGTAGAGGTCTCCCGCGGTCGTGCCCACCACAATCCTAATGGTCTTGCCTTTATAGAAGGGATCGGCCTGGGCAAAAAGGTCAGGGGCAGAGGATAAGCTCCGTGCCACGAGTAGGAAAAACAAAAGGGCTGTCGTGCTGGCGCCGGTTTTCATTGCGACCTCCTTCGATGTTTTTGATTTGGCCATCCATGCGCAAATAGTATTTTCATCGGTCCGAAGCGATGGGACCTTCCTTTTGGGGGAGGGTATCCAATAATGACACGTAATGTCAACGTTAATTTGGTTTGCGGTCAGGGTGAGCTAGCCTAGAGCTTGATATTTGCTCCGCCTTGGAGTAATGGGGGGACTAACCCGGTAAAGGAAGCGTCACAAGTGATCTCTTTTGATCTCATAATCATGATTGAGGAGGAAAAATGAGATTCAAGAGATCCGTCTCATTCTTCGAAACTGGTTGCGCGGCTGTGTGCCTGACCCTCTTCCTGGGAGGCTGGGTTGTTCCCTCGGTCCGTGGGGCGGAGATTGAGACTATCAGGGCAGCGGTGCCCACCATGGCCATGAATTTCATGCACACGGCGCTGGCCCGCAAGGTCGGCATCGAGCGCCAGGAGGGAATTGCGGTTGAGATCATCCTGATGCGAGTATCGACTGCCATGGCAGCGTTAATTGCAGGCGATATCGATTATAACTTTGCGTTTGAATCGACGGTCAATGCGGCCTTGCAGGGGGCGCCTGTAATCGGCATCCAAGTAATGCAGGACAAACCTCCGTACATGATAATCGCTCGCCCGGAAATCAAAGGCTTCGCCGATCTCAAGGGAAAAATCGTGGCCCAGAATGACACCATCAGTGTTGCGGCTTATGTTTTCCGCCAAGTTCTCCGAGCCAACGGGTTAAAAGACAAAGACTATAGCATGATAGGAGCCGGGAATGATCCGCAAAGGCTCACGGCCCTGGTGACCGGTCGCATTCAGGCCACGACTTTCTCGCCACCAACCCATCTCGTGGCTCTCAAGGCCGGTATGAAGTCCCTGGGACTGGCCAAAGATTACACCAGGGCTGCCAACGGAGTGGGAACGACTTTGAAAAAGGTCAAGGACAATCGAGAGCAGGTGAGACGGTTTCTGCGGCTGCTGCTGAAAACCGATCGGTGGATGAAATCCCACCCCAAAGAAACAATCGATTTTATCATGTCCGAGTACAAACTCGACAAGGAGACGGCAGCCTCCTCTTACGATCTCTTTATCCCTACTCTAAGTGACAACGGGCAGATCGAAGATGACTATATCCAGGAGATCATTGAACGCTGGCGCCAGCAGAGCGGTGCTCCAGCGGGCGTGGCGCTCGCATTGAACGCTGGCGCCAGCAGAGCGGTGCTCCAGCGGGCGTGGCGCTCGATCGTGTTCGGGATTTCTCGATCGTGAAGGAGGCAGCCAGGGAACTAGGAATTCGCCCGTGATGTCGGCCTCGGCCCGCTTCTTACCAATCGGCAGATGTAAGTTCCCAGCGGACTGGCGCGCGCCGCAACCAGTTTTCTACCAGCCGTTCAGCATCTCGCGCTCGGGCTCCCCGGCGGAGCGGTGAACATGGAGGTGGCCGGTCGGAGATCAGCCGTCTCCTCGGGCTCTCCTCTAAGCCCGGCGATCTTTCGCTCGATGCCATCGACCGTGAAGAGGGTCTGCCGCCGGAAATGGAGGAAGCACGCCATGAGGTGGGCGGCAGCCTTAAAGTTCCTCGGCCTGGTCACAAGGGTTCGAAAGAGGTTGCGCCAGAAGTAATACGCGGTCTCGCGTCCGAACCCGAGTCTCCAGATCAGCTTAGCGAAGGCTGCGAGTTCCTTCGAGCGCCCCCGCCTCAATCCGAGTTGCTTGGATTGACGGCGGAGCAGTCCGGTGGCCCGAAGCACTTGGTCGAAGTAACTCTTCGGAGAGTAGAGGTGGCGCACGATCGACGCGTAGTCTTCCAGGATCTCCACGCGGGGGCGTGTGGGCACGAAGTTGAGACCGCCCATACCCTGATCCACCTCTGCCGGCGGCTGGAGGGAGTAACCCTCAAACAACCGCCCCTCCCGCGCCAGCCGCCGCGTGAACTGGGTGTTCGGGAGTGCGGTGAGGAGCAGGACCCGCGCCATCGGGATGCCCGCGGCCTCCACGCAGGCCACGATCGACTCTGCGGCGGTCCGGGTCTCGCCATCGAAGCCAACGATGAAGCCGGCGGTGACGACCATACCGTGACAATAGAGGCGGTGAATACTGTCGACGATGGGGTGCCGTGTGTTCTGCTTTTTCTGGGTACGGACCAGGAGATCCTTGTCAGGCGTCTCGATCCCAACGAAGACGTAGCGGAAGTCCACCGCCTCCATCATCGCAAGGAGCTTGGGATCATCGGCCAGGTTGATGCTCGCCTCGGTGCTGAAGTAGAAGGGGAAGTTTCGCTCACGGCTCCACGCCAGGAGCTCCGGTAGAAGCGCCATGACCTTTTTCTTGTTGCCGATGAAGTTGTCGTCGACAAAATCGACGTGACCTCGGTACCCCACCTGGTACAGACGCTCGAGCTCCTGAAGCACCTGCCCGGGGGTCTTTGTGCGGGGTTTCCTCCCGTAGAGTTCAATGACGTCACAGAACTCGCAATTGAATGGGCAGCCGCGGGCGGACTGGACACCGACATGCAAATACTTCGTCGGCTCAAGGAGGTCGAATCGCGGCGCGGGGCTCTTGGTCATGTCGGCTTTCTCTGCGGAGCGGTAGGTCCCGTGCCTGACCCCGGCCTCCAAGTCAGCCAGGAACTTCGGGATTGTCATCTCACCTTCATCGAGCACCAGAAAGTCAGCGCCCACATAGGTCTCCGGCTGACTCGTGGGATCAGGGCCGCCCACGGCGATCCCCTTGCCGCGCGCGTGGCAGAGCTCAACGAGGGAGAGGAGGCTCCGTTGCTGCGTGATCATTCCACCGGTTATCACGATGTCTGCCCAATCGATGAGCGCCGTGTCCATCTCCCGCACGTTGAGGTCCAGAAGCCGGAGCTCCCACTCCGGAGGCAGAAGCGCTGCGACCGTGACAAGACCGAGTGGCGTGGCCGGGTAGCGGGCGCCTATGAGCTCACAGACCTCGTGGTAGTTCCAGTAATTGTCCCCTAAGAATCGGGGCGACACCAGTAGGCACTTGGTCATCCTCGTCTCCTTGATCGGGTAGGGACTTGGATTTCGATCACCGATGAAAAGGGGGTCACCCCGAACTTAAGGGGTCATGTTCGTCAGCAACCACAGCCACGATTTCCTCTTTGGTGTCGATCATTACCTGGAGACATTCATAGCTAACGTCATAGCAGCCACAAAAACCGCCGCCCCCATTCCGTTTAAATGAAATGATCGGAATATCTTTTTGAGAGGGCAGCCGCGGAGAACTCAAAATTGCCCCGACGGCCCAGCACCGGCCAGTGTTCGAAAGCCTCTAGCAGCCGCCAGAGAAAGCGAGCCAGCCCCGGACCCCTATTTTTGGGGAGACAGTATCCGATAATGACGCGTTCTGTCAACTTGAAGTTAGCTTACAGGCAGAACTGGGCAATTCCCTAGATCGTTCTTTCCCGTACCGCGCTAAGCACAACTTTTCGTTAGCTTGCCTGGTCGATTGCGGGTTGACTCGAAGTCCCTCTTTCGCTCGCGAATGAGGCGTGATATTTAGCGTCCAAGTGAGCAAGAAATGAATCTCCTGCGCCGATCACTCAAAGACCTAATGAGAATTCAACTCGATGAGGAAGCCCTGAATAAGCTTTCGTGGCGGGATTTCGGCAACGGCTTGTCGATGGCGAGGCTCGCGCGGGAGGGAGCGAGGGAGCTTGTGCTCTACCGGATTCGGGCGGAAGGCGATCCAAAAGCTTTCCTAAAGCACGAGCACGTCGGAGGAGAATTTTATCTGGTCCTCAAAGGCGGGATTGAAGATGAGACGGG
>JACPAM010000100.1 GCA_016180805.1 Deltaproteobacteria bacterium | reverse complement strand
GCTTATGGGCAGGAAATGGCTACTTTTATGGAATGTCCGCGAGCTCGAGGATGCGGACGACTTTTACCTCTACCAGGAATGGTCCTGGCTCCTTAAGGGTTTGGGTGCGATCAGCCATTTTGGTTTTTTGGCCCCGTTGGCTGCTGTAGGATTCATGCTGACTTGGAGGCAATGGCGAAAGCTTTGGTTGTTGTATGCTCTGTTAGGAACTCTCGTAATTAGTATAATCTCGTTTTATGTCTTTGGGCGTTACCGCTTTCCTATGGTCCCAGTTCTCACACTCTTTGCCGGCGCTGGCCTAGGAGAGGGATTTGCTCTGTTTAAAGGAGGCAGCGTTCGTCAGGTTCTTTGGTGCGCTGCTGCATTGCTGCTGAGTGGGGTGCTGGTCTATTGGCCCCTCGTTCGCAAGTCGGGACCTTCGGCAACGGGCTATAGCAACATGGCAAATGCTCTGGCCCAGCAGGGCAGAATCGCTGAAGCTATTGAGAGCCTCCAGCGAGCCTTGCAGGTAAAGCCGAATTTCGCTTTGGCCCATTACAATCTGGGCAATCTGCGGGCGTCACAGGGTGATCTGGATCGGGCAGCGCGCCATTATGAAAAAGCGATTCGAAGCAGTCCTGACTTCGCGGATGCGTTCAACAATCTCGGCAATGTTCTGCTCAGGCGGGGCGCGCCGGGGGATGCGCTTTTGCAGTTTCGCAAGGCGCTGGAGATCAGTCCTAATCGGAGCGAATTCCACTTTGGCTTAGCGACCGCCCTGGCGCGCGCAGGGAATATCGAGGAGGCGATTGTCCACCTCCAACGGGCTATCGAGATTCAACCTGATTTTCCGGAAGCGCATCACCGGTTGGGCATGGCGATGGCGGCGAAAGGCGAGATGGATAAAGCCGTCGATCAATTCCGGTTGGCCCTGCGCGCCAAGCCGGACTTTGCCGAGGCCCATGAAAGTTTGGGCCGGGCGCTCGCCGAGCTGGGCAAGAGAGATGAGGCGATCGGGCACTATCAAGAAGCCTTGCGGATCATGAAGTCCCGGCGAGAGTCGCTGCGCTCGAAGTGAATTCTTTTCTAATCCCCATTGCCAAAAGCGCAAACTAAACCAAAAGGGATATCCAGACTCTTACCATGATGATGCCGACCATCCCGGCATACAGGTAGCGAAGAGCGCGGGGGGAGAAGAAACCGTGAGTGCGCTCGCCGGCGAGCGCTCCCAAAGCGGCTCCACTGATCACTATGAGGCTCAGCAAGAGGGAAATCTGGCCGGTAAGGAGCTTACCGAGGAAGCCGCTTAGGGTATTCACCATGGCGATAAACAGGCTGCTGCCGATGGCGATGCGGGTGGGAACCTGGAACACGTAAATGAGTAGGGGCACAAAGACGAAGTTCCCGGCGCCGAGCAGTCCCACCACGACGCCCGTAACGCATGCGATCGCAGCCAACGGGAGGGTCGGGACATTCACCTTCCCCGGCGGGAGCAGCTCCCGTTCAACCGACGGCGCAGGTAGAAACATCATGGTGGCGACGCCGAGGATGACTACACCGAAGATGAACAGGAGCGTCCATTCAGAAACCCATTTGGAGATGATCCCGCCGCAGAAAGAGCCGGCCGCCGAAGCGAGCCCGCCTGCCAGCGTAATGCGCCGGTGCACCCTGCCATGGCGCCAATGAGCCGTGCCGCCAACCAGCGTCGAGAAGAAAACCTGTGACACGACGATCGCAGCCACGGTTTTGGCGTCGAGGCGCGCCAATCCCAGAGCAGGGGGGACATAGAAGAGTAACGGGAACATCACGACACCCCCACCGAAACCGAGCAGGCCAGCGGCAAATCCGCCGCAGCCGCCCAGGGCGGCTAAAGTTGCCAGCGTCTCAACATTCATGAATCTTCAGCGTGGCTCGTGGTCGAAGAGGAGACGGGCCAGTCGTGTTGGCATGGATCGAGCTCTTCGCTCCCCTGTAAGCCAATAGGGTCAGACGGAAAGTTAATTCGCAACCAATAATCCGAGAGACGCCACAAAGTCAAGGAGCAGGGAGCCCCGCAGGCTTCTTCGCGGACGAGAAATAGGTTCAACGCCCGATGCGAAGGGTGAGTTCCGGCGGCGGGTTGACAATCCTGATGAACGGGATGGGATCGTCGAGTATTTTCTCCGGCCTGATGGTCGCGGGCGGATCGGAGACCAAGCCTTCCGTCCAGTGATACTTCAAGAGAACTTCATCCCCTGCAATGTTGAAGACGCGAATCCGGTTCAAGCCGGCCTCTATGTTTCCATTTCCTTGGAGAAACCAGGTGAGCGGCTGGTTCACCCTCATCAGGTGGATATCGCCGATCCGGTGGTCCAGGGAGATCAACCCGGGCATGGACAGCAAGCGTTGTACGGAGCGCGGATGGAAGGCGACGACCGCGCCGATATTGTAAGCGCGAAGATAGTCGCGGATCTCGTTGTCCGTAAAACCGGCGATGTTACGTTTGAACAACATGCCTGAGTGAAATTCAGCGAAATGGTGCCGGTCGTTGTAGAGGTTAATCGGTCCTCCTATGAGTTGGCGGTGAGTCCAGTACGGGATGAACGCGGAGAGGTACATCCCGTCGTAAACGAATCCGGTTTCATCCCCCGATTCTTCAAAGAGGAGCCTTCCCTCTGTTGGGGTTTCGGTGCGTATCCATTCCACGATCGCTTTGACCTCTGGCGACAATTCGGTTCTCAAGGTCATACTCTTTGTGCTCTCGGTTTGGGCGAGGTTGACGAAAAAGGCCATGCCGCCACCGAGCAACAAGATCGGAATGAGGATCTGGCCAGACCCTTCGGCTCGAGAGGATTTCCAAGTACTGATGAGGTAGGATGCGGCCAAAACCAGGTACAGGTCATAACCCACTTTGAAGCGTAAGGGCTGCCAGCCTTTTAAGATCGGGATCAATGAGCCGAAGTAGGCGACGGCAAAAAGGGTTCCAGCCGCGATGCCGATCACGAGGGCGAGATCCTTCCGGCCATCTCGGAGCAACCTGGATACCCCCATCCAGCCCAAAATCAGCAGCGTCCAGCGCAGTCCTTTCTCCCAGGCTGATGTCCTGAACGTCCAGTAGCCGCTGGGAGAAGCGTAATCTTTGATGAACGTCAGTGGGTCCGCGCTTGAGAAGAGCGGCAGTTGCGCGACGATGGTCGAGGAGACTTCATCGCCGCGATGGGTGATCGCGGGGAGTAGCCAAGCAAAGTTGACCAGCACCGAAGCAAGCGCGCCGCCTGCGAGCCAAAACAGCGCCCTAGGATCAAGAGATTTTCTGTGGACAAGCAGGAACGCAGCGATGGGCAGAGCGATGAGAAGGGTTGCCTGAAAATGGAGCGGTAAGATCGCCGCCACGACCACAAGCCATAGCGTGTGCACCGCGGCAAAAGGGCGCTCGGCATTGGAGATTCGGCAGAAGAGCGCGAGCCCCAGAAGCGAAAGATAGCAAGCCGGCGGAAAGCCAAGGACCCCGTAAAAGAACATCTCCCGGGGAAGCGAGTTCCACCAGTAGGCCGTGCCGAGGGATGCGGCTAGTGGAGGTGCAAGGCGCTGAGCAGGCTCCTCGTCAAAGAGCATGCGCGCGGCAAAAAAGATCATCCATGGGATCGCTGCCATGGCCACGAAGACCGTGAGCTTGAACGCCAGTGTCAGGTTCAACCCAAGCGCGGACAGCAGCAGAGAAAGGAGTTCGAACAACTTGATGCTGAGATCCTGAATTGTGTTCGATGGATACCCCGCCATGAAGAAGGGATTGTAACCCCACAGGCGGCGGTCGCCCCGCCACAATTCGTCGAGAGAATTGAGATGGTGAAAGTGTAACCCCCAGTCCTGTTCGATCACGGGCTGTTGGCTCCAAAGGCCGCTGACTGGTTGGAACAAAAGGGCTAGGCCCACGGAGTGGAGAAGAAAGACAACGCCGACCCAAGAGAGCGTCCCTTTTTGATGCTCCCGGTTGCCGCCGGGTTTCGTTAAGTTCTTGAGGTTTTCTATCGGGTAAGGCAAAGTGAGGTACTTTAAAGCCACTTTTTTAGGTGATGCCCCAGCCGGATATTCATCTCTCCGTCATCATCCCCGCCTACAACGAAGCCCATAGGTTACCGGAAACGCTCAGAAGATTTCAACAACATCTGGCAAAAAAGACCTTCGACTATGAGATCCTCGTGGTCCTGGACGGTCCTACGGACGGTACAAGGGAGGTTTTGCAGAAGGCAGCTTCCGAGGTCAACAACCTGAAAATCGTCGATCGCGCCGTTAACCGCGGCAAAGGGTATGCGGTTAGGGAGGGCATGCTCAAGGCTTCGGGGCGCGTGCGGCTTTTTAGCGATGCCGACAACTCCACGGATATCGCGCACTTCGATAAAATGCAGCCGCTTTTTGAGCAGGGTTACGACGTGGTCATCTGCTCGCGGCATCCCAAAGATGCCGCAGGTGCCGGACAGGTCGTCCCCCAAGTTTGGTATAAGCGCTTGTTCGGGAAGTTGGGTAATCTTTTTATTCAGCTCGTGGTCGTGAGGGGCGTTTGGGACACTCAGTGCGGCTTCAAAGCCTTTCGTGATCACGCGGCAGAGAAAATTTTCTCTCGGGCTGTCGTAGATGGCTGGGGGTTTGATATCGAGGTGCTGGCCTTGGCCCGTGCGCTGAACTATAGGATCGGAATTATCCCCGCCCGGTGGATCAACGACCCGACAAGCCATGTGGGATTTGGCGGCTATCTGGGCGTCCTGTGGGACACGGTGAGGGTCTGGCGCAATTTAGCCAACCGCAAATACAAACTATAAAGGGGCAGCGCATTTGCAACCTGCCGATCATTCCTGTAAGGGAGACAGCTATGCTTTGGATCACCCTCGGCTTGGGGCTGTTGACAGCCCTTGCTAACGTTCTAGGTAGCTGCCTGGCCGTTCTGCGCCGCCAGCCGTCTCGCCGCTTTACGGCCGCCGCGCTGGGTTTCGGCGGGGGATTTGTCCTTGCCGCCGCCCTCCTGGAGATGCTCCCCGAGAGTCTGGAGAGGGGGCCGACGATGCCCGTCTTTGTCGGCTGTGGCTACCTGCTGGTGTTTCTGATCGAGCAGTTCCTGAACGTTCACCTGCACCGGCTGCCGGAAGAGAATAACCCGGCGGGGCCCGCCGCGCCGATTCCGATCAGCACAGGAATAGCTTCCCTCGTGGCCTTCAACGTTCACGACTTCATCGACGGCCTGGCCATGGGCGCGGGCATGGTGGCCGAGCCCCGCCTGGGAATCGTGATTTTCCTGGCCGTGCTTTTCCATGAAGTGCCTGCCGGTTTTGTGATAGCCGCCATCATGCGCGGGGCGGGTTGGAGCCGCCTTGGCGCCATCATGGCCGGGCTGAGCATCGGGCTTATCACACTTGTGGGTATCGCGCTGCCCTTCTGGCTCGGCCAAATCAGCTCTTTTGTCACCGATTCGCTGCTGGCCCTGGCCACAGGAACCTTCATCTACCTCGGCGCCACTCTGCTCATTCCGCTGTCGGAGGCAGGCAAATCAAGGGCGATCACTCTTTCCGTTGTACTTGGCTTTGCGGTTTTCTTCCTCAGCAGCCAGCTCGTCACACTTTTTCTCGGCTAACTAAAGAAGTGCTGACTGCTGAGCAGGGAGCGGACTCAGAACTCGGCACTCGTTGCTCAGGCCTGAAGGTAGTGCAACTTCAACTCCCCGCTTCGAAGCTTGGATTCAGCTTCGGCAATCCGCTCGGGTGTGCCCAGGTCCTGCCAATATCCCCGAAAAGGGAAACCATACAGCGCCTCGCCTTGGACCAGTATCTTTGGATAAGTCACTCGGGTGATGCCAAAGGGGTCTTCGTCGACCATGTGATCGAAGACCCCTGGTTCCAGAACCTGGACTCCTGTGAACATGTATTTGGTGAGGTCTCCAGCCGCCTCGCTCCGGGGCGCCCTATGGGCTAAAAATCTCTGGATCCGGAGATCCTCCGAGACCTCGATCGCGCCATAGAGATCAGCCTGGGGATCCGGTCTCAGAACCAAGGTCGCTATGCCGCCATGTCTTTGGTGGCTTTTCAGCAGCGCCGTCAGAGACAGGTCGATGATCACGTCACTGTTGATGACGATGAAGGTATTCTGTGCCAGAAAGGCTCTGGCCCGCAAAAGCCCGCCGCCGGTGTCGAGCAATTCCGTCTCTTCAGAATAGGTGATCTTGAGACCCAGCCTGTTGCCGTCTTGCAGATGCTCTCTAATCTTTTCACCCAGGTGGTGGAGGTTGATGATGATCTCCTCGATCCCGTAATGCCTCAGGAGCAGCAGAGGGTATTCGATCATCGGCCGGCCACCGACGGGAAGTAGCGCTTTGGGAACTCTCTCCGTGAGCGGGCGCAGGCGCTCTCCGTAGCCAGCGGCAAAGACCATCGCCTTCATC
>JACPAM010000030.1 GCA_016180805.1 Deltaproteobacteria bacterium | reverse complement strand
TGGAGATTCCCACCGTGGTGATCCCGCGCTACGCCGCCACCTACAGCGCCTTCGGGATGCTCAACATGGAGGTGGGGCGGGACTTCGCCCGGTCGATCGTGAGCCGCGTGAAGCTTCTGAATTTGGCTCACCTCGACGGGCTCTTCTCGGAGATGGAAGCCGAGGCCCGCCGGGTCCTGGGCGAGATCGGCGTCCCTCCCGGGGAGGTCGTCAGACGGCGCTCCGTCGAGATGCGCTACGTGGGCCAATTCCACGAGGTGGAGGTGGTTGCAGTCCCGCTGGGAAAAATCGGCGCCGAAGAGCTGGAGGCAATCGTCAAGGCCTTCCACCGCCGCCACAAAGAGCTTTACACTTTCGACATGCCCGATCGCGAGGTCGAGATGCTCAATGCGCGCCTGAAGGCCACCGCGCGCCGCGAGCCGTTGCGGCTGGCCGAAGTGCCCGAGGCTGAGGGCCCGGCGAGCCAGGCGCTGAAGCGCAGCCGGCCCGTGCTGTGGAGTAAGGGGAACGGGTACGCAGAGACGCCCGTTTACGATGGTGACCGTCTGGCAGCGGGGCACGTCCTCGATGGCCCGGCGATCATCGAGGAGAAAACGACGACCGTGGTGATTCCCGCCGCCTACCGCTGCCGCGTCGACGGCGTAAGAAACTACATTCTCTCCCGGAGGTAAGTTCCATGGGCCAAGATCGCGTCGATCCCATCACGCTCTCCACCGTGTGGCACTCCTTCCAGAGCATCTGTAAGGAGATGCGCCACGTGATCGATCGCACCTCCCAGAACTATCTGATCGCCCAGCTTCATGACGTCTCCATCGGCATCTGGGATGCCAAGGCGCGTACGGTAGCCATCCCCATTGGTCTCTCGGTGCAATACTTCGGCGGAAAGCTTTCGATCCAGTACGTCCTCGACAAGTTTAAGGGGAACCTGAATCCAGGGGATGTCATTCTGGTCAACGACCCGTACAACGGCTACTGCTGCCATCTTCCCGACTGGGGCTTTTACCGGCCGATCTTCTACAAGGGCGAGCTGCTGTTCATCACGCTGTGCCGCGCCCACCAGATGGACACCGGCGGGGCATATCCCGGCGGCTATTTCCCCAATGCCTACGACATCCACGCCGAGGGGTTTTGCATTCCCGGGATCAAGGTGATGGAAGGGGATCGGGAGCGCGAGGACGTGATGGAGCTGATCCTTAACAACGTGCGCTGGCCTCAGGGGGTCAGGATCGACAACTACGCCCAGATCGCCGCCACCAAACTCTGTGAGCAGCGGATCACCACGCTGCTGGACAAATACGGCAAGGAAACCGTGCTCGAGTGCGTGGATGAGATGATGGACCGCACCCAGCGGGCGGTGCGGGCGACAATCGCAAAGATCCCCGACGGGACTTACTACGGCGAGGCTGCAACCGACGACGACGGCACGGTGCTGGACGAGCCGGTCTGGGTGCGCTGCGAGATCACCGTAAAGGGCGACAGCCTCGCGGTGGACTTCTCCAAGAGCGACAAGCAACGAAAAGGGTTCGTAAATTGCGTCTACAACACCACCTACAGTGGCGCCCTGTTCGCCCTGTGCATGTTCATGGATCCTGAACTGGGGGAGTTTCACAACGAGGGGAGCTTGCTCCCGATCAGCGTATACGCTCCGCCGGGATCGGCGCTCAACGCCCAGTATCCCGCCACGGTGGGCGCCTCCCCGGTGAGTCTTGGGACGCAGATCACGCAGTCGATCATCAACGCCATGTCCAAGGCGATGCCCGACCGAGCCATCGCCTGCTGGGGGATGCGCCATGGCCACTACATCTTCGGCCACGACCCGCGTACCAATGAACGGTACGTGGTCACGACTTTCGACATGGACGGCGGGACCGGAGCGGTTAAAGGATTCGATGGCTTTGACGGTTCTTGCTCGCTGGGCTCGCTCGGGACGGTGGCCAAGGGGAACGCCGAAGAGCTGGAGATGCGCTTCCCATGGCGGATCGCGCGCTGGGAGTTCGCCACGGATACGGCCGGCAGCGGCACGTGGCGCGGCGGCTCCGGCCTCCACTGGGAAGTCCAGAACGTGGGCAGGGAGGCAGGTATCGCTACCGGCAGCTCTGACGGGGAGATCGTGCGCGGCCCCGGCGCCCTCGGTGGTGAGCCGACGCCGAACTCCAGGGCCTATTTGATACGCGATGGTGAGAAGAGCACGATCCGCGGGCACCGGCTCTACCAACTCAAGCCCGGGGACGTGATCCTGAAAGTCACCGGCGGCGGCGCGGGAGTCGGCAAGCCAGAAGAGCGCGATCCTCGCGCCGTTCAATGGGACGTCTTCGAGGGGTATGTGAGCGTGGAGAAGGCCCGCGACGTTTACAAGGTGGCGCTCGATCCTGCGACGCTGGAGCTTTTGGAAGCGGAGACGAAAGCGCTCAGGTCTCGAGACGACACATCGGGGAACGACGCGCCGTGAAGGACGACACCACCCTTGACACTACTGGTGGGCCGAGATAACGCTTAGTTCCGTGAATATGATCGAGAAGATTCTGGCCCGAGCCAGCGGGCGCAAGACGGTCACGCCGGGCGAGGTAGTGGTCGCCAATGTGGACTGCCTGCTGTTGCACGATCTCAGCGGCTATTTGACCGGCCGTGTTTTCGAGCGCGAGGTGCGCCGGCCGATGCGCTACCCGGAGCGCGTGGTGATGATCTTCGACCATCACTTCTGTCCGCCGACTGAAGAGGGGGCCCGTATTCTCCAGGAGAACCGAAGCTTCGCCCGGCGCTGGGGGATCAACCTCTTCGACTGCGGCAACGGAAACACGCACCACGTCGGGGTGCAGAACGGCTTCATCCGGCCCGGCACCGTGGTCGTCGGCTCGGACAGCCACACGCCCGTGCACGGAACGCTGGGATGCTTCGCAACTGGCATCGGCAACGACTCGCACGCGGGAACCGTCATGCCGTTTGGCAAGGCATGGTTCAAGGTCCCCGACGCGATCCAGGTCAGGCTCAGCGGAACCCACAAGCGCGGAGCCACGCCGCGCGATGCGGCGCTTTGGCTTACCGGCACGATCGGCGAGGGCGGCGCGATCTACAAGGCGCTGGAGTTCGCCGGGCCGTACGTCGAGCAGCTTGATTTCTGGGACCGTTGGCTCTTTCCCCTGATCGTGGTGGACCTGGGGGCCAAGTGCGGCTACATCGAGCCTGACGAGAAGACCCTTAGCTTTGTGCGCAGCGTGACGGATAAACCGTTTGACGTGCTGAAGGGCGATCCGCAGCGAGCATTTGAGGCGGTCTGGGAATGGGACTTGAGCGATCTTGAGCCCCAGGTGGCGTGCCCGCCGACGGTTGGAAACGTCAAGCCCGTCACCGCGGTGCTGGGGGCGCCGGTCCAGTGGTCCGAGCTGGGCGGGCACGGCGGTGGACGCATCGAGGACTTCCGGCTCGCAGCCCAGATTCTGACAGGACGGCGCGTGCACCCCGACTTGAGGTTCAATCTTGTCCCGTCCAGCCGGGCTGTCTTCAGGCAAGCGGTGCGCGAGGGGTTGGTGGAGAAGCTGCACGAGGCCGGAGCCACCTGGTTTCCACCCAGCACCGGATCGAATCAAGCGTACAACATGGGGGCGATGACTGCCGAGGAGGCGATGATTTCTACCCACGCCCGGAACTTCCCTGGCCGCAACGGAAGCCCTGAGGCCAAGATGTATCTTGCCTCAGCTCTGACCGTGGCCGCCTCGGCCGTGGCCGGTGCGATAGCGGATCCAAGACAATATTTATGAAAGACCGTTTTTGATTCTACTGAAAAAGGGCATTTCATGCTTCGACGCGCTCAGCATGAACGGAAAATCTCCAATGATTTCAGGCGTGCCTCCGTTCGTCCTGAGGCTCTCGAAGGATGAACGGAGGGTTTTTCAGCAAAACCGTTTTTAAGGAGAAACCCATGCAGGCACGAGGCCGCTGCTGGAAGTTCGGAGACAACATTCCCACGGACCGGATCGTCAGAACGGATCTGGTTTTCCGCCCCTTCTCGGAAATTCTGAAGCACGTTCTGGAGACCTGTAACCCTGAGTTCCCGCTGAAGGTAAAGCCCGGCGAAATTGTGGTTGCCGGGAAGCACTTCGGCCAGTCCTCCGGTCGTGCGATCGCCGCCAAAGCGCTGAAGCAGACCGGGATCGGCTGCGTCATCGCCGAGAGCTTCGCCCGCACCTTTTATCGGAACGGCTTTGAGATCGGAATGCCGGCGCTCGAGTGCCCGGGGATCACGGCCCAGGTCAGTGACGGCGACATTCTCCTGGTGGAGATCGACAGCGGCAGGATTGTCAACGAGACCACCGGCCGTGAGCTTCAGGCCAGGCCCACGCCTCCCTTCCTCCTCGATATGCTGAAGGCAGGCGGGCTCATTCCGATGGCTGAGCGGCTTGCCGGCGAAGGATAATATCCCCGAGGAGCCACCATGCGCATTCTCTCCAACAACGACATCGAGCAGGTCCTTACCCTTGAGGGCTGTTTGGAAGTTCTAGAGGTTGCCTACAAAGAGTACGCTCTGGGGAAGGCTGCCAACCGCCCACGCAACCACACGATGCTTCCGGTGGAGGATAAGCGCTATCCGGGCTTTCATTTCAGGTTCAAGTCCCAGGAAGGCGGAAACCCCTCCTCCGGGGTTTGGGCCTTGCGCATCACCTCAGATATGGCCGGTGTGGAGACGCTCGAGGGGGGCGTCAAGCGGCGCCGGTTGATCCCGGCAGCGCCCGGCAACACTTTTGTCGGGCTCATTACCCTTTACAGTCTCGAGACCCTGGAGCCGCTCGCCGTCATGCACGATAGCTTTATCCAGAAGCTCAGGGTCGGCGCCACCTCAGCGGTGGGAATCCGCGAGCTTTCCAACCCCGGCGCGAGGGTTGCGGGGCTCTTCGGAGCGGGCTGGCAGGCGGAGGCTCACCTCAAGTATCTTTTCATGGTGCGCCCCGAGATCGAGGAGGTCCGCGTCTATAGCCCGACCTCATCCCACCGCAAAGCCTTCGCCGGTGAGTGGAGCGATAAGCTTGGCAAGCGAATCATTGCGGTGGACCATCCGCGAGATGCGGTCAAGGGCTGCCCGATCGTGACCTGCGCCACGGCGGCCATGGATCCGTGCTTCGACGGGAGCTGGGTCGAGCCCGGTACCCACATTACTGCGATCACGTCGCCTGATCGCACGACTATACGGCGCGAGCTGGATGACACGACGTTCGATCGCGCCGACGTCCTGATTGTGCTCTCGAAAGAACAGATTGAGTACGACAACCAGATCGACATCATGGGCCCGGTAAAGCGGGGATTAAAAACGTGGGAGCAAATCGGCGAGCTCGGCGATCTCCTGGTCGGTCGCTTTCCCGGGCGAAGCCGCAAAGAGCAAATCACAGTCTTTGCCAACAATACGGGGATGGGGCTTCAGTTCGCCGCGGTCGGCGCGCGCGCGCTTGAGCTGGCGAAGGCGAAAGGTTTGGGGCGCGAGGTGCCGACCGAATGGTTCCTGGAGGATACGACGCCGTAATGGAAAAGGTTGGCGGGAAGGTTATAAAGTTCGGGGACAACGTCAATACCGACGTGATCATACCCGGCCGCTATCTCGTAAGCATCGACCCGCAGGAGCTGGCCAAGCATGCCTTCGAGCCGCTGGGGCCGGAGGTCCAGAAACGCCTCTGGTCTTCTCAAGTGGTGGTGGGCGGGAGAAACTTCGGCTGCGGGAGCGCGCGCGAGCAGGCAGCTAGTTGCCTGATCGGCGCCGGGATCAAAGCTGTGGTCGCGAAGTCTTTCGCCAGGGTGTTCTTTCGGAATTGCATCAATACCGGACTGCTCGTGGTCGAATGCCCTGAGGCGGCAGAGGCCGTCGCCGATGACGGCGAACTTTGGATCGACTACGCGAGCGGGATTGCCGTTGTTCATGGAAAGGAATTCGGCTTTGCCTCATATCCTGAGAGCCTCAGGCAGATCCTCGAGGCGGGAGGTTTGATCCCCTACCTGGCCAAGTATGTTTTGCCCCAAGAGAAAGCGCTGAAAGGGTGAAGGTCAGTGGGAAGAGCGTTTGCTGAGAAAGTCCTCGCCAGAGCCGCCGGGCTGTCGGAAGCCCGCCCCGGTGAGATCGTCGATGTTTATCCTGATCTCTACATGAGCCACATGGCGAGCTGGCGCTGCATCCGCACACTGGAGAAGCTCGGGACGGATAAACTCTACGATCCGGACCGCATCGCGATGGTCATGGATCACATCTCCCCGGCCCGGATCCCCAAGACTGCCGACGACCAGCGGATGTGCCGTGAGTTCGCCGTGCGCAAAGGCATCAAGAAGTTTTATGACGTCGAAGCCGGCATCGCTCACGTCGTGCTGATGGAGGAAGGGTACATCCGCCCCGGCATGGTCGTGATCGGGACTGATTCCCACTCGACGATCTACGGCGCCCTCGGCGCTTTCGGCACCGGCGTCGGCTTTAGTGAGATCACGGCTGCCTGGGTCACGGGAAAGCTCTGGATGAAGGTGCCGGACTCGATCAAGGTCACGATCGAAGGCCCGCTGGCGCGCGGCACCAGCTCCAAAGACGTCATGCTCAAACTGATCGGCACTCTCACGGCTGATGGCGCCACGTATCTCTCCGTCGAGTTTCATGGTAGCTACACGCAAGGGCTTTCGATCTCCGATCGAATGACGCTCTGTAACCTCGCCATGGAGGTCGGCGCGAAGAACGCGGTCGTTTGTGCGGACGAGACCACGAGAAGCTACCTGGCCGAGCGCGGCGTGCCTTCGGGGCATTACGCCGAGGTTCACCCGGACGCCGATGCGGTCTACGTGAAGAGCGCGACCGTCGACGGGCGAAGCCTGGCGCCGCAGATCGCCTGCCCTCACGCGGTCGACAACGTGAAGCCAATCGACCAGGTCGCAGGCACCAAGGTGGACCAGGTCTTCATCGGTTCCTGCGCGAACGCCAAGTACGAGGACCTGGTGGAGGCGGCGCGGATTCTCAAAGGACACAAGGTGGCCCCGGGTGTGAGGCTGCTCGTCAGCCCGGCCTCCAAAGAGATCGTGGCGCGCACCGTGAAGGACGGGACGTACTCGATCCTTCTCGAGGCGGGCGCGCTGATCACGAACCCGGGCTGCAGCGCGTGCGCGGGGGACGGCGGCGTGATGGCCGACGGCGAGGTCACGCTCTCGACCGCCAACCGCAACTTCCAGGGGCGCATGGGGAGCTACAACGCTGAGATCTATCTGGGAAGTCCTGCTGTGGCGGCGGCGACCGCGATCCGAGGAGCCATCACGGATCCCAGAGAATTTCTGTCTTAGCAGCTCCATGACACGAACAGCTCGATGTGGGGGGAATCCCTCCCCGGGTTTTGCGTCAATCGCAAAGGTGAAGGGGGGTAGGTGTATGAAGAGGGCAAGTTGTCAGCTCCCAGTGATCCATGCTGTGCTTGGACTTGCGCTGGTCGTGGCGCACTCGGGGCAGATCGCGTCGGCTCAAGAGCAGCCCTTCTATGCGGGAAAAACCATTCGCATCATTGCCGGTTTTGCCGCCGGCGGCACGATCGACTTGAGAGCAAGGCTCATCGCGCGCTACCTGCCCAAATGGCTTGCCGGCAATCCAACCATCGTTGTGCAGAATATGACCGGCGCCGGCGGCCAGATAGCAGCCAACTACGTGTTCGGTGTTGCCACACCCGACGGGCTGACCATGCTTCACTCTCCAACCGGCCCGGTCATGAATACCTTTCTTCAGCCCGAAAGCGTCAAGTATGACGTTCGGCGCATGTCTGTCCTTTGGGTCCAAGAGGACAGTTGGCTGACCGCCTTCAATGCTAAGGCGACCAAAATCAAGAGGGCAGAAGACATCCTGCGTGCGCCAGGAAAGTTGCGGATCGGCGGTTCTGGAGCCTCGAGCCCCCGAAGCCTCAGGCCCAAGCTGGCACTGGAGCTGTTTGGTGTGGACCACACCTGGGTGACGGGCTACAGGGGATCGGCGGACTTGCTGGTAGCTCTCGAGCGCGGGGAAATCCACCTGTTCGAAGAGCCCATGGCCGGCTATAAACCCATTATCCAGCCCAGGGAGAAGGACGGGACCATAGTAGTTCTCTGGCAAACGGGAATCCTGACTTTAGAGGAAACCTTTAAACGCTCGGAGTTCATCCCGGATATACCAACCTTGGACGAGGTCTTGCCCAAGGAGAAGAAAGCGGGTCCCGCGTGGGAGGGCTGGAAGGCACTGGTAGTCCCGCAAGCGTTTCAAGGCATGGTCAGCCTTCCGGCGGGCGTGCCGCCCGACCGGATCGCGATCTTGACCCGCGCCCTTGAAATGATGACGCAGGATCCGCCTTATCGGGAAGAGCATCAGAAGGTTTTGGGGCAGCCTGCGGATGCGTTGTTCGGTGAGTCGGCGGACCGGGTGGTCAAAACCGCGGTTAAAAGACTGTTCGAGGATTATCAAGGGGGCGTGCGTTACCTGCGCGAGCTTGCGAAAAAGTAGTAGGGAAGACGTCGAACAAGGAGCCGCGATGATGCGCGGAAAAATAGGCAGGAGGATTTTATGCTGGCTTTGATGCTAAAGGGGACGCTGGTCTTCTCCGTTCTCTGGGCGCTGTCGTGGGCCTCGCCTGCGGCCGCGGCAGAAACGAAAAAAGTGCGGCTCGGAATACTTACGAGCGGCTCGCAGGATCTTATCCATAACGTCATGGAGCGTCAGAAGCTCCTGGACAAATACAATGTTCCCTACGAGAGAATTAAGGTCCTCAATCCGGCTCCACTTCATCTCTTCCTTGCGGAGAAAAGGGTCGACATCGGCTACGGCGGGGTCACCGCGATGGCAAGAGCGCGAGCCGAAGGAAAGGATATGGTAATCATTTACGGCATTTTTTCTCCTGTCAATGCGGTGCTCGTAAAGAAAGAATCTTCGATCCAGTCGTTTGCCGCCCTTAAGGGAAAGAGAATTGGCAATTTCGGGGGTCCCGGGTCCGCTACCACGAGCATGCTGATGGCAATCTCAAAAAAGTGGTACGGTATGGATCTCCAAAGAGAAACGGAGCTGATCACCGCGCCGGGGCCGGCCCTGGCAGGCCTCTTGGACAAGGACCAACTGGCCGCTGCCCTAGTTGGAAATCAGGAATCCGTGACGCTTCCCCTTACGGGTAAATACCGTGTTCTCCTTGACATGAGCGAGGAGTGGGAGAAAAGAGCCGGTAGGGCTCCTGCTACTGTGACGCTGGCCACCAACGAAGAGTTTGCCAAGGCCAATCCGGACCTTCTCAGGAGATACCTCAGGGCCTACGTGGATGCGGTGCGGTATATCCGTACACATTCCGAGATATGGAAGAGCTATGGGGAGAGCGTAGGGATAACCACTAAGGAAGGGGTCGCCGCGTTACAGAAGACGTGGGGACCGAGAATTCTGGAGAAGTGGGACCGGCAGCAGATGGAGGTTCAGAGAGACTTCCTGGAAGCGGTCAAAGAGATTTTGGGACCCAAGGTGCTTAAGGCGGTTCCAGAGGATTTAATGACCGATGCATACAACCCTTAAGATTTATTCCGTTTTGGTTCTGCTGGCTGCCTGGGTCGTTCTCTCTTTCGTTTTTTCGCCGCAAATTCTCCCCGGGCCCATTCCGGTCTTCGAGGCAATCTGGGAGAATCTCACCTCGGGCGACGGTTTTTTTCATCTCTACAAGACCATCTTTCGAGTCCTCTTAGGTCTTTTCCTCGCCATGATCATTGGCAGCGCCTTCGGTATTGTGATGGGGATCTCACCCAAAGGGGAAAAGTTCTTGGAGAGCTGGGTCATGGTCGGACTCACCATACCAGCAGTGGTGTACGCCATCATCACGCTGTTGTGGTTCGGGCTTAACGATTTTGCCGCGGTGATCGCCATCGGAATCACCGCTTTTCCGGCAGTCGCCATTAATATGTGGCAGGGGGTTAAAGACATCGATATGCAACTCGTCACCATGGCTAGGGCCTTTCAAGTCCCTCGCCGCGATCTCATCCGCAAGGTGGTCCTTCCGCAGACGGTGCCTTATATCCTTGCGGCCACTCGCTACGCGCTCGGCATCTCTTGGAAAATAGCTACCACAGTGGAGCTGATCGGGATGAGCAGCGGGGTGGGCTACATGCTGAATTACTGGTTTGGCCTTTTCTCTATGACTCAGGTGCTCGCTTGGGCACTCAGCTTCACCATTGTGCTTTTGGGAATTGAATTTCTCTTGATCAATCCGTTTGAAAAACGGATTACGGCCTGGCGGGTGGTTGTGCAAGTCTAAGCCAAGGATCGACGGCAAGTGAAAAAGATCGTTGTCAGGGATCTGACCAAGCACTTCCTCCGCCCGGATGAAAGCCGGCTCGATGTCATTGGGGGGCTGACTTTCGATGTTAAGGAAGGAGAGTTCGTTTCAATATTGGGGCCTTCGGGCTGCGGCAAGTCCACCCTGCTCAATATCCTCGCCGGAATTGAAACTCTCAGCGGCGGCGAGATTCTGCTGAATGAAAGGCCATTGCTGGAAAGCGAGGATGGGATGAGGCTGGGGTTTGTGTTTCAACAGCCGCGCTTGCTCAACTGGCGCTCCATCCGAGAGAATGTGAAGTTTCCTTTGGAACATGGGGCCCTCTCGAACGAGGAGCAGTGGCATTTCGCGCAACGTTATCTCGAACTGGTGGGGCTCAAAGGGTTTGAGGACTACTTTCCCCAGCAGCTTTCTGGAGGCATGCAGCAAAGGGTCGCCATCGCCCGGGCCTTGGCGGTAGAGCCTGAGATCTTACTGATGGATGAGCCGTTCAGCAGCCTCGATGAGATCACCGCACGCAAGATGAGGGCGGAGCTGATTCGGATCTGGCAAGAGACCAAGAAAACGATTATCTTCGTTACCCACGACATCAGCGAGGCCGTCTATCTATCGAACCGGTTGCTCGTGGTGACCGAAAGGCCCACCCGGGTCTTTGACACAGTCTCGATCGATGTGGGATATCCCAGAGACTATGATGACGACCGGCTTTTCGAAATGACCAAAGGGGTGAGCCGGCTGTTTGTGAAAATGGAGGAACGCCATGGAAACTAGAGTGGCCAATGAATCCGGCGTCTTTCGCAAAAAAGTGGCTTCGATGCGGGAGGCGATGAGGCGGGAAGGGCTTTCGGCGGTGCTTTTTTACTCCAGCGGGCAGTTGAGCATGTTGGAGATCAATCCGGTGCTGTGGATCTCCGGGGTTTTGCCGATGGGGCCGCACACGGGGGTTGTTCTCAGCGAATCGGGTGAGGCCACGATCCTGATCAGCCTCTCATGGGACCTGGGAAGAGTAAGGGAGAAGACGTGGATTCAGGACGCGTGCGTCGTCGATCGATTTATCGATGGCGTGAGTGGGCTCCTGCGGCAGCAAGGGATCAGGGGAGAGGTGGGCATCGTCGGTTGGGCTTTTATGCCGGCCGCCGTCTATTTAGGTTTGGAAAAAATCCCGGCCATCAAGCTTAGACCCGCCGATAAAATCCTGAGCACCCTCGCCCGCTTTCCAGGAGAGGAGGCGCGGGCGGCGATCCAGCAGGCCGCCGAGATGGCGGATATTGGCTTTGGCGCGATTCTTAAGAAGGCGAGAGTCGGGATGCCGGAGCACGAGTTGGCGGCGGAGGTCGAGTATGCGATGCGCGCTCGCGGAGCCGAGGATAATTTCGGTATGGTCACGGCCTCCGACCACGGCCATTGCACCCACCCGCCTCAGGACCGAAGGATAGAGCCGGGAGATATCATCATCGCCGAGATCACCCCGGCCTGTGAAGGTCATTTCATCCAGCTCTGCCGGACGGCCGTCATGGGCTCCGCTTCGCCTCTTCTGCGCGAGAAGTTCGCCATTCTTGAAGAGGCGATGGCAAAGAGCCTGGAGCGCGTACGGGTGGGCAACAAGGTTGGCGAGGTCGCGCAGGTGATGAATCAGGTGTTTTCGGCCTACGGCTACGAGAAATACTGCCGGCCTCCTTATATGCGGGTCAGGGGACACGGTCTCGGTTTTCTGTCCATGCCCTTCCCCGAGATCGTCGACGAAAATGAGGCGGTGATCGAAGAAGGGATGTGTTTCGTGGTCCATCCCAACCAGTATCTTCCCGAGACCGGTTATCTGATGCTCGGCGACACAGTCTGGGTGGAAGCAAGCGGTCCACGACGCCTCACCACAACGCCGCTTAAACTTTTCACTGTCGAGGTCTGAGGGGACTGAAAAAGGGGGACAGTCCCCCTTGAAGCTTTTTACGATCGAGGTTTGAGGACTATGGACACACTTCACACCGTATTGAACCGCGGCTGTAGCCTCTGGGATCAAGGACGGCTGCCCAAAGAGGAATTTCACCATCGCCTGGACCGCATCCGTGAGGGGATGCGCGCGCGGGGCGTGGGTCTGCTTTTAGTTTATGGCGACTCCTGGCGCTTTGGCCATCTGGCCTTCGTCAGCCACTTCATGCCGAAGAACCGCGGCGCCCTTGCGATGATCCCCTTGGAGGGCGAGCCGGCATTGGTCGTGCAGGAGCCGAGCCGCAACAACCCCTTTTCCAAAACCCTCACCTGGATCGATGAGGTCCGCTCCGTGGCGCGGTTCGCGCAAGGGTTGAGCGGGGCGCTCGAAGCGCGAAGTCTCAAACCGAAGCGGGTCGGACTGGTCACGGTCAGAGAGCAGCTCAATATCCGCGAGTGGGGGGAGATCGTGAAGCTGCTTGAGGGGACCGAGCTTGGCGATTGCAACGATCTTTTGACCACGCTTCGACTCGTCAAGTCCCCGGCCGAGCTTTCGCTCCTCAAAGAGACCAGCCGGATTTTAACCGACGCCCTCGCTCTGTTCGCCGAAGAGGCGCGCCCCGGGCGCAAGGAATATGAAATCTTCGCCGTCCTGGAGCGCGAGGCGCGCCGCCAAGGAGCGGAGGATGTCCGTCTGTTGCTGGCGCGGTCCGGCGCGCCGCAGATCGGGCTCAGGCCTGCGGGAGATTCGGTCTTGACAAAAGGCGAGGCGATTTTGGTTTTGCTTGCCGCTTCGTGCCAGCGCTGCTGGGCGGAGCTGGGACAGACGTTTTGTTTGGGCAGCGTGCCAGAGGAGGTCGTAAAAAGCCATGGTCTGGCGGCTCATGTGTTCCGCCAGCTCGTCGAGAGGACGAAGGTTGGTGTTTCGCCGCAGGCGGCGGCTGGCTGGCTGAGAGAAGTTCCCTCACCGGCTGCGCGCGATTCCCTTCAGGCCTACGGTCTGGGAAACGGTGTGGGATTGGACCTGACCGAAGAGCCCTATCTCGGGACCGAAGGCGCAGTGGAGATCAAGCCCGGGATGGTCCTGACGCTGCGCGCGTGCTTTACGGGTAAAGAGTGCGGCAGCGCGTTGATCTCGCGGCCTTACCTGGTAACGCAGTCGGGCGTTGAGCCGTTAGTGCGCTCTGAGGAGAAGTTGATTTCGATCGAGGTTTAGCGTCGCTCTCGCTGCTGAAAGCTAGGACCCGCTCCTCAAGGCCGCGCGACCGTGCGCCGATCTCGGGGGCAAACCTCTCCGGGCGAGGGCAAAAAAAAATAAAAATCGCGGCTCGCCCCCTCGGCCGGCTCACTTTTACTTCGAAGCCGGAAGGGGACGGGGCGGAACGCCACGGACCTCTTTGTCCGCGACCGAGGGGAGCGCGAGCGAGGCTGCGGATGTCCGATTACAGACGGTACGACTCATGGCACGAACCCAGCGGCCGCAGCCGAGAGCGCACTTCCCGAGGGAGCTTAGTCCATCGGCCGCGTCCGCCTGAGGCGGATCGGGCCCCGAAGACCTTTCGAGGGAATCCGCGTTAGAGAAGCGATGAAAACTTCCGTTAGCCCCAAAGCCGTCCGCAAAGCCAGCAAGGACCTGCGAAGCTTTCTTCGCGAGCTGGAAGAGCGGCTGCCCCAGGATCTCGTTCGCGTGGAGCGTGATGTCGCTCCGGCCGACTTTGAAGTGACGGCTCTCTTGCAGCACCTGGAGAACGACCGCAAGTTCCCCACGCTCCTTTTTACCCGGCCGCGTAACCTCAAGGGCGAGCCTTCTTCTTTTCCGCTCTTGAGCAACGTCTTTGCCACGCGGCGCCGCTGCGCTTTGGCCTTGGGCATGGATCCTGCCGATGAGGGCCTCGCGTTGAGCCTCGAATATGCGGCGCGGGAGGAGAAACTCATTCCGCCTGTAGTGATCCCACCGCGGGAGGCGCCGGTCAAAGCGGTCGTCAAGCGCGGCGAGGAGGCCGATGTCTATGATTTCCCGGTGGTGCGCCACCACGCGATGGACCCGGCTCCGTATCTCGACATGACTCCCGTCATGAAGGATCCCGAAGGGGGCTTCTACAACATCGCGTTTCTGCGCAACATGGTGAAGGGGCCGCGAAAGCTCGGGGTGCACATGTCGCCACGCCACAACTGGCAGATCCACCGGAAGAACGAGGAGAAGAACCGGCCGACTCCGGTGGCGATCGTTGTGAGCCATCACCCGGCGTTTTACCTCGGGGCCCTGAACGTCTCTCCCTTCGGCGTCGACGACTACGCGCGAGTCGGAGCGATCATGGGAGAGGCGCTTCGGCTTACGGCTTCGGAGACTTGGAGAGAGGATTTCATGGTGCCCGCGGACGCCGAGATCGTGATCGAGGGGCATGTCCTGCCGCGGGTCAGAGAGGTCGAGGGCCCCTTCGGGGAATTCACCGGCTACTACGGGCCGCAGCGGCTTCGCCCGGTGATCGAGGTGACCGCGATCACCCACCGGCACGATGCGGTCTTTCAGCACATCTTCACCGGCCACCGCGATACCTGGGTGCTCGGCGGGATTCCCAAAGAAGGGAGCCTTTTCAACCTGATCCGGGGCGTTGTCCCGACCGCCAGGGCCGTTCATTTCCCGATGTCGGGCGGCTGCCGCTTTAACTGCTACATCTCAATCGATAAGAAAGTGGACGGCGAGACCAAGCAGGCCGCTCTGGCAGCGCTCGGAGGCTGCGATTTCGTCAAGCATGTGGTGGTCGTCGATGCCGATATCAATATCTACAACGAGGAAGAGGTCATGTGGGCCGTGGCCACACGCGTGCAAGCGGACCAGGATATCGACATCATCAAGAACGTAAAAGGAAACACGCTGGATCCCTCCCAGACCGACAACATCATGACGGCCAAGATGATCATCGATGCCACCCGGCCGCTCCAGCGGCCATTTGAGGCGCGCGTGGAGGTGCCGAAGAAAGCGATGGAGAAAACCAGGCTCGAGGATTTCATTCCGCGCGCGATCCTCGAGCGGCTCCCCAAGGGTTAAAGGATGGCGAAAAACTGCCCATGACGAAGATTTTCTGGGTGACCTGTCCGCAGTGTGGCGGTGAATTTTATTGCCATTGGCAGGAGCTCAGGCACAAGAAGATCCAGCTTCTCTGTCCTTACTGCGGCCATCGGTTCTTGGACGAAGAGAGTCCGAAGATTGTCGAGTGAAATGGAGCGCAGGTTCCTTCAATCCCTTCGAAATACGATTCGGGAAAACAGCCAACGGTTAGCTGCTACGAGTCGGTAGCACAGTTCGACGATCCAGACGAGCGGCGGCCATCTCAGGAAACGAGCGAGAGATCGCCAACCCAGTCCCTCGAGAATAAAAAGGCAGGCGCGACCGCTCCGAAGGACTTTCCCTTCCATGGTGACGACGTGAAGGGCTTCCTGACACGCGCTATAAAGCGCGGGAGTCATCGGCGGAGAAGGGGCCTCCTGGTAGGCGACGATCTCAAAGCGGTGCTCAAGATCTTTCCGCTTCACCCACAAAGCGGCGCGGCGACAAAAGGCGCATGCCCCATCCCACAGGACCCAGTGCTTGCCGTTCATTTGGACCACCGGCGCGCGCCGTCGCTGTGCGATTTCGCAGCGTCTCGCGCGACGTTCCTATATCTATCCCGGTGGGTAGGAAGTCCGCAATATAAGCCAGCGGCCAATCCAAGATGCGCGGGGCGGCCCGCGGCTGCTTCGTGGGAAAACCGGCCTGGCTGTGCGACACGGCAGACACGGATCGGACTAAGACACTCCGATGTCCTTAGCTCAGGCCAGTAAAAGACAGCCGACGTCCTTCCCCCCCCTCCCCCGGCACTGCAAGCCCCGTAGGTTCATCTTGGCAGATCCCGATTCACGGCTTGCTTTCACTTTGAAAGCAAGCTAGACTTAATCAATGAAAAAAGGGGCCACTTTTGACAGCTCCTTTTGGGTTCATGCGGTTTACCTGGATCTTGTCGACTTTCTGCTTTCGGATTTTGAGCTATTCTGCGCTAGGGCAGTGGAAAAAGAGCTGGGGCGCGATAACCCAACGAGCCTCCGACTCAAAGCGTTACTGGCAGAGAGAGGCATCAAACAAGCTGCGCCAAAATCCGAGAAGATTAGATTGTATGGAGATGGGGAAAGATCTGCCATTAACCTGGCTCTGGAGCGAAAGCTCCTTTTGCTCATTGATGACTGGAGACCCTATGAGGCGGCACAGGCAGCCGGAGTCGAGGTCGTTAACTCTCTCGCCTATCTGGTCGGGCTTTATCAACAGAAACGCGTCACGCCAGAGCGCGCGTTAAGCGCTTTGGTTAGGATAACGCGCCGCGGAACTCTGAGACCCGAATGGATACAGTCTGCGGTGAGGATCGTATCGGCAATCCGACGGAAAGGAGAAAATTGATGAAAAAGGAAAAACACGAGAAAACCACTGTCACCGTAAGATTAACGGACGAGGAAGATCAGGTCCTGAGGCGTCTCTGCATGCTTAAAAAGACCAGTAAGACTGGATACCTTGCTCGCCTCGCTAAAGACCAGGCCAAGAGAGAACTTCTCAATTACGCCGCTGGAGAATACCTGGAAGAAAAGGCCTCCTTAAGCGAGCTTGCCAAGAAAACAGGCTTGGATGTGCCCACGATTATGGATGAGGTTGCTAGAATCAAAGGGGGCGAGAAGCCAGCAGTTGAGGCCTTTTTGTCCGCCGTGGAAGCTCTCGCGAAGTTAAATAACGATCCAGAGTTCTACAATCTAGCTGTCAAGGCCGTCAGAGAATAAGCGCCGGCTCCGGCGACGGTACTCGCCTCCCGCTTGGACCATGGTTCAAGTGGGTTGCGGTCCAGGCACCTTTCCCCTCATCCCTGTAGCACGCGGGCAGCAATAGAACGCATTGAAGGGGATCGTCCAGAATAGAAAGCGGGACCCCAAGCCCCCCTCCTTTTTCAGTCGCAGCCGGATATGGCTCTGCATCCGTCCAGTGGGACAGAGTCTTTAAACGCCCTAGCGGAAGCTGGCCGGATCCTTGGCCTCGCGCGGGAACCAGCCGCCGAGCCGGTGGTAAGCTTTCAAGTAGCTGATCTGCCCCTGGTTGGTCATCGCGTTCTCCAACACGCTCACGAGGCGGACGGCTACGGTTGGGAGCGGTTGATACTGCGGCTCGTCGAGCTGCCGCGCAAGGTCCCCGGCCGTTAGCGTCTTGAGGTACCCCTTCGTTCGCTCATAGGTTGCGTCGTGGTACGCCAGAAGCAGCTCCGAGGAGGCGCGAAAGGCTCGCACTTGCTCTCGCGTGTGAGTGGCCGATCGCCCAAAGTCGGCTGGCTCGGGCGGCATGCCAAAGCGAGCGGCCCAACCCTCTCCGATCCATAGCTGCTCCCGGCCGGCAAGCCGCGACACGTTGCTGTCCATAATTCGGGTGAGCCGCCAGGCGAGCCAGCCTATGGGCGGGTGCGGCTCCTGGATGAGCTCCATCTCGGTGAGGTCTGCGAGTGTGCGGTGCAGGGATTCGTCGACCCGCGTGAACGCGTCCACCAAAATGTCAGTCGCTATCATCGGCCACCACCTTTCTGCTATTTGGAATTACACAGGCTTGTCGATACCTCCAGGTGCGCTCCGGTCCTCAGACATGTCTTCTGCAGGTGGTTTCCGTGCGCAATCCCACGGATTCCCCCATCCTGCTTCTTTGCCAGCGCGCGAAACTAAACAGCGAAAAACGCGCTTTTCCTTCCGAGGGAAAATGTAGCATTGGAAAACCTGCCCCCCACTCTTTTGCTCTCATACAGGCGTTCAACGCGAACCCGATTGCCGGAGCGCTTATGTGAGGATACGGCATTTGCAGATTTGCGCAATTGAGCAGACTTGAAAAGTGTGCAGGTGAGAAAAGACTCTGCTGAAAAAGGGCTTTTCATGCTTCGACGCGAGACAAGACAGACTATCCCCGGCGTTCGGGAATTCCCGAAACGACGAAGCTTTGGGGAATGGGTCTCTTTCTTGCTTGACATCTCCTCGCAAAGCGGCCCATTATCGCATCCAGAGGAGGGAACTCGGATGCAAACTAAATCTGTCGGCGTCGTCTCTTGGCTCGTCGCTGTCTTAATCTTCGGTGTTGCCTCTTCTTCGGGCTTTGCCGCTCAGGCGCCGCGTAAAGGGCAGCCCATTGTCATCGGGGCGCCCCTTTCCACCCAGTATTTGTATGGCTGGGACGCGCAGCGCGGCATGCTCCTGGCTGCGGAGGAGATCAACGCTAAGGGCGGTGTGGATGTCGCGGGCGTTCGCAGGCCGCTAAAGCTTGAGGTGCTGGACACCCGAGATCTCGAACCCGGTGTGCCACTCTCGGAAGCGCTGCTCGTGGTGGAGAAGCTCATCCTGGAGAAGAAGGCCGATGTGCTGATGGGAGGCCCGGTTCGCTCCGAGGCGGCGATGGCCGCGATGGACCTGATCGCGAAGTACCGAAAAGTATCCATGCTCACCACCGGCGCCTTGACGCCCGCCTATCACAGAAGGATTGCCGAGAACTATTCTAAGTACAAGTATCTTTTTAGAATCACGAGCGAGGCCGGACAGCTCGCGAAGGAAGCGATCGACCTTTTTGAAAGCATCAGGCAGGCCAACGGTTTCGACCGCATCTTCATCATGGTCCAGGATGTCGCCCACGCGCGCGCCATCGCGGGGCTGGTCGGCAAGGGCCTCGAGCAGAAAGGCTGGGCCGTCCTCGGCAGCGAGGTCTACCCGACGGGAGCGCTGGATTATTCCACGGGGCTGCTCAAAGCCCGAGATCAGAAAGCGCAGATCCTCTTTGTCTGGATGGACCACCCGGAAACGGCCATCCTGGTCAAGCAATGGTTCGACTTGAAGATACCGGTGTTGCCGGTCGCGGGGATCTCGAGCGCCGTGGAACAGCCCGGCGCCTGGGCGTCGACCGGCGGCGCGGTCGCCTACTGGCTTGCCTGCCCGGCCAACGCGGGCAACGCTCCTTCCAATGCGACCCCGCTCACCATGAAGTTCTATAAAGCCTACACTGACCGCTGGCTCGTGGAGCCGGAGGGGTACGGGGCTTCGACCAGCTACACGGGCGTTTACGTCCTTACGGACGCGATCAAGCGCGCCGGCTCCCTGGATGCGGAGCGCGTGGTTGCGGCCTTGGAAAAAACGGACATGGTAGGCGTCTACGGGAGGGTCCGGTTCGATCCGAAGAGCCACCAGATTATACCCAGCTACGATCCGAAGGAGGGGGCGGTCAGCACCTGGTTCCAATGGCAGGACCGCAAGCGGGTCGTCGTCTTTCCAACGGCTATCGCCACGGGCAAGATCCAGGTACCTCCTTGGCTGGCGCCTTCTAAGTAATGCCTTCATGCTCCGGTCCATATTCATCTATGGGCTGATCAACAGCATTATCCTGGCGCTTACGGCGGTTGGCTTCTCGCTGACTTACGGCATCAGCCGCGTGGCCAACTTCGCCTATGGCGCCCTCTACGTGTTGGCGGGTTTTGCCGCGTGGGTGCTCCTTCACCGCCTGGCTCTCAACTACTATCTTGCCTTGTTTCTCGCCGTCGTGTTCGTCGCGCTGGTCGGCGCGGCGCTCTACCGCTTCGCGTTGATCCGCGTGCGCGGCATGCCGATCTCGGAGATCATCGTCACCTTCGCCCTCGGCACCGCGCTGGTCGAGCTGCTTCGCTTCTTCGGCTTGTTTGGCTCCGCCTACGGTCTACCGCCGCTCAGGCGGGCGACGCTACAGCTTTTGGGGGTGCCGGTCGATTTTCAGCGGGTTGCGCTGGTCGTGATCGGCGCTGTCCTGATCCTGGCGTTGTGGCTCTTCACCCATTACACGAAGATCGGTCTCGCATTCCGGGCGATTGCCCAGGACGAGCAGGCGGCCATGATGGTGGGAATCGACCCTGACCACATGGCCACCCTAAGCCTGGCTCTGGGTTCCGCGCTGGCCGCCGTCGCCGCGGTGGTGGTCTTGCCGCTCGGCTACATTGCCGCGGAGTCGGGCTCGAACATCCTGGTTTTTGCCATCGCCGTCTGCATCCTGGGAGGACTGGAGAGTCCGGCTGGAGTGATCGTGGCGAGCCTGCTCATCGGTTACGCGCAGATTCTCAGCGTCGCCTATTTCGGCCCGCATTATCAGATGATCGTTGCCCTTCTGGCCATTCTGGTGACGCTCGTCTTTAGGCCGTCCGGCCTTTTTGGAAAGCAAAAGGAGTTGGAAGAAAGGGTTTAAATTCATGGCGAAGCGCAGGGAGAGAATCGACCGGCCGATCAGGGTGCTCACCGAAGACATCTATGCGCTCGAGTCGCTCTCCCGCATGATTTACGTCGCCGCGCCCAGCGTGTTTCCGGTCCTTTTTCTTCTCCTTCTGCCGCTTTTTACCCCCAGCCTGTACATGCAGAGAGTTCTGATCCTGACCGCAGTCTACGCGCTTCTGGCGCTGAGCTGGGATTTTATCGCCGTGGCCACCGGCCTGGTCTCCCTCGGACAGGCGCTCTTTTTCGGCGTGGGCGCCTATTTGGCTGCGATCCTGAATCTGCATTTCGGTTTGCCCCCGATGGTGACGCTGCTGGTGAGCACGTTCGCCGGCGCCGCGATTGCGACCGCGCTGGTGGCTCCGTGTCTGCCGCTGCGAGGGGTTTATTTCGCCATGACGACGCTCGTTTACCCTTTGCTCCTGGCCAGGACGATCGAGGCGACAGCGGTACTGGGAGGTACGGACGGTCTGGTGGGCATCGCCTCGTTCCCCAACGTCTGGGTGGAAAGGTATCTCGTGCTCGCGTTCGTTCTCGGTGCGACTTTCGCCTTAAGGAGGCTCCTGCGCACGGACTTCGGTCTCGTGATGCGCTCGATCAGCGACAACGATCAGGCGGTGAGGGCCTCGGCGATCAACATCACGGTCTACAAGCTCGTCGCGATCTACCTGGCTTCGGCTCTGGGTTGCTTCGCCGGCGCCTATTTTACCCATTTATACATGTTCGTGGGGCTCTCGGCCTTTTCGCTCGATCTTTCCATTCTTCCGATCGCCTGCGCGGTGGTCGGCGGCATGGGGACGCTCGTCGGGCCCGTAATCGGCGCTTTCGTTCTCGTTCCCCTGGCGGAGATGGTGCGGGACCTCGGAACCTTGCGGGTCGTCTTTTACAGCCTGCTTCTCGTAGCGCTCGTGCTGTTCAAGCCGGAGGGGCTGATGAGCTTTCTCGAGCGTAAATACCGGCAGATCGAGCGGTGGGTTCAGGTATAAGATTGAACGGTTTGAACGGTTCAAATAGTTCGGACTTGGAAGGGGGACAGTCCCCCTGGGAAAAGGGGACTGTCCCCTTATGAAGAGCGCTTGAGATGACGACGGATTTTCTGGTTGTTGATGAGTTGTCGAAGAGCTTCGGAGGCGTGAAGGCGCTGGATCGAGTTGGCTTTTCGGTTGCTCAGGGCGAGGTTCTGGGAATTATCGGCCTTAACGGCTCGGGGAAGACCACGCTGGTCAACGTCATCACGGGTTTTATCCGCCCGGATTCGGGCCACGTTTGGTTGCGGGGGAAAGAGATCACCGGGCTTGCGCCCGAAAAAATCGCCGGACTGGGTATTGCGCGCACTTTTCAGACGGTCCGGCCCTTTCATCATCTGCCGGCGTTTAAAAACCTTATCGTGCCGCTCTATTCTTCGAGGATCCGGTCGGCTGCGGGAGGCGGGCGCTGGGGTGACCGCGACGCCGTCGCTCTCGATCTTCTCGAAGAGGTTGGATTCGAGCGGGACTCTTCGGTTCCTTACAAGCCCGCGGCCGCGCTGCCTCACGGCTATCTGCGGCGCCTCGAGCTTGCCCGCTGTCTGGCTCTGCGGCCTGAGGTCATCATCACCGACGAACTCTTTTCCGGGCTCAGCAGCTCCGAGGTCAGTAGCTTGATGCCTTTGATGGAGAAGCTCCGCGAGCGGGGAATCACGCTCGTGATGGTTGAGCATCGACTGCGCGAGCTTTTCCGGCTGGCCCGGCGAGTTATCGTCATGGAGCAGGGAAGAAAAATAGCCGAAGGCCCCCCGCAGGCGATCGTTGCGGACAACGCGGTGCGCGAGACCTACCTGGGGGCGGAGCTCTGACGTGCTCGAGGTCAGGGAGCTCATGGTTTTTTACGAGAACGGCATGGCCATCAACAACGTGACCCTGGCCGTCGAGCGAGGCGAGATTGTCGGCGTGTTGGGCTCCAATGGCGCCGGGAAATCTACGCTCATGTACACGATCTCGGGGATCATCCTCGACCGCAAATTGAAAGAGCAGCGGCGCGGCGGGGAGAGGATTACGGTCTTCGGCGAGGTCGTGCATCGCGGCGAGAAGATCACCGGGCTCAAGGCCAGCATGCGCGTCAGAAGAGGGATCGTTCTGTGTCCGGAGCGCCGGCGGGTCTTTCCCGAAAGCAGCGTCCTGGAGAATCTAAAAATCGGCGCCTATCTGAGAGACCGATCGGAGCAACGCGAGATGCTCAAGTATATCTGGAGGCTGTTCCCGAATCTCTTTCAACTCCGGAGCCGAGCCGCCGGGTTTTTGAGCGGCGGCGAGCAGCAAATGCTTGCCATCGGCAGAGCGTTGATGGCCAAACCCGACTTGCTCCTCTTGGATGAGCCTCTGCTTGGGCTTGCGCCTGCGGTCCAGGTCAAGGTCATTGAGGCGATTCGGCACATCCGGGAGATCGGCATCACGGTCCTGGTCGCCGATCAGTACGCGCGGCCGCTGCTCCCGATCATCGACCGCGGTTATGTCCTGGAGAGCGGCTCGATAACTTTGGCGGGAACGGGAGCGGAGCTCAGAGAAAATCCCGACGTGCGGGCAGCCTACTTTGGGGTTTAGGGTGGAGCTGGCGGCGCCGCTTAAAGAGCGATTGGAGAAAGAACAGACGATCCTTGCGGCTTTCGAGGAGAGCTCAGCGAGGTATCCCGATCGGAGCGCACTGATTTTTCTGGGCACCCGGTTCAGCTATCGGGTATTGCGCGATTTAATCCACCGCTTTGCCGCCGCCTGCCATGAGCTGGGCGTCAAGCCCGCCGACCGGGTGCTCATTTACCTTCCCAACTCGCCGCAATGGGTGGTGGCCTACCTCGCGCTGCAACAGATCGGCGCCGTGCCCGTTCCGGTCTCGCCCATCTACACACCGTACGAGCTGCTTTATCTGATCAATCACTCCCGAGCGAAATTGGTTCTCTGCGCGGATACGAATTTTGGCTACGTGAAAGAGGTGCTGCTCAAAACGCAGCTTGAGGGGATCATCGTAACTCGCCTGGCGGATCTGCTCCCGCGGTGGAAGAGAGTTTTTGGCAAAATTTTTGACAAGCTGATCGAGGGGGCCGTTAGCCGCGATGGTCGGGTTTATTTTTTCACCGAGCTTTTGCGCAAGAGCTCGCCCAAGTCTCCCGCGATACAGCTCGATCCTGCCACTTCCTTGGCGCACATCCTCTATACCGGCGGGACCACGGGGTTTCCCAAAGGCGTGCCGCACACCCATCTCGAGCTCCTCAGCGGGATCGTCGGCATACGGGAGGTGTATCGCCATTTTGTCAGAGAGGGCGGGGAAACTCTCATCATGCCCCTGCCGTTGTTTCATATGTTCTCCCAGGACATGGTCCTTGCTTTGGGGTTCCATCTCGGGAATACGGTGGTCGTGAACCCCAAGCCGAGCACGGACGCGGTCCTGGCGGCGATTCAAGACTACGAAGGGACGCTCCTGGCCGGGGTGCCAAGCCTTTATCGCCAGATTTTGGAAAGCGACCGCTTGGAGTTCTACCGTCTGCGCTCCCTTCGGTGCTGCTGGAGCGCGGGAGACACGCTTCCCGCGGAGGTCGCCGCGCGCTGGAAGGAAAGGTTTGGGATTTCCGTTTATCAGGTCTACGGATCGACGGAAACCGTTTGCATATCCGTTACTCCGCCCGCTAGGGAACCGTCGCCCCAAGGGGTAGGCCGTTTGATACCCACGAGAATCGCGAAAGTAATCGACCCCGAGACCCTGGGCCCGCTGCCTGTCGGCGAGGCGGGGGAGCTACTGGTTAGCTCCGACTATTCCTATGCAGCCGGAGGTTATCTGGATAATCCCACTGAGACCAAGGAAACCTACATCCGGCTCGAGGGCCAACCGTGGTGTCGAACCGGGGACTACGTGAAGCTCTCGGCTGACGGCGAAATTCAGTTCATCGATCGAAGGCCTGACTTGATTAAACACAAGGGTTACAGGGTTTCCGCTTCTCGGGTCGAGTCCGCGCTCCAGGATCATCCCGCTGTGGTGTCCGCTTGTGTCGTCGGCACTCCAGACCCTACCGCAGGGGAGAGAGTTAAGGCTTTTGTCATCCTCAAAGAGGATGCGCGCGGCGTGACCGCATATGATTTGAGCCGGCACTGCCGGGCGAGGCTTCTTCCCTACGAAGTTCCGGATTACATCGAGTTCAGGGACATGCTGCCGAAATCAAAAGTAGGAAAACTTCTCAGGCGGGAGATCCGCGATGAGGAGCGCAGGAAAGCTGGCCGATGAGCGATTTGGCCAGGGAAGGTGGTGCGCCCGCCGAGAATCGGAATCGGACTTATAGGGTTCCGGAGACACAATCAGCCTTTCGCCTAAGACACATGGGCATGGGTAAGGAAAGCTATTCACCCCGGGAGGCAGAGCGGTAGGTAAAGGCGAAAGAGGCGGTCAGGAAAAAGTCCTTGATCAGGTTGGTGGTGAGTTTTCCGAGGTCGATATTCCAGATCCTCAGGCGTCTTAGCTGTTCCAGCGTGTTGCCCCAGAACCGATCGAGCGGCTCGCGCGAGTAGAGCGCCTGATTGTTCAAGGCATCGAATTTGAGATGAGAGAGGTGGAATGTTGACGGGAGGCTCTGCCTCAGGCGGGAGTAGGCCTCTTGCCATTTTTGTATCCTGCTTCCGGGCCGGACGCTCGTGTGAATGTGATACATCTGATCGAGCCATCGGCGGGCGGCCACTCCCTCTTGGCTGAGATGATTGCGCAAATCGTCAATCCTAGACTGGAGGCGTTCCCATTGTTCCAGAAACTTGTTCAGGTCTTTGCGGGTGAACAGTATCTTCGAGGATAGCTCTTCAAAGGGATCCAGTAAGGCCTTGGCCTTTGCGGGGAGGGTTGCCCTGGCGTTGGTGTAGACTTTTTGCCATTCTCCGATCTTGAGGACTTGCCAGATCTCTCCCTGAATCCTTTGAATCTCCACGAGCCATTTTTCCTCTTTTTCGCTTTTCTTGCGCGTCTGCAGCCAGACTTCTTCCATTTCCTTGATGAATTTGACCCAGGCGATAAGGAGGCGGGTGACCTCTTTGGTCCGCTTCCAGAGATGGACAGGCAACGAATCGATAGCGAATCCCGGCCTGCGCGACAGCCGGTCCTTTAATCGAAAGAAGCCGGCGATCATCGGGTGCTCCCTTTCGATGAGGGCTGCGTTTTTATACCAGAAAAAGCAAGACATGAGATTCCAATAAGCCCTGGGCTTTTGGTTCCACCGCGACAGGATCTCGATCATGTTCTCTTTGCTATAGAAGGATCGCCACGCCTCTTCGTAGGCATGGAACCACTCCTCCGCGGTCATATTGGGGTGTTTGATAGTGGCGTGGAAAGAGTCGCGCTTGTTGAAATCGGGGTCCATCCATTCGCCGCGCCTCTTCATCTCCCGGTGGTCGTGGGATCCGGGTAGAGGGGTCAGCATGAAGAACGACGCCTGATCCGGTTGGATCGCATCCATGAGGTAGCGAATATCGCGCGGCACCTGTTCCTTGGTGTCAAAGGGGAGGCCGATAATGTATCCGGTGTGGACGACGATTCCCGCGTCGTGCCACTCCTCGATAATCTTTTGATACTCCTCGACTTTATTTTGCCCCTTTCCTTCAGCCTTGAGATTTTCGGGGTTGACGCTCTCCATTCCGATAAAGACCTGGGTGCAGCCCGCTTCGGCTGCAAGTCGCACGAAATCCGTCGGTTTGCGGGCGAGGTCTACCTGCATCATGAATGAGATCTTGATGCCCTCTTTCTTGACCTTAATGATTTCTTCGAAGGTCTCACGCCAGAGTTTCTTGCGGGCAAAATTATCGTCCGTAAAGAAGTAGAAGGAGACTCCGTGTTCGCGAAAGTTCCTGCGCATCAGCTCGGCGATGCTCTCCGGGCTGCGCTCGCGCATTTTACGGCCTTGGACATTGATGATGGTGCAAAAGGAGCACGCGAACGGACAGCCCCGGGAAGTGTCCGCGGTGCCGAATGAGGGTTTGGCAAAGTGGCGCATGGTCTTGGGACTGATCCGGGGGAGCGGCGCCTTGCCGATATCAACGAGGTTTTGCAGGTTCTGGGCGAATGAGTAAATGGGCTTTAGTTGGCCGTGGAGCGCGTCCGCCAGGATCTCGGCCCACTTCTCCTCGACTTCACCGGACACGATCGAGATGGATTCGTTAACCAGCGCCTGGATCTCCGGTTCCCGCTCGCCCAACATGTTGATGGTGCCGCTGGTGTGGAATCCGCCCATGATGACATCGATCCCGGCGGCCCGGAACCGGCGACCCAGGTCGACGGCCCTTGGAAACTGGTTGGTTTGGACGCCGACCAGGCCCACGACGAGCTTGGTCGCAGGATGCCGGCTCCAACCGATAATTTTTCTTACCGGGAGTTTTTCTGCAGTCTCGTCAAAGGTGACGATCTCAATGGTAAGGTCGCCGAATACGCGACTGTTTTTCACCTCTTCGGTCAAACCGTTGAGGACATTGAGCGTGTTGCTCGGCAGCACGCCCTTCCAAAAGCGAATCACATAACCGTCGTCGTCGTATTTGGAGGGTTTGATCAAGACGATGCGGAGTTTTTTAAACGGCATCTTCGAAGCAACTATTGCGCCAGAGCCTGTCATGGGGAAAAAGCTGGATTGAAACGTACTAATGCAGGTGCTTACTTCCAGCAAAGTGCCGGTCAACGCTTTTACTTCTGGGGGATGCCTTTTTCAGAATATCGACCAAAACCAGACGGGCGAGGTTATAGGCCTCTTTCGTGTCATGGGAATATTCATAGGCCACCTCGCTGATGGTCGCTACAAGCTCCCCCAGGGTGGTATCGATCCTGTTGTCATTACGGTCTGTTTTCATGCTACTTGTCCTTTCACTTAAAAAACAGGAACGATTGTAAGCTCCTCACATAGCCTGCTTACAGCTCCAGTCACGCGCGCCAACGCCCTGACTCGACTCCGAGTCACATATCGACGGTAGCCTGACTCGGGAAGGTTTTCTGTCTAATATTGGACGATTTTGAAAAGAATTATCGCGCACTTACCAAGACGTATGAAAAGTCTATGGATTTGGGCCGGTGACGGAAACTGCGGGATCTTTGGGGGCGTATTCGCAGTTCGGGCATTGGTGTTATGTAATTGCAAGTCTCGCCTTCAGGCCGGCGATGATCCCGATGACGCTCTAGGCGATCTGAGTTAGATAATCGGTAAGTTTCTTTTCTTTGATGATGAGAAAGCGATCTCTATTTGTCTCGATCAGCCCAAGGTTATGAAATCGTTGCATAAACAAGCTGATCCTTGGTCGCGTCGTGCCCACCATTTCGGAGAGTTCTTCATGGGAAATCTTCAGCTCGATGCGAATGCTGCGCGGATCTTTCTTGCCCATTGTGCGGGCCAACTGTAACAATGTCTTGCCCAGCCGCTGCTCGCTATCGACCGTCACCAGGTTGGCGATGACCTGCTGTTGGTCGGCGATGCGCACCGCAAGATAGCGCACGAAGCCCTCAATCAGCGAGTCGCGGCTTAGACGCTCCAAGAATTGAGAGCAAGGTATTTGCTTTAACATCGTTTGTGTCATCGCCGTCGCCGTTTCAAGGCGCGCGCCCAACCGGGACAGGCATAGCTCGCCGAAAATATCTCCCGCGCTGTGAATGGCAAGGATGCACTCTCTTCCTTCGGACGAGAGCATGAGAAGTTTGATCTGTCCGCTCTCGATGAAGTAGACCATCTCACCTTGATCGCCACAAGTGTAGACGTTGGCGTGTCTCGCAATCTTGACAGGGCGAGAATTCAGGGTCTCGCGCTGCAACGAATCACGCAATTGCTGTTTGAACTCGTCGGCTTGAGGAGTCTGTTGAATCATGATCGTGTCTCCTTTTGAATCCAACCATGATTATAATGCGGCTAGTTGCTTGGTCGGTGGTTCTTTACTCGGCGGCGTACCTCGGCGGATCCTATTTTTATAGCACCATATATCGTTTTCCCCGTGATTTGTCCAGGCGAGATCGGCGCCAATCCTTAAGCCTCGTCGGGATGCACTCCGGTTCCAGTCCGAGCACTGTACAGATAGATGCGATGGGGCTAAATCTAACTCTTCTTTCCTGTTTCCTCTTTGGAAAAACATCGGTCAAGGAAGGCTCCCAGCGGACCGCGCGCCGCCTTTCTCAAAATCCCTTCCAACTCGCCTTTATCCAGCCAAATCCCTTCACACCCCTCACAGCGATCTAGGACAAATTCCATAAACCTATAGCTCTCAAGCTTTCCCGAACACTTCGGGCAGGTCTGGGCGTGTTTTTCCCGCGTGGCCGCTTCAACCTTCTGCAAATGGGCCTTCATCTCTTCAACCAGTTCACGATCTTTCGCGGCAAAATAGAAATCCTCTTTGGCTCGCTCCACGAACTTTTCCCCGAAGCGATCCTTTTCGTTTTCCATAGCTTTCATCTCCTGAACTTTTTCCCGCTCTACTCCCTTTTCCCCTCAAAGTTCTCGGTCCCATGCGTTTCTACAGATCCCTTTTTCTCCTTGATGCTGTCAATGCTCCTCACTTTTAGAATAGCTTGCAGTTCGGGCCTGTCAACAACTTCCTTTTCCAGAAGCAGCTTCGCCAACTCCTCCAGCGCCGAGCGGCGAGAGGCTAGGATGTCTCGAACTTTGACATGGGCTTCTGACAGTATTTTCTTAAGCTCCTCGTCAATGACCCGGGCGGTTTCCTCGCTGTACTGCTTAGGGCTGTAAGTCGGCACAGGCAAGAATAGGGAAGTCCGGGGCCCCTCGAGAGATACTAAGCCCAGCTTCTCACTCATACCGAATTGTGTAACCATCGTCCTGGCGATCTCGGTGGCTCGCTGGAGATCGTTCTGAGCGCCGGTAGAGATATCACCGAAGACAATCTCCTCCGCGACCCTCCCCCCCAAAAGGACGTGGATTCGCGCGAGCAGTTCAGAACGAGTCATGAGATAGCGGTCCTCCGTTGGCAGTTGCTGTGTGTAACCCAGGGCAGCGATCCCCCTCGGAATAATAGAAATCTTGGAAACGGGGTCAGCGCCAGGCACGAGCTCCGCCACTAGAGCATGGCCGGACTCGTGATAGGCGACGGTTCTCTTTTCCTTGGGGTTCATGACATGGCTCTTTTTTTGTTGTGCCGCGACTACTCGTTCGATCGCCTCGTCGAAGTCTGCCATCTCTACGGCTTCCTTGCCCTGACGCGCCGCCAGCAGAGCAGCCTCATTGACGATGTTGGCAAGGTCGGCGCCAACAAAGCCGGGTGTCCTGGCCGCCACTACACCGAGATCGAGATCAGGTGAGAGCTTCACCTTCTTCGCGTGCAGTTGGAGGATCTCTGTGCGTCCCTTGATGTCGGGACGATCCACCAGGATCTGCCGATCAAATCTGCCGGGACGTAACAGCGCAGGATCCAGGATCTCCGGCCGGTTGGTGGCAGCCATGATGATAACCCCTTGGTTCGGATTGAACCCATCCATTTCCGACAAAAGTTGATTCAGGGTCTGTTCGCGCTCATCATTGCTTGAAAGGATGCTCGTCCCCCTTGCCTTTCCCAACGCGTCCAACTCGTCGATGAATATGATGCTGGGGGCTTGCTGTACCGCTTGGGCAAAGAGATCCCTCACCCGAGCCGCCCCTACTCCGACGAACATCTCGACGAAGTCAGAACCGGAGAGGCTGAAGAAGGGAACCCCCGCCTCGCCGGCGACTGCGCGGGCAAGCAGGGTCTTTCCTGTGCCCGGCGCCCCGACAATCAAAACACCCTTGGGAATGCGGCCTCCCAACCTTTGATACTTCTCCGGGTTTTTCAGGAATCCGACCACCTCGACGAGTTCCTCCTCAGCCTCGTCGATTCCCGCAACGTCGGCAAATGTGACTCCGGTTTTTTTCTCAATGTAGACCTTCGCCTTGCTCTTGCCGATCTGCATCAAGCCGCTTCCCGGTCCCATCTTCTTGAGCAGATAGCTCCACAGCAGAAAAAACAGGGCAACTGGAACCACCCAGGATAAAATGGTCGGTAGCCAAGTGCTGGTTACTTCCCCCCGGAACGGCACGCTTGCCTCTTCTAGTTCGGCAGTCAAAGCAGGATCCTCCACTCGCACCGCTGAAAAGGGATAAGGTTTCTTCCCTTCCTTTACATCCTGAGGGATATTCTTGAGTCTCTCCGCCGAGAGAATCTCCTTAACTGCCGCTCCCTTCATGTTTCCTTCAATAGTCTTCTCGCCAATCGCAAGATCGGCAATGAGGCCGATTTTAAGTAGGGATTTAAATTGGCTGTAACTGATGATCTCGACATGGGGTCTGCCGAGGTAGTTTTGGATTATCAGGATGATCAAGACAGCCGCGATGAAGTACCAAATAGAAAACTGCTGGTGTTTTTTCTCCATAGATATTCCTTTTTTCTTTCTCGCCACGTTTCCATTTAAGCCGGAGTTTCGACTGTGTTTTGAAGCACGAGAAAATATTGGGCAAGCGACTACGGCACCCGAGCTGGAAATAGCTGTCAGTCTTTTTCGCTAAAGGAGGTGGCCCTTTGTAGGCAGCAGACCGGATAAAACCGGCAAACTCCGGTCTAGAGAACTCTATGGCTAGACTTTCCGGCTCAAGCTGAAAATTCTTACGAACCTCTTGTTTCTCATCTAACGCCCATTAATAAGCGTAAGCAATCACCCCTTCTTTTGATTTCACTTCAGCTAATTCAAAGTATAACCTGAAGTCTCTGGACCAGATGCTCATGTTTTTCTTCGAGTAAGGGGGCTTGCCTGCAAAGTCTTTTGGCTGGACACCAATAAGGGTAACCGCAGTGATGGCGGGCTCTATGTAATTCCAGTTGACTGATGCCATTTCCTTTCCTTTTCCTCCCTCTTTTACCTCCATCCTGGCATAGCCAGTTGAGCTGAACCCTTGAAGGGCCGTGATCGGTGTTGTGAGTTGAACTCGAGTCACCACCTCCGTTGCGGATTGCAATCCTTTATTCCGGGTCATCACCGCAATCCACAAGTGGGATTCAAATTCCTTCTTAAACTTTTCCATTTCCCCCTTGCCCTCTGGCCCTGCGAACTGCCCTGCAACGCGGGTTAAGATGGGCTCAAGATTCGCAGGAGTAAGGGCAACGACCTGAGTATCGAAGGCGACCCGTGTGATATTCGGCACCTGGATTTCGAGAATTTGTAAGGCCTGTCGGGAGTTGACATAAGCCCGATAACCAAAGAATAAGACCAGGACCAAGCCTATCACAATCAGGGCGGTGGTTTTTCCACTAATATCCCTGGGAATTTCCATCGTACTTCCTCCTCTTTACAAAGACTAAAGACCCAATTTTGATCGCTTGAACGGCAATCTCCTTCGTTTTCGATTTAATGGTACGCTGACTCGGCAGGGGGTTTCTGTCTAATATTGGACGATTTGGAAAAGAATTATCGCGAGGCCCGCAGACATGCGCGGCCGCTCTTTTTGGCTATTGCAACTTCCCGCACCGGCGCTATTCTACCCTCACAATGGCCGAACGCAATTATTACCAGATCCTCGGCGTCGACCGCAGCGCCTCCCACGAAGAAATCCGTAAGGTGTACCGCAAACTCGCTCGAAAGTATCATCCGGACATCAACCCGGGCAATAAGGAAGCCGAAAATAAGTTCAAAGAGATCTCGGTCGCCTACGATATCCTGAGTGATCCGGAGAAGCGTAAACTCTACGACGAATTCGGCGAGGCAGGGCTCGCCGCCGGGTTTGACGCCGAGAAGGCGCGCAGCTACCGGCAGTGGCAGGAGCAGTCGGCGCGGGCGGGCGGCGGCCACGAATTCGATGTGGGCGATCTCGGCGACCTCTTCGGTGGTCTGGGTCATTTGTTCGGGGCAGGTCGCCAAACGCGGCCGGGTCCAATGCACGGCGAGGATATCGAGGCGGTCATGGATATCGACTTCCTCGACGCCGTACGCGGCTTTCAGACATCGATAAAGCTCCAGCGGCCCGTCTCCTGCGAGATCTGTCATGGTGCTGGGACCAAACCGGGATCCACTCCGACTACGTGCCCCGAGTGCCGGGGGACCGGCAGCAAGTCAGTGGTCCAGGGACCGCTTCAGTTCCGTCAGACCTGCCCACGATGCATGGGAAGCGGACGACTGCCGGGTGATCCCTGCGCTGCCTGCGGGGGCACGGGCCAGGTTCTGCGGCCAGCGACGATTCGGGTCAATATCCCGGCTGGAGCCGATCCGGGAAAGCGGATTCGCCTGCGCGGAAAGGGGGAGGCGGGTGTTCAAGGAGGGCCGGCCGGGGACCTCTACATTGTGCCACGAATCCGACCGCACCCCTTACTCACGCGATCCGGTGGAGACCTGACCATGGAGCTGCCGATTACCGTGGGAGAGGCTGTCCGTGGCGCAACCGTGGACGTACCGACGCCGGTCGGGACGATTAAGGTAAAGATTCCGGCGGGCGCGCAGAGCGGCCAGCGCCTTCGCGTCAAGGGCAAGGGAGTTCCCGCTCACGGGCAAACCCCGGCCGGAGACTTGTATCTGCGGCTCATGGTTCGCGTGCCAAAGGAAAAGGTCTCGCACGAAGTCATCGAGAAAATCGACGAGGCCTACAGCGAAGACGTGCGCAAAGACGTGCGCCTGTAGCAGGAGAGCGGAGCGATGACACGAAAGTATCTGCGAATTACAGAGGTCATTAAAATCTGCGGCGTTGGTGAGGAGTTCGTCCTGCGCTTGGAACAGGAGAACGTAATCTCCCCGATTATCCGGCGAGAGCGAAAACTCTATCCCTTAGATCAGGTCGATCGTGTTCGTGTGGCGCACCTCCTCATCGAAGAAATGGGAGTGAATCTGGAGGGGGTCGAGGTGGCCCTCCACATGCGCGAGCAGATGATCGCCATGCAGCGTCAATTTAACGAAATACTACGCCTGCTTGGTCGGGAGTTGAAGAAGTAGGAGAGACATCTGTCCCTAAAATAGCCCTTGCCGGGACACCCGCGATCCTATACAGTTTATTTAGAGATCATTGCTTCGTCTTATGGCGCGTAAGGGGAAGGAGGCCAGGCCACAAGCTGAACGGTAGCAAGGACTTCGGCTCTGGTTTCACGGCGAATGTATTCCCAGTTCTTACCCCCTCCCTCTTCCAAAATCCAAGGGCTATCAAGAGCCTGAACAAGGAGAGAGTTATGCATCCTCTATTGGTGGTTGCAATCCCATTAGTGTTGGTGATCGTGGGCATGGTGTTGAACAGTATTGGACTCTCATTCGATCAACCTCCAAGTTCATCGGAGCAGGATCCGGCAAAGAGAGCGGCGGCGGAAAAGGAAGATTACCGCAGATTCTTTGATTTACAGAGAAGGCAAGCTGTGACCAGGCAAAAAAGGGTCGGCCAGTATGCCTGGTTGCTTATGGCCGCGATTAT
>JACPAM010000099.1 GCA_016180805.1 Deltaproteobacteria bacterium | reverse complement strand
AGAGCTTCCAAAACGTCAAGGATGTATTCCGCTTCTCCGGGCTCCACATCCACGACAACGCCCGGATGAGTGTTCTTCAGGGGATGAACTGCAAAGTTGGCGACATCGCGGAGGCCGGCCATCATGGAGGCGAGTTGCGGGGGAAGGGTTTTCGACGCGAGTGCCTGGTCGATCTCGCTGCTCAGATCTCCGGGCCTGACATCCGCTTTCTCGCGAAGGAGCACCTGGAGGCAGCGCCGACTCAGGGCAGCGCTGGCCCGAGGGCTGTCAGCCAGGACGAAGCAAGCTTCGTAGTAGTCGGTTGCGTATGGCTCGACCACCTCCGCAGGAAGGGGCGGGCGGTTCACTACCTTAGGCCACGCCTGTATCTCTAGGTAGGGGCTCTCCTTGTCTTTCTTCTTCGTCGTCAAAAGGATCATAGCCCTCTTACATAAAGGGCATACCGCGGAGTAGATTTCCCAAAATCCAGCCCTGTCGTGTATGTGGCTATAGGTCTGCAGGTCGGGCTGCAAAACCTCCGTACAATAGGGGCACCTCATAGAAGGACCCGTTTGTATAGCCTGCTGGCCCTCCGATCCAACCATAAACTAAATTGTAGGACTTAACGGCTGCCAAGTCCAGACGGGCACCCCATGAAGCCGGACCGCGACGTATGGGTATGGCTTCGCCCGACTCCCTTATTTTAGGCCGTATTCGCGCGCGAGCCGGTCGATAAAGCCGCTTTCGTCGAGATCCTTCACCAGCGAGGCGTCGGTGAAACGCTCGGGATTTTCCTTCAGAGCTCTGGGCTCTCTCCTTCCAACCTCCTGGATGGGAAGCTCAAAGTATTCTCTGGCCGGATAGGGTTTCAGAGGGAAATCGTACTCCCGGAAAGTTTCTTCCGCGATCTCCCGGTCTGATATTTTCATGTATTTGGAAATCACCTTAAGGCTGAACTCCCTGTTCGCCTTGAAATAATGAATTCCTTCGACGACCGCCTTCATGAAATTGCGTAAAGCATCGCGGTCCCGCTCTAGATACGATCTTCGAACCACGATCATGTTGCTGGAATAGGGAATGCCCAGCTTGGAGCCGTCGAGCAGCAAGGGAAAGCCCATTTTTCTTGCCTGGAGCGTCATCGGCGGAGTTACAATGGCCGCGTCGGCCCGCGCTGCTTCGATGGCGGCCAGCCGGTTCGACTGGTTGCCAAACTGCAGAAAGGCCACATCCACATCGGGCTTGAGCCCTGATCGTTCCAGCAGGACGCGGCCGACGAAGTCAGCGCTGCTTCCGAAGCGGCTGATGGCAAGGCTCTTTATCCGCTTGACGTCAGCGATTCCTTTCCTGCCAAAGATGCGATTATCTACGGAGTCACCCATTCGGGCGAGCATAACCAGATCCTGCCCCCTCAATGTGCTTGTGACCACGACTTGAGGCGAGAAGTAGCCCACCTGGGCATCTCCGGAGATCAGGGCTGACGCTGCCAAAGTGGCTCCCTGGATGAAGATGAGCTGCACCTGGTTGCCGTGCTTCTCAAAGAGTTTTGCTTCTTTAGTAACCCACAGGGGAGCGAAGACTCCTGCCTCGCTGGTCCAGACGACATATAGCTGGGCCGCGGGCGACGCCTTAGGGATTACTGAGAGGAGGAGCAGTAGGCCGAGCACAAGTCTTAGATGAATCCCTGAGCTTGCAACCAAAGCGTTCTTCATCGCTGAGCCTCCATCGGTTTCACTACTAGGACTTCGAGAAATAGTCCCCTCGTCAGAGGGTAGCTTTTTGCGGTCTCAAATTTGTTTTGCGTTTAGATGCCAACCTGCTTTCCACTCAGGACTTCGGCGCCGCTTTCCCTGACCAGAACCGGATCTCCGTGAATGGCGGCGTCGCCTGACGTAGGCAGGGCAATATTCAAGTGCAGGACCAGGTAGTTTCCCTTCTCGACGAGGGCATTGTGTCCTGGCGCTATACTGAAACCTTCGGCAAGACTTAGGCCCAGCCCGTGTCCGAAACGCACTCCGGAGTGCTCGAAACCCGCTTCTTTGATAACGGCCATGCCCACAGGCGAACATCAGCGTTGGCTCTTTCCTGTGAACTCCTGCCCGGCGTAAAGACGGTCGATGTAGCCACTGCGGTCGAGATCCGAGAGCGGCCCGGAATCGATGAACTCCACCGCTTTGTGTTGAGCATAGCGCGCGTCCGCTTCTGCTAAGTGATTTATTACTGCCTGGACAGCGGGTTCCGATGCATAAGGCTTGGCGGGTATCGCCGGGGAGTTGAGCCTCCATAACTCTTCTAGCGCTTCCCGATCGTTGGTGCGAAAGAACTTGGCGAGGATCCCAAGTGTCTCCTCCTGGCGGCTCTTGAAGAAATGAACGCCCCGAACGAGAGCGCGAACTGTACGCAACGTGACGTTGGGGTGGTTTCTCATGAAAGCTCGACGGGTCGTCAGCGCGGCGCCCTGGTAGTCGATCTTGAGATCAGCAATGTTCACGAGCAGGTTCATCCCCGCCCTGCGAGCCCAGACCGTCCTGGGCGGAGAGAGGATGGCCGCAGCCGCCCTGTTGGTCTCCAGCGCCGACCACAACACTTCATTATTGCCAAAATAGATGAGCTTCACGTCCCTGTCCGGGTCCAAACCCAGGTGACGCAGGGCAAAGCGGGCGTTTCTCTCGACCGCATCGCCAGGGCGTTGAACGCCAACAATCTTTCCCCGCAGCTCTTTTGCAGTGCGGATCTCAGGACGCGAGATCAAAGCCGTGCCCGTGAACCGGGTAGAGAAGCCTCCCAGCATTACAGGATCTCCATGCCGGACCGCCGCTGGAATAAGAAGAAAGGCAGACATGATAGAAAAATCGACGTCCTGGGAAATCAGTACCATGGGCGCCAAAGAGCCGGGTGTGCGGATAAACTCAACCTGCATCCCCTCATCCCGGAAAAGACCTGCCTCGATGGCGAGAAACGGGATCGAGAATGTAGTTGATTGGACAGAATAACCGATGCGGATACGCTCTTTCTCCGGCTTCTCATCCTGAGCAAAGGCGGCGGGGAAGATAGAAAGTGAAAGGAACAGGCCCAGGGCTGCGATCCAGCGATTAGATTCCGTCAACACTCTAGCAGCCTCACCGGGTCCTCGCGAGTTTTTTCGTCGCGAATCATGTGCGACTCAGGGATGTAAACGGATCGAGGGACCCAGCCGTCAATTAGGTCAAGGTTAGTCGAAATCCCAGCTCGGCGTCAAGCATCCCAAATGGTGAAGTTCAATTGACACAACGCGTCATTATCGGATAGTCTCACGCTCGATAGGTGATGAGCGCTGAACGGCATGACCTCGAGATCAACGGCATCACAGTGCCCTGCCTGCGCGGCGGCGAAGGCCAGCGGCTCGTGGTGCTGCACGCGGAGTTCGCGGCCGGCGCGTGGGGTCGGTTTCACGACCTGCTGGCCGAGCGCTTCGAAGTGATTGTGCCGGAGCACCCTGGCTTTGGTCGCTTGGAGCGCCCCGACTGGCTGGACGGCATGCCTGATCTCGTCCACCACTACCTGGAGCTGCTCGATCGCTTCGGGCCGGCACCATTCCACTTGCTGGGCGAGTCCTTCGGCGGCTGGGTCGCCGCGGAGCTTGCCGCGCTGGTCCCTGAGCGATTCCGGTCGCTGGTCCTGATCGGGCCCATGGGCCTGCGTGATCAGCGGGCGCGAACACCGGACATCTTTGTTATGAACCAGTCGCAATACCGCCAACTCACGCTGCTCCGCCCCGACGGCGAAAGCTCCGCCGCTGAGACCTCACGCCAGGAGCTGGAGCGCCGGGCGCGGGTCAAGGCCACGCTGGCGCGCATCGGTTGGAACCCCTATCTGCACGATCCCAGGCTTCGACGCTGGCTCCATCGCGCTCGCCTCCGCTGCCTCTTGCTGTGGGGCCAAGCCGACCAATTCATTGCTCCGGAGACGGCTGAGCTGTGGCTGAAGCGGATGCCCGACGCCCGGCTGCGCGCCATCGAGCAGGCAGGGCACTTTCCGCAGCTGGAGCAGCCGGAGGAGACGGCCAAAGCCGTCCTGGAGTTTCTCGCATGAGCATCGAGGTCTACTTCTTCCACCTGATGCCCTGGCCCTACCTTCCGGCGAACTTCATCAACACGCATCCCTCATCCTGGGTGACGTACTCCAATGGGAACTTCGACCCTGAAAGGGGTCACGCAATTTACAATCGTTACCTTGACGAGCTGGCGTACGCGGACGAGCTGGGGTTCGATGGCATCTGCGTCAACGAGCATCATCAGACCGCCTACGGGCTGATGCCCTCGCCGAATGTCATCGCGGCGATGCTCGCCCAGCGAACGAAACGGGCCAAGATCGCCATCCTGGGGAACGCCATCTCGCTGCGCGACCACCCGTTGCGCGTCGCCGAAGAAGTGGCGATGCTGGATGTGATCACCGGCGGAAGAATCATCTCGGGCTTCGTCCGCGGTATCGGGTTGGAATACTACACCTTCAGCCTTGACCCGAGCCGCTCGCGCGACCGTTTTGTGGAGGCGCTGGACCTCATCGTGAAGGCCTGGACCGAGCCGGGCCCGTTCGAGTGGCGGGGTAGGGAGTACGAGTTCCGCTACGTCAACCCCTGGCCGCGGCCGTTGCAGCGTCCGCACCCGCCCATTTGGCTTCCCTCCACCGGCAGCCCGGAGACGATCGAACTGTGCGTTGAGCGGGGCTATCCGTTTGCGCGGGTCTACGAGCGCGCGGACTTGGTGAAACAGGTGTTTGATCAGATTCGGGCCAAGGGCGAGGAGCGAGGGAAGCCGATGACGCCGGACAAGCTCGGCTGGATGGTGCCGATCTATGTGGCCGAGAGCGACGCGCGCGCTCTGGATGAAGCCGGCCAGCACGTGCTGTACCTGTTCAAGGAGCTGAGCCACAGGCCTTTCGAGATGCTGCTGCCGCCGGGTTACATGAGCGCTGCGTCGATGGGCTCTGCCTTAGAGCGGGTAGCGCGACGGGCAGGAATTGCCCAAATGACCGTAGAGGAGTTGGTGAACCAGGGTTTCGTGATCTTCGGCAGTCCGCAGAGCGTGCGCCAGCGGCTGGCCGAGTACCACAAGGTGATGGGCTTTGGCAACCTGGTGGCGTTGCTGCAGTTCGGGAGTCTCCCAGCCGACCTCACCCGCAAGAACATGGAGCTGTTCGCGAGCGAAGTGATGCCCAAGCTGCGGCGGTTGTGAGCGGACAGGCACGGTCAGGCCGCGGGAGGAGCCGATAAACCCATCTGTTTAAGGATAGCGCCGGCGAGAGGGCTTGTGGGATCAGCCAGATGCGCTGAGAGCGAGAAATGATGGGCGTTTGGAATCTCGTGGTACTCGCACTCTACGCCCCGCTCCTTGCAAAGGCTAAAGAAATCCTCCGACATCTGCTTCCAGCCGCTCGGTTCGCCTCCACCAACGGCGACGATTAAGGGCGTGTAGGGAAGGGGCGGGTGCAGGAAAGGGCTGTTTTCCCGCGCGCTCTCCGCGTTCAGTCGGATCTCCTCATTGACGCTGACGTGGAGCACGGCATCGAGATCGTAGACTCCGGAGATGGCGACCGCGCCCTTGATCACGTGGCGCGGGAGGCCTTGCCCTTCCCAGTCATGGGCGAGCGCCATGGCGACCAGGTGCCCGCCAGCGGAGGAGCCGGAGATGTAAAGCCGCGACGGGTCACCTCCATAGGCCGAGATATGTCCGTAAAGCCAGGCGACGGCCGAGCGCGCCTGCCGGACAATCTCGGTAACCGTTACCTTCGGGCAGAGATCGTATTCTACAACCGCTACAGTCGCCCCAGCCTTCACAAACAGCTCGGCGAAATGACAGTTATCCTCCTTGCTTCCGCCGCGCCAGTAGCCTCCATGGAAATAGGCGAGCACCGGGGCGCTTCGCTTTTCCGCTGGAAAGATATCCATCACCTGTCGCGGTGAGGTCCCATAAGGAACCTCGAGGTGGGATCTTAGGGCTCCGCGCACCCTTAGACTTGCCTTGCGCCTCTCCTCGGCCCATCGCGGGAAATCCGGCGCCGACACCTGGGGATTAAAGTGAAACTCCATCTCCTCTTTTTGGAATCCCTTGTAAGCAACCGCACTCATGAGATGCTCCATCTTTTCCTTCAGTCATCCGTCTCGCCGAAGTAGTCGCGCAGGATTCTTTCCTTGATGTACTCAAGAGCGCCCAGATCTTGGATGATGTCGCCGCCGGTGTCGTAGAAGAAGATATCGCCCGACCGATTGCGGCCGATGGCTACCAGCCACTCCAGCTCGTCGCGGTCCTCGAGCAGGTAATTGATTGCCTGGTTAGCCCCTTTGCTGGCGATGATCGTTACCTTCGGGGTAGGGGTCTTTTTGAGTTGTGCCATCCGGGTACCTCCTCAGATCGAATGCAGTCTATATCAGACGGCTGTCCCTCCACAACCCGGGGAGACAGGGATCGATTTGCCGTTCGAACCTGGGCGGATGG
>JACPAM010000098.1 GCA_016180805.1 Deltaproteobacteria bacterium | reverse complement strand
CCGTCGCCTCTTCCTGCGCCGCTTTCGGCTTGACGTCCTCTACCGTTTCGATCTGGGGCGCCGCCTGACTTCGCGTCGTGGGTATGTTTTGAAGGCGCCTTTTCGGTTCTGACGCTCGTGCTGGCTTGGGTTCCGAAAGCACCATGATGGTGACCGGAAATGTCTGCTCCCTTTCCGCTTCGGTTTGAGAAGCGGGGAGCGCCAAGACTGCCGCGTGCAGAGCAGCGGAGAAAATAAAGCAGGCCGCGAACTTCATCCGCAAGTTCCTTGAGACCTCAGCCGGTTTGGGGAGGGGGAAACAGGCTCACCTTTCTCTCTCCTCCGGAGAGGCCGGTTAAAAAAGCTCCAGGCAGGTTTCCTGGCTTAGGCCTTACCCTACTCGCCGCGCCTTCCCATGAGCCTAAGGCTCACAGTGGCTTCATGCGGCTTTCGTGGCCATCACAGTGGCGGGACCGCGCCGGATTCACACCGGCCTTCCCTGAGAGCCTCGGAGCCGTATCGTGTTCGCGCAAACTACAACGGGAAAAAAAACTTGTCAAGGAATTTCGCACGCGGCAACCCGCGCGGAGGCAAAGGTAGATGGGATCCCGTGTGAGGAATAAATCGCGATCGCAGCGGCTCTCCAACCGAGCCCCGATGACATGCGCGTTATTTGCCTATCTACGGCGCCTGTTGGCGCCTTTTCAGGTACCCTTGAAGCGTCTTTTCGAGGCCATTTTCCGCTTTACTTTGAACGCTTTTTCCGGTACAATTAGTCAATTTTGAGAATGAAGCTAACTACCCGACTTTACAGGCGGAATTTAAAGCTAGCCACGAAGGAATAATGACCCCAGGAAAATCCCCTTCTCAGACCGATTACAAAGCCGATAAAATTAAAGTTCTCGAGGGCTTGGAGGCAGTGCGGAAAAGACCCGGAATGTACGTCGGTGACACCGGGGAAAGAGGGCTGCACCATTTAGTCTACGAGGTTGTGGATAACTCCATTGACGAAGCCCTCGTCGGCCACTGCGACCAGATCGAGGTTACAGTCCATATCGATAACAGTGTGACGGTCGTCGACAACGGCCGCGGTATTCCCGTCGACCTTCACCCCACGGAAAAGAAGTCGGCTGCCGAGGTCGTGCTCACCAAACTCCATGCGGGCGGTAAGTTCGACAAGGCTTCTTATAAAGTTTCCGGCGGGCTTCACGGCGTCGGCCTTTCGGTCGTTAACGCGCTGGCGGAGTCGCTCGAGGTCGAGATCAAGCGCGACGGGAAAGTCTACCAGCAACGCTACAAGCGGGGCATCCCTCAGGCTCCACTCAAAGAAGTGGGGAGGTCGAAAGAGCGGGGCACGCGGATCACCTTTCGCCCGGACCCGCAGGTCTTCGAGACCTTGGAGTTCAGCTTCGACATCCTCTCCCAGCGGCTGCGCGAACTCGCCTTCCTCAACAAAGGCGTGCGCATCACCATCGAAGACGAAAGAACCCAAAAAAAGCACGAGTTTGTCTATAAGGGCGGGATCGTTTCCTTTGTCGAGCATCTGAACCGGGCCAAGACGCCGATCCATTCCCGGGTGGTTTACCTCGAGGGCGAGAGAGAAGGCATCGACATCGAGATCGCGCTCCAGTGGAACGACGGGTACACCGAGAGCGTGTTTTCCTTCGCCAACAACATCAACACCATTGAAGGGGGCACGCACCTGATCGGTTTCAAATCCGCGCTCACCCGCACGGTTAATAGCTATGCTGTGGCGAGTGGTCAGCTCAAGAAGGATGAGGAAAACCTCCAAGGGGAGGATGTCCGTGAAGGGCTCACCGCGGTGATCAGCGTGAAGGTTCCCGAGCCTCAGTTCGAGGGCCAGACCAAGACCCGCCTCGGCAACAGCGAGGTCAAGGGCATCGTCGAAGCTCTGGTCAACGATAAGCTGGGAAGCTATCTGGCGGAGCACCCCGCCGATGCCAAAAAGATCGTGATGAAAGGGGTCGAGGCGGCGCGGGTGCGCGAGGCGACGCGGAAAGCCAAAGACCTGGCGCGGCGCAAGGGAGCGCTGGATTCGGGTTCGCTGCCGGGAAAGCTCGCCGACTGCCAGGAGCGTGATCCGGCCTTGAGCGAGCTTTATATCGTCGAGGGAGACTCCGCCGGCGGCTCCGCCAAGCAGGGGAGGGATCGGCGCAATCAGGCCATACTGCCTTTGAAAGGAAAGATCCTGAATGTGGAAAAGGCGCGCTTCGACAAGATGCTTTCCTCTCAGGAGATTCGCCTGATGATCAGCGCCTTGGGGACCGGGGTTAAGGAAGATTACGATGCGTCGAAACTTCGCTACCACACGATCATCATCATGACCGACGCCGATGTCGACGGCTCGCATATTCGGACCCTCCTTCTGACCTTTTTCTACCGGCAGATGCCGGATCTGGTGGAGAAGGGGCACTTGTTCATCGCCCAGCCGCCGCTCTACAAGGTGAAGCGGGGGAAGCAGGAACGGTATTTGAAAGACGAGAACAGTCTGGAGGACTACCTCATCGAAATCGGGACGGAGAATGTCCGTGTGCGGCCGACCGCTAACGGCCATGGACTGGCCGGCCAGCCGCTCCAAACCTTCATCAAGAAGGTGCTGCGGTGGGAGAAGCTGATGGGCATGATTGCCCGCAAGCGAAAGAGCCGCTCGGTGATCGAGTGCCTGCTTATGGAAGAGGATTTTTCCGAGGAGACGCTCAAGGACGAGGCGGCGCTGAAACGTTTCCAGAGCCAGATCGCCTCTTACGTCAATCTGATTTCTCCCGAGGAGGCCCCGATTTCCTGTGGCCTCGAGGAGGACGCGGAGCATGGTTGCTTCAAGCTCGTGTGCTCGACGAGGTCGAACGGGACCGGGATCACGACCGTGATCAACCGCGACTTTCTCGCCAGCCCGGAGTTTAAGGAGCTCAAACGGCTCTTTTCCGAATTCACCGGCTTGGGTTATCCGCCCTATAGCGTCGAGAACGGCGAGGCGGAGCACAAACTCCGCTCGCTCACGGGGCTCCTGGAATATATCTTGGAGGGAGGCAAGAAAGGCCAGTATATCCAGCGCTACAAGGGCCTCGGGGAGATGAATCCCGAGCAGCTTTGGGAGACCACGATGAACCCCGAGACGCGCGTGCTCTTGCAGGTCAGGGTCGAGGACGCCGTAGAAGCGGACAGAATCTTCTCCACGCTGATGGGAGATGAGGTCGAGCCGAGGCGCGAGTTCATTCAAGAGTATGCCCTCACGGTAAGAAACCTGGACATCTAACCACAAAAAGGTTCAAAACGTTTGGGCCGTTCGAGCCGTTTAAAACGTTTTGAACGATTCGAACCACTTGAACAGCTTGAGCGATTAACATGGAAGCCAGCCTAAAGCAGCAAAAGGTCCCCGTTTACATCGAAGACGAGATGCGGCAGTCCTATATGGACTACGCCATGAGCGTCATCATCGGGCGGGCTCTGCCCGATGTGCGCGACGGGCTGAAGCCCGTGCATCGGCGGGTGCTCTACGCGATGTACGACATGGGGAATACCTGGAATAGCCCGTACAAAAAGTCCGCTCGCGTGGTCGGGGACGTCATCGGGAAATACCATCCGCACGGCGACGTTGCCGTGTACGACACGATCGTGCGCATGGCCCAGCCTTTTTCGCTGCGCTATCCGCTGGTCGACGGCCAGGGGAACTTCGGATCCGTGGACGGCGACCCTCCCGCGGCCATGCGCTACACCGAGGTCCGGATGGCCCGGTTGGCCGAGGAGCTTTTGGCCGACATCGAAAGGGAGACGGTCGACTTTGCCCCGAATTACGACGACTCGTTGAAGGAGCCTTCGGTTCTTCCGTCCCGCATCCCTAACCTTCTCGTCAACGGCGCCTCGGGCATTGCAGTCGGCATGGCGACCAACATTCCGCCGCACAACCTGGGAGAGATCGTCGACGGTCTGGTGGCGATGGTGGCGAACCCCGAGATCACCGTCAAGGAGCTCATGAAGCACATCCCCGGCCCGGACTTTCCCACCGGGGGGTTTATCCACGGCAAGGAGACGATCGTCCAGGCCTACAGCGAGGGGCGCGGCATCATCCAGATGCGGGGCAAGGCCTTTACCGAAACGGTCAAGCGCACGGGGAAAGAGCAGATCATCATCAGCGAAATCCCCTTCATGGTCAACAAGGCCCGCTTGATCGAGCAGATCGCGGCGCTGGTCCAGGACAAAAAGATCGAGGGGATCGGCGACCTGCGCGATGAATCGGATCGCGAGGGCATGCGCATCGTGATCGAGCTCAAGCGGGATGCCGTCCCGGACATCGTAATCAACCAGCTTTACAAGCACACGGCGCTGCAGGAGTCCTTCGGCGTGAACATGCTCGCGATCGTTGACGGGCGGCCCAAGCTCCTCAATCTGCGCGACGCGCTCAGGGCCTTCCTCGACCACCGCAAGGAGGTCGTTACCCGCGGGACCGCCTACGACCTGCGCAAGGCGGAAGAGAAGCTTCACATCCTCGATGGCTTGAAGATCGCGCTGGACCATCTCGATCAGGTGATCACGCTGATCCGCCGCTCGCCGGATCCGAAGGCGGCCAAAGAAGGGCTGATGGCAAACTTCGGCCTCACGGAAATCCAGGCCCAGGCAATCCTGGACATGCGGCTGCAGCGGTTGACCAGCCTGGAGCGGGAGAAAATTGTGCAGGAGCATCGGGAGACCGTGGAGCTCATCGCCAAGCTCAGGGCCATCCTGGCGGATGAAAAGGAGATCTACCGGATCATCGTCGAGGAGCTGAAGGAGGTCAAAGAGCGCTACGGCGACGAGCGGCGGACCAAGATCGTCCAGCAATCGGAGGAGATCACCGTCGAGGATCTCATCGTCGACGAAGACATGGCGGTGACGATCTCCCACGAGGGCTACATCAAGCGCAATCCGGTGACGCTGTACCGCGCCCAGCGCCGTGGAGGTAAAGGGAAGATTGGCGTGACCACGCGGGAGGAGGATTTCGTAGAGTACCTCTTCGTGGCTTCCACGCATTCCTATATCCTTTTCTTCACCACCATCGGCAAAGCTTACTGGATCAAGGTTCATGAGCTGCCGCAGGCCAGCCGGGCCGCCCGGGGCAAGCCGATCGTGAACTTGCTTCACCTGGAGCCGGGGGAGCGAATCTCGGCTTTCCTTCCGGTGCGCGAGTTTCAGGAGGGTCGCTGCGTGGTCTTCGCGACGAAAAAGGGACTGATCAAGAAAACCGAACTCATGGCGTATGCCCACCCGCGCTCGACGGGGCTCCGCGCGATCGCGTTGGAGGACAAAGACGAGGTCATCGGCGTCCGTCTCACCGATGGCCAACAGGAGATCATCCTGTCCACCCGTGGCGGTCAGTCGATCCGGTTCAAAGAAGTGCAGGTTCGCCCGACCGGTCGGGGTACCTATGGAGTTGTCGGCATGCGGCTGGAAGAAGGCGATGGCGTGGTGAGCATGGAGATCCTGAGCCCCGGGGCCGGCATCTTGACGGTATCGGAAAACGGCTACGGCAAGCGCACCCCTATGGAGGAGTATCGCCTCACATCGCGCGGCGGCAAAGGGGTCATCACGATGCGGACCACGGAGAGGACCGGCCAGGTGGTCGGCGTTCAACAGGTCACCGAGGACGACCAGCTCATGCTGGTGACCAACACGGGCAAGATCATTCGCTTGCGCGTAAAAGACATCCGCGTCATCGGGCGCAACACCCAGGGAGTCCGTCTGATCGATCTCGAAAACGCCGAGCGCGTGGTTTCGTTGGCCCGCTTGGCGGAGCAGGAAGAAGAGGAGGAGTAAGCTCCCTCGGGAAGCGCGCTCTCGGCTGCGGCCGATGGGCCTGTGCCATGAGTCGTATCGTTTGTAATCGGACGTCCGCAGCCTCGCTCGCGCACCCCTCGGTCGCGGGCAAGCAGGTCCGCGGCCTTTGACGGTTGGCAGGGCCGGGGCCATGGGCAAGGCAGTTGGCGTGATTGGGGCGGGAGGATGGGGAACGGCGCTGGCCAAGCTCCTGTGCGAAAAGGGCGATGACGTAACCCTGTGGTGCCATGGCGAGGAGTGCTTTCGGGAAATTCAAACCCGGCGCGAAAACCGCCCCTACCTTCCCGGGATCGTGCTGCCGGTATCGCTTAAGTCTACCCGCTCTCTAAGGGAGAGCGTTTTCTCCAAAGACCTTCTTATTTGCGCCGTCCCTTCGCATGCGGTGAGAGAAGTCTTGGAAAACGCCGCCGCCTGGGTGGGGCCTCAAAGCCTGTGGATCTGCGGCACGAAGGGGATTGAGGAAGGGACTTTCATGACCATGGACGAGGTCTTTCGTGAGGTGTTTGGCTCCAACATAAAAGACCGGCTCGCCTTTATCTCGGGTCCCAATTTCGCATTGGAGGTGGCCCAGGGATTGCCGTCGGCGACCACCGTGGCGGCGTTTACTCCCGAGGTGGCCAAAGAAATTCAAGCGGCGCTGAGCACGTCGAGCCTCAGAGTGTACACATCGGAGGATGTGATCGGCGTGCAACTCGGCGGGGTGGTCAAGAACGTGATCGCGATTGCCGCAGGGATCAGCGACG
>JACPAM010000097.1 GCA_016180805.1 Deltaproteobacteria bacterium | reverse complement strand
CGGGCCACAGTCCAAGAGAAAGAGCCGCTCTTCGGCTTCGACGAGGTAGCCGCTGTTGTTCCGGCCCCCGCTCCCGAAGGCATCGCCGCAGCCGAGAATATGAAGCTTCATGGTTCGAGTTTCCTCACCATGACCCTGAGCCCCGTCGAAGGGTCATCGTCACGCCAATAGCGCCGCCATCAGTCCCGAGAGGACAATACCATCGAACGTGCCGGCGCCGCCGATGCTCGCCATCCCCGTCGGGACGGTTTTGATGTCCGCCAGGTGGAGAAGATCCGCGCCGACCAGCGGTCCCACCACACCCGCCACAAAAGCAATCGGAGGGGCGAAGTCCGGCATCAGCACGACGCTCGGAATGGCCACCAATAGCGGTGGGATCAACGCCGGCATGGCAATGCCCACACCCGGAACCGGGCGGGCCAGACGGTAGCACACACCAATGCTGAGCAGCGAGATCGCGAGCATCACGAGCACGGCTGCCGGGCCCCGAGCAAAAATACGTGCGCACTGATACAGCGCGATCACGCACGGGATCAGGCATCCACCGACGTTGACCGCGAGCGTGGTGTAACCACGAATCACGCGCAGGCGCGGGAAAATCCGCCCGAAACCGAACAACACGAACGGATCGACAACGTATTCCTCCGCGCGCGGGATCCGCTTGAACGGGATATTGATCGATCCGCCAACAATGATGCTCACGAGCACCAGTAGGGCGGCCGCGGGCGAAAGCCCAAGCTTGCTCAGAGCCGCGAGCATCACGTGGGCAAAAAAGAGCGGCACCAGAAGCAAGAGGCTGAAGATGGCGATGAGAGGTAGGCAACCTGGATAGAAGCGGGTCATAGACGCGCGCTTAATGGCGTTGGAGCGCAAAAATTTCCACCGGTGCTCGTCGGTCAATCAGAACATGGCGGGCGGAAGCTTTCAAGCCAGCGGCTCGCCCTTCGACCGGCACACTTTCGCTTTGAAGCCCGAGGACGAGGAGAAAGGCTGTGGCCGATGGATTAAGCTCCCTCGGGAAGCGCGCTCTCGGCTGCGGCCGATGGGTCCGTGCCATGAGTCGTACCGTTTGTAATCGGACGTCCGCAGCCTCGCTCGCGCTCCCCCTCGGTCGCTGGCAAGCAGGTCCGCGGCCTGATAACTCGGCCCCCGAGGAGCTTTCGGAGGAGCCTCGAAGCGCTTGGTCTTGGATCGAACAAGCGCGAACAAATAGTTGCTTTTTCTCCCCTGCGGGTCTAAACTTTGGCCCGTGCTAAGCGACAAAAGGCCTTTCTTCACGCGCTACACGACGAGCCTGTGGATTCGCTTTCTACGTTTTAACCTCCTCTCCCACAAGCGCCTGGAAGACAACCTCGAGAAGCTCGATCTCACCCCGCCGCAATTCTATGTCCTGGCCACCATCGGTTATGCCGGAGGTCTGCCCTTCGGCGAGATCGGCGAGAAGATGATGGTGACCGTCAGCAACTTGACCGGCATCGTGGACCGGCTCGAGGAAAAGGGATTGGTGGTCCGCGATCGAGATGTCCGCGACCGGCGTGTCGTGCGCGTGCGCCTGACCGAGAAAGGCGCCAAACTCTACAAGAGCACGATCCCCTTTTTCGAAAAAAGCATCGCCGAATTCTTCTCCCCGCTAAGCAAAGCCCAGCAGAAAGAACTGGCCGCGCTCCTGCGCAAGCTGATCCGCGTTTCCTGGGCCGAAAAGGCAGCCTGATCGATTGCGCCGGCAGGATTGACAACCAATATTTAAGGTGTATAAGTTTCACGCCTCAACTATCAGTCGGGTACGTAAAGGACCGCCAGGCGAGGGCAGCGTAAAAAATTTAAGCTTGCGGCTAGAATGCAAAAAGAGCCCCACTTCACGCCCGCCAAGATGCTTTCCCTGCTCGGGGTAAAGCCGGCCTCCCTTGCGCCCGTCGCCCTCATCCCCGGTCCCAAAGAACGGAGCCAGATGCTGCTCGGAATTCTCGACAACCCCCGACGCGACTTTGCGTTTTTGGACTATGAGATGCATACCGGCAGCTACGAAGGAAAAAGAGTCACCGTGGGCAACGGCGGCCGCTACGCTCCGGATACGGCAATCACGACCGAGATTCTCTGCGCCGCAGGGGTCCAGTCGCTCATCCGGATCGGAAGCTGCGGCGCCCTGCAGGAGCAAATCAAAGTCGGCGATCTCATCATCGTGGCCGGAGCCCTTCGGGGCGAAGGGACCTCCGCTTATTATGTCCCAAAAAACTTCTCCACGACCTCGCATCCCGACATCGCGCGCGCGCTTGTCGAGGCGGCTCAAGCCCTAAAGGTCCGCTACCATGTCGGCTGGGTATACACCACCGATGCTTTGTTCCAGGAGACCCCAGAGCTCGTCGCCGAGCTCGAGCAGCAGGGAGTGTCGGCGATCGACATGGTCACCTCGGCGTTTCTCACCGTCGCCCAGGTCCGGGGCAAAAAAGCCGGGGCCATTTTGGCCGTGTCCGACGAATGCCTGAACGGCAAGATGGGTTTTCGCGACCCCGCCTTCCAGGCCGCCGAGGAAAAAATGGCTGAAGTGGCGCTCAAAGCTATCCACTTCCTGGGATCGCCACGATGATGCCCGAGCACAGCCCCCTTTTTATCCCCGCGCTTTGGGAGGGAAGCCACTTCAAGATTCTGGATGAAACCCTCCTGCCCTGGAAAGTTCAATACGTAACCGTGAATGAGCCGCCCGAGGCGGTGCAGGCGGTAAGGGAGATGAGGACGCGCGCCTTCGGTCAGGTGCTTACCTTTGTTTACGCCGCGGCGCTAGTCGCCAAGGAGCTGAGGGAGAATAATCCGGCGGCGCTGAGGGAGCGCCTTAACCAACTCACCGAGCAGTTTGCCCGGGCGCGCCCGACCTTCGACTTCCGCGGTCTGAGCCGCTTTTTCTCCGAATGGTTCCGTGACCTTCCCGAAGGAGCGGAGGTGGGAAGCTGGGTCGTCGCCAAAGCTCTGGAGACGGCGGGACAAATAGTGGCGGCGCGGGCCGAGCGCGCGCGGCGTGCCGCCGAGCTTTTGCCGAGTCCTTGTCGCCTGCTCACCCACTGCAACCTGAGTGGGGAGCTCGTCGCTATCGGCCGCGCGTGCACGGAAATGGGCAAGGAGATCTATGTCACGGCCACGGAGACCCGTCCCTACTTGCAGGGCTCTCGACTGACCGCATGGGAGGTCGCCCGAGCCGGCATCAAGGTCTCCTTGATTCCCGATTGCGCCATCGCCCAGGTAATGGCCAGAGGGAAAATCGATGCCGTCCTTGTGGGCGCCGACCGCTCGGCGCAAAACGGCGACATCGTCAACAAGGTCGGCACTTACCCCTTGGCGCTCGTCGCCAAAGCTTACGGCATCCCATTTTTCGCCCTCGTGCAGGATCCCGGATCGCTCGTGAGCGGCAGTGATGTGCCGATCGAGGAGCGGCCGGCCGCCGAACTCCTTACCTTTCAAGGACGTCCGCTCGTCCCCGAGGGCGTCGACGCGCTTTACCCGGCCTTCGACCTTACTCCGGCATCGCTGATCTCGCGCCTGATTGGGTTCGATGGCGCCTTCACGCCGGAGGATTTCCGCCGCAAGTTCAGTGCGCCGCCTGCGGCGCAGCGAACTGGCCAAGCTAAGGAGGAAAGTCTCCCTTTGCTCTACGGCGTGCCGAAACCGAGCGGTTACTCGCATCTCCTCCATGCCCTCAAAGCGGAGAAGATCGAGACTGTGCTCATCCCCGAGATGCGCCCCGAGCTTTGGGGAGCCCACGCAGTGAGCCGCGAGCTTCTCCGGCGCGGCATCCGAGTCACCCTGATCTCGGACAACATGATGGGGACGCTTTTCTTCCAGGGGCGAATCAAGCGACTCTATCTTTTCTGCCTCGGCTTCACACCCAGGGGCCCGGAGGGAATCTGTGGCACTCTCCTCGCTGCCCATCTGGCGCAGGCCCACCGTGTGCCGGTCGAGTTGCTGGAAGCCGGCACAACCGAGGCAACGGCACCGGACAGCGACGTCGCTACCTTTTTGGGCGAGCGGGTGATCCCAGACGGCGTTGCTGTTTTTCCCATCGAGACGGAGGTGATTCCCTGGTCTCTGCTCACGGAGCACGAGGCGGGGGGACTATGAAAATTCGAAATTCGAAATTCGAAATTCACAACATGGTCCGTTGGGGAAAGCTCCTCTTCGAGCGACGGCTGATCAGCGGTTGGGGCGGCAACGTGAGCTGTCGCCTGGGCAAAGACCGCTTTCTCATCACCGGTCAGCATGCCCCACTGGGATTCCTCACAGCGAAGGACCTGGTCGAGATCGACCGAACGGGACAACCCCTAAGGAAAACACAGCAGGCCTCGAGCGAGACCCGCCTCCACCTGGCGGTCTACAACGGGACGGAGGCCAGAGCGATCATCCACGCGCACCCACCGATGGTTCTAACCTTTTCTCTCACCCACTCAAGCTTCATTCCCTTGAGCTTCGAAGAAAAATACACGCTCGGGGAGGTAGTCGTCGTCTCCCAGGAAACCCCTACGGTCACCGATACCGAAAGCGTCGTCAAGGAACTCCGACTCCGCCCCATTGTTATCCTCCAAGGGCACGGCACGGTCGCCGTGGGGAAAGACCTCCGCGACGCCTTCCTGCTAACCGACCTGCTCGAAGAAGCGGTCCGTTGCCAGTTCTTCCAGAGCCTGAGAGGAGATGAGCCGGGCTCCCCATCCGCACCGGCGGCGAAACCGAAAATGGAAGAGACCCAGGATCATAACACTGCCTTTGCCCTATTCTCCCGCGAGCATATGCAGGCGCTGGTGGAAAGCGCAAACGGCGATCTTCAATTTCAAAGCCAGGGAAGGGAGAGCGGGTTGTCGACCTCGCTCACGCTCCACCTGGAGGATCCCGATACTCCTTGGACGGTCCACTTTCACGAGGGACGGATCACCCGATGGGAGCCGGGGGGAGAAGGGGAATTCGTCATCAGCGGAAAACGAGAATGGTGGGAGGCGATCTTTCAGAGGCGCATCGATCCCTTTCTGGCCACACAACAAGGGAAACTCAGGCTCAAGCGCGGCGAGTTGTGGCAGCTCTCCCGCTGGTTCAAACCTTTTCAAAGGGCATTTACACTATGGCAAACCATACCGCTCAAGTAGCCTTTTTTGCCGGCGAGGTTTTGGCAAGGACCGCGCAGAGGTATCCCAACAAGACCGCGCTGATCGCCAGGGAAGGAAAGCTCACTTTCTCGGAGTTGACGGAGCAAGTCAAAAACCTCGCGGGCCATCTTCATAGCGAGGGCATCAAGCCTGGAGACAGAGTTGGACTCCTTCTGCCGAACTCGATTGCTTTCGCGCTCAGCTATTATGCCACCCAAAGTCTGGGCGCGATCGCCGTGATCTTGGATGCTCGTCTGCGAGGAAGGGAACTCACAGGAGTCTTACGGGATGCGGACCTCAAGTTGCTCATCACGCATCAGCGCCTTGCGGCTGACGTCGGCGAGGTCCTCAACGAATTCCCCAAGGTGCCGGTGTGGCTCGCCGGCGGAGAGGGGGGAAATAGTCTAGAAAGCAAACTCACGCCTCCCGTGCGAGAAGCCGTGAAGGTTCAAGCCAGCCCCGACGACGATGCGCTGATCCTCTACACATCGGGAACCACCGGGGAGCCCAAGGGCGTGGTCCTCAGTTACATCAACCTCGCTCAATTCCCGGTCTGCGCCGCTGGGCTTTGGCAGTCCGGGCCGGCCACCGTATGGGGATGCATTCTACCCATGTCGCACATCTCGGGTCCGATCCTGTGCAACGAGATCGTCGATAAAGGCTGCACTCTGGTCATCATCGACCAATTCAATCCGGTCACGCTTCTCGAAGCCATCCAAGCACACCGCATCACCATCGTTCACGGCGTCCCGACCCTTTTTCAAGTGATTCTTGGACTGCCAAACTTAAAACAATATGACACGGACAGCCTCAAGTGCGTAGGCATGATGGGAACTTCGGTGCCGGTTGCGCTTATCAAAGCTTTCCGTGCCGCTCTGCCTCACGTTCTGGTCATCCAGGGCTACGGACTTACGGAAACCTCACCGATCATCACCGGAATTCCTCTCAAAGACGCGGATAAAAAGATGGGGAGCATTGGGAAAGCTGTCCACAACGTGGAAGTAAAAATTGTCGACGATCACGGCAAAGAGCTTCCCCAGGGAGAGGCGGGCGAGATCATCACGCGCGGCCCGCATGTGATGAAGGGGTATTTCCGCAGACCTGAAGCTACCGCCGAGCGGATTCGCGACGGATGGCTCTATACAGGCGATATCGGAAGGGTTGACAAGGACGGCTACTACTACCACCTCGGACGAAAAGACGACGTGATCATCACCGGCGGGCTCAATGTCTACCCCGCTGAGATCGAAAACCTGCTCTATGAGCGACCTGAGGTCCAGGAAGCAGCGGTCTTCCCAGTACCTGATGAAAAGCGGGGAAACATTATCGGCGCTGCCGTCGTTCTGCGGCCCGGGGCAACGATTACGGAGCGGCAGCTTCTCGCCATCCTGCGCGCGAATCTGGCGCGCTTCAAGGTTCCCCATAAGCTGAAAATTCGCGACTCTCTGGCGCGCACCTCATCGGGTAAGATCGTCCGCGACGCGGCGAC
>JACPAM010000029.1 GCA_016180805.1 Deltaproteobacteria bacterium | reverse complement strand
GATCTCATGCTGGTTCTGTTGTCTCTTGAGTGCCTCAGCCAAACCCGCCATCTCGCCTTGAGCCGCCTCAGTGGTTAGGATCTCGGTAATAAAATTGTCAGTGGGCTCCCCTTTAACCTTGGCCGGCTCGTTGGGATCGACGCTCTCCTCTTCCAGCCGATCCCGAAAATAAACCAGTACCGTAGGGTGAAAGCCTCCATAGGTAAGCTCCAAATCCAGGGCATACTTCCAGCCCAGATGAAACACCGCATGCTCTGCCGCCACCCGATCGGGCACCCTCTCCATAAACTGCAAAAGCGTCACCCCGGCCAGCATCACAGGATCCACAGCGGGCCTCCCGTTATCTTCACAGTAAAGAGAGGTAAGCTTTACTCGAAGCAAAAAAAGCTTCGGCAAAATCCGCTCCCGAAACAATCGGTAGCGGTTGCGTGGCCCAAACAGCTCGCCACATAGATAACTGGTGTGATAACCGATATCCGCGGCCTCCCGCTTTGATAGCTTGACAATCTCGTCGTGGGGTCGGGTCTTGGATCTTGCATTTCAAGGTTGAAGGATTCGCCGTTAGAAGGCAATAGACAAGAGGCACTAGGCAATAGTTAGATCGAAGAGACATTCCCCTGAACCACCCTTCCACCTTTTGAGAATTCTCAAACGTCGAAAATGAAGAAGGCATCAGGCAAGAGCCGGTTTTAACTCCCGAAGGCAAAGTCCTACCCAGGCATACCTGAAACCTTGAAACCATCAGAAATCAAAAGCATGGTTCCGACAAAGAAACGTGAACAAAATTGAGCTTTTGAGAAGAAAGCTACTATCGCTCTCAGCGGATAGCCTTGCGGGCCGTCTCCACTCCCTTCAAGTAATCGTCGTAGCTTATGGGAGACTGGAGGCCGAATGAGGACAGAAGGTCTATGGCTTCGCTCAAGCTCATCCCAAGCGATTTGCTGAGCTTGGCTAGAGAGACTTTGCCCTCCTTGTAGGCCAGGAGCATCTTGTATTTAAGACCATCCATGAGCAGCTCCCTCGCTACCGACGATTTTTCCTTGTCTTCCTCTTTAGCTAGAGTCTTGAGCCGCTTCAGCTCCTGCTCACTCAATCGAACGCTCATAACCGGCATACGTGATCACCTCACCCTCTGATTCTTTTGCGGGCGTCTTCCAGAATTTGGATGCTCTAACGCCCCACTTTTTGCAGTATATCCAATTTCACTAACGCTGCTTTCTCGTCCATTCGACCCTTCTCATGAAGCTCCAACAGTACATGAATAGCGGTAAAGAAGGGAATGCCCATGATCTTAGCGGCCTTTATGGCCGGTCCGTCGTCTGTGCCGAGCGGCTGATCATTCTCCTTTGCCAAGAGCAAGGCAATAGGCAGTAGGCATTAGGCAACAGTGAAATAAAGAACAGACCCCGACCACCCTTCCACGTTTCGACAATTCTCGAAACGTCGAAATGTCCAAACTTTAACAGCCTGATTTTTTTCCGCTTGGCGAACGCCCTTTCCGCCTGGTATCTTACAGTTTTGGACGAAAAGAGGCTTTTAGACGGCATGCGGTTAGCCAAGAGATAAGGCTTAAGGTGGCGGAGACAATCAATGCTCAGCGGTTAGTCCCCTGGCAGAGAAGGTTCCTAGACAGTCTGGTTAACGCGATTTCGGTACTTATCCTAAAAAGAGTTCTACGGAGTAAAGTTCTTATCAAGGGAGGTCTAATATGATTGAAAATATTCTAAAGAGAGAAGATCACCGGAAATATTCGCTACCTCAGAATGAGCTTGAGAGGAGGTGGAAGGCGGTACGTGATCGGATGGCTGAGAGGAAGATAGATTTCCTCGTTATGGAGAGTCAGCAAAGATACTGCGGTTCGTACGTCCGCTACTTCATCGATTTACCGGGCTCAAATTATCCCATCACCGCCATCTTCCCACTAGAAGGCGAGATTGCGATCGTAGGACACGGTGCGCCGCCACCAGCACGGCCAATGGTACCGCCGGTATGGGCATTGAGAGGTGCGTGGGAGAGGCTCGCCACGGAGGCCATGCCCAATATATACTGGGAGAATGCTTTCAATGCAGAAAGGGTCGTGGAAGCGATGATGAAAAAGAAGCCGAAAACTGTCGGTCTTGTGGGGCTGGGAATTATGTCAGCAGCGCTATATGAAAACCTAAAGAAGGGGCTGCAAGGTGTGAATGTCATCGACGCTAGCGATCTTGTTGACGAAGTAAAGATGGTAAAGAGCGAAGAGGAACTCAAGCTTCTCAGGGAAGCTGCATACATGCATGAGATGAGCTATGAAGTTTTGAAGAAGGCGCTCAGACCAGGCAGGTTGGCGATTGAAGTTATCCGGGAAGTTCGGCTGGCCCAGATGCAATTTGGGAGCGAGGAGCAACAGGTGTTTATCCAGTTCGGCCCGCCAGGCCATCTAGAATATATGCAGATGTATCCGGGTAACGGCTTTGAGCGACGGACACTCAAGGATGGCGACGTAGTCAACGCGTTGATAGAATCGAACGCAGCGGGCGGGTACTGGTACGACCTCAGGAGGTTCCTGCGCATAGGCAGTGCTGCTCCAAATGAGCTTAAAGAGGCATATGACATCGCCAAAGAAGCGAAAGCCATAATAGCAGCGAACTTGAAGCCCGGCTCGCCGACAAGTGTGGCCTTGGATGCGAGCGACCAATTCCTGAAAAGTAAAGGCTGCCCACCAGAGTCCCGAGTGGCAGGACATGGCCAAGGTGTGGATCTCGTGGAGAGACCTATCATTCATCGAAAGGAGCCAGCGAAACTCGAAGCGGGCATGGTGCTCTCATTTCACCCCACGGCGATAACAAAGTCCGCTGTGGCATGTATCGCGGATACCTACGTCGTCACAGAGTCTGGTGCCGTCCCCATGCACGAGAACCTGTTCAATGACAACGAAATCCCGGTAGTGGGCTGAAAACAGCGAACTGAATACTCAGTGGGTAGAGGGGGCTGTGGGGGTGCTAGGGTCAGGGCTTGGATCTTGGCGTGCCCCGATGAATTCCTGCACGGACCTCGAACGCCTCGCCCAGGCGAAGAAAAATCAACTTGAATCCCGCCACATCGCGCTTGAGGGTTCGCCGCACAGCCTCGGTGTAAATTTGAATCTGATGGCGGTAGGTTTCAGCGGCCTTTTTAAGCTCGCTCCTCTCGATCCGGTCTGTCTTGTAATCCGCCAGATAGAGAAGGCCTTCGCGATCGTAGATTAAGTCGATCACCCCCTCCATGATCTGGCCGTTCCAGGGGATGAGAAAGGGAACCTCGCGCCCAACGATCTGCGCGCTCTGAAGCTCGCGGTAACACTCCGAGGCGAAAAATCGCGCGAAGATATCCTCCAGTTCGCTCCGGATGCGCGCTTTATCCCTGGCGGGACATTGCTGCAATCTCGGGTCGAGGAAACTTTCCAGTCTTCGATGAAAAGTTTCGGCATCGGATTGGAAGTCCCATTCCTGCAAGAAGCCGTGCGCTAGCTCTCCGATGAGCAAGGCATCGCCCGGAGCGAGCGCGGGCTTGCCGGGACGCAGCGCATCGGCTGCGAGATCGGCGTCCCGCTGTTTGAGCGCCGTGGGGGTCAAGAATAAGGGTTCTTTGAGCGCCTTTTCATACTCCGTCCGGCGCCGCCGCCAGAGCCGGGCGTAGGCCTGCCAGTCGATTGTTGTCGGCTGCGCTGGCGCGCTCTTTCGCGGCGGCCCGAGGGAGGGTTGCGGCTCCTTTACGAGGCGATAGGCAATGCTTCCGCTGCCGGCGGTGATCGTCCCTGAATGGCCGAGCGAGCCGAGATCGCCGAGGCCTTCCTCCAGCATCGAAAGAAAGCTCGTCCCCTGCGATCGCTCCACGGCGGCCGAGGAGAGCGTCAAATGCTCGCGCGCTCGCGTCATCGCCACGTAGAGCACGCGCTTTTGCTCCTCCCGCTCTCGGAGCCTTCTCTTCTCGCTCAAAAACACCCCGGAAAGGCTCCAACTCTCGCCCATGCGCAGACCCAAAAGGCCCGTGGACCAGTCGTAATCCACTCCCGCGGGCTCTTCCCGCTGGTCGATCGCCCCCTGACAGCCGGCGAGGATGACGACGGGAAACTCGAGCCCTTTGGCTTTGTGGACGCTCAGGATTTTGACCGCATTGACGTTCTCTTCCGCCAGGACGCTCTCGCCCTCCTCCTTGATCTCGAACACCCGCCTTTGGAGCCTCGAGATGACCTCCTTCAGGGTCCCTGATCCCTCGCGCCCCATGGCCTCCGCCTGAACCCGGACCTTTTCCAAATTGGCGACGGCTTGCTCCGCGTTGAACGAGGCGGCGGCCAGGAGCCGGATCGGAACGTTGGCGAAAATGTGAGTTACCGCCTCGCCGACCGCTAGCTTGCGCGTCTCCGAGTGGAGCCGGTGGAGAATGTCGTAGAGGTCCTTGACCAGCGGTCCAAGCCTTTTCTGCGCCTCGTCTCCTGAGGAGGCAACGGAGCGGTAATCGAGCAGTCCCGCTTTGTGAAGCTCGTAGATCTCGGTGTCCTTCAGGCCTCCCACCAAAGAGCGCAGCAACCCGACCAGAGCGGGGCGGTCGTAAGGATTTTCTACCGCGCGCAAGAGGTTGACCGCATCGACGACCTCCTGCGTCGCGTAAAAATGGCGCTCGCCCTCGACGACGTAGCGGATGCCCCTTCGCCTGAGCGGCTCCAGATAGAAGTGGACGTCGGTCAGCTTTCGGAGCAGGATGGCCACGTCCTTCGGCGCCGCCCGGACCTTGCGGCCGTCGCGATCGAAAAGCTCCGCTTTACCCAGCACCTCCTCCTCCAGCCAGCGGGCCAGGCTCTCGGCCTCCAGCCGCCGAGCGTGCTCGGCCTCGAGCGGCCCCTCTTCGCCTGCCACCTGGCGCAGGCAAACCTGGCGGAAGGGAAGGGGCTCTGCGTTGCTTTCGGCGGCGAGGCTGGCGGGTTGGGCGGGGTGGATCGCGATATAGGGCGGCTGTAATCCCTCCAGCGGCCGCATCAGACGCTCGAATATCCCGTTGACGACATCGAGGATCCCCGCGTGGCTGCGGAAGTTGGCAGTGAGCCTGCACTCCACGCCGTCCTGCGCCTCGATGACGTCCTTGACGACCTCGAGGTAGGCCTGGATGTCCGCGCGCCGGAAGGCGTAGATGGACTGCTTCGGATCGCCGACGACGAATATCTTCCCGGGCGTCATCCGGACGTCCCGCCAGTGACGCGCTTGGGAGCCGGCCGCCTCACACAGATAGAGAAGAATCTCGTACTGGATGGGGTCGGTGTCCTGAAACTCATCGATCAGGATCGCCTTGAAGTGGCGCTTGAGCTCTTCGCGGACGCCCGGATGGTCGCGCACGAGATTGCGCGCCCGGATCAGCAGGCCGTCAAAGGAGATCCATCCTTGCGTGCGAAAATGGTCCCGGCAGTCTTTCACGAACGGGAGCAAGAGATCGAGGAGGCGGCGGAAGAGTTTGTGATCGATCTGGCAGAGACGCCTGGCGACGCGAATGAGCTCATTGGCCTGCTCGAACTCCTCATCGGTCCACTCTTTTACCTTTCCCGGCTTGGCGCTGGCCGCGAGATCCCGTTCTTCTTGGAGCTTTCCCTCTTCGAGGCCGCCGCGGGACAAAAACTCCTGGACGATCGCCAGAGCCGCGCGGGTCAGCCGGTCGATCTGGAATTTTCCCGTGCTGTGCCGCGCGCAAAGCTGGCCACCTTTCTCCGCGAGTTTGTTCAACCACTGTTCGGGCTCCCGGGAAATCGCGTGCTCGCGGAGCAGACCGCCAAGTTCTTCGACCGGCACGGTCTCCGAGCATAAGGCAAACGCGATCGCGCGGATCTCCTCGAGGGTCGTTTTTTTCAGCGCCTCTTTCCACTCATCCCCCCGCTCGCTCTTAGCCGACAGCTCCTGATCAAGCCAGCCGATCCAGCTCTCCTCGAAGTGGCGTTCGAAGCGCGCGCCGTCATCCTCGGCGAACTGGGGATCGATGCCGGCTTCCATGGGATAGAGCCGCAGCAGGGTGGCGGCGAAGCTGTGGATGGTCCCGATCTCGCTGCGCTCGATGTGGCGCAGCGCGCCGCGGGCCCGAGCGTCCACTTTGTCTTTGCTCAGATGGTATCGGGTGATCAGCGTCTGGATCTCGTCCTGGATCTTGCGTCGGGTCGCGTCGGTTTCCTCCCGATCCAGGCGGGCGTCCAGATAGGCCTGGAGCCGGTCGCGCAGCCTGGACTTCATCTCGTTGGCTGCTTTGTTGGTGAACGTAAGGGCGACGATTTCCGTGATCTGAAGCGGCTCGGGCTCGCGCATGATGAGATTGACCAGACGCTCCACGAGGAGCGTGGTTTTTCCCGTGCCCGCGCCGGCCGTGACCACGACGTTGCGCTGGAACGTCGTTGCCGCCTGCCGGCGTTCCCGGGCGTCCGCTATCTCGATCGACCCGTTCATCCTCGTTTGCTTTGCCCGCGCCGCGGCCTGCTCCTGGCTTCGCTCGGCTCTTTGGCAACGCTCTGGCGGCCGAGATTGCGGTGGACGCTGGAGCGTCGATCGCGCTCGGCGCGCCAGAAGCTTGGCAGGTGGTTCTTGCGGCAAACTTCCGAAACGTCGCACCGGCGACAGTGTTCCCCGGGTCGGATGAAGAACTGGCCGCGCTCGATTCCTTCCAGCAAAAAAGACAGTGTCCGCTTGAGTTGCGTTCCGGTTTCTCCCTCCCATGCCTCTTCGGCGAAGGCGCTGGTCACGAGCGGCCCGTCTTTCCATTTGGGCGCAAGAAAATAAAAGGCGGCGACGACGGCCGGATCGGCGCCGAGCTTCGCCGTCTCCTTGGCGAAGCGCTTAGCCAGGAGCACGTAGAAGGGAGGCTGAAGCCTCTGCCCCCGGATCGCCCCGCGAACAAGGTTCCCGTCCGAAGTCGAGCGATCGCGGCTCGTGCGATATTTGTAGTCGATGACGCGGCATCGACCCGCCTCGGGATCAACGTCGATCCGGTCCAGCCGTCCGCGGATGGCAATCCCTTTTAGGTTGGCCGGATCATCCCACGGGTAGGAGTCCCGCAGGTCGATTTCGAGGGCAGCCGGGCGAAAGCCGGAGCCGCGCAGCTCCTCGATGTCTTTGGCCACAACCTTTCCGAGCATCTCGGTGAGATGCTCCTTTAGCGCCTCCCACTCGACCGGGAAGCCGGGCGGATTCTCCGCTTCGTAGTCGGCGTAAACCTTCTCGGCGGCTGGCCCGAGCACGGCGGCCAGGTCGGTATCCGGTGATTTCGGCTCGAAAGAGCCCGCGGCGATCAGCGCCTCGAACACCGATCTCAGGATGGAATGGCACAAGCGACCGATCTCTGCGGGCTCCAGGAAAAGGATCTCTTCGGGCTGCTCCAGGCGGCTCAGCCCCAAGAGATTTGCGGCAAAGAATTGAAACGGACATAGGGCGTAGCGCTCGAGCGCGGTGGGGGAGACGGCGTGGCGCGAAAGGTGAGCGCCGTGTTCCGCAAGGGGGCCGATCTGTCCGTCATGGTCGGCAAGCTGGCCGGCGGGGTCTTCCAAAATGTCCAGCGCGCGACGGCCCCGGTGATACAGAGGGGCGGCAAGGGAAAAAAGCTCCACCAGCGGCGAAGGGTCTTCACCGCTCAAGCTCAAGCGAATCCCGAGCTCCTCGGGAGGAAGGTGATTGACGGAGTGGAAAGGCTCGACCAGCGCTTTTTCGGGGATCCCGCGGGGAATATGGATCTCCTCCAGCGGCGCCTGTGTTTCCTCGCCGCTTACGGCGCGGCGTAGCTCCGCAAGGTACCACGAGGGCGCCAGCGCCCTGCCGCTTTCATCCGCGCGTTGATACAGGCAGTAAAGGCGCTCTTCGGCCGCTCCGACCAGGAGCGTGAAAAGGAGTTTCTCTTCATCGAAGGCGGCGAGCTTTTCGCTGACTTTTGATCCGAGGACTGTGTCAAACAGGCGGCGGTGGCGGTCCCTGAGAAAGGCGTCCTCCCGGATCGTGCGCGGGAAAGCTCCTTCGTTGAGTCCCACAATGAAGAGGGCGCGAAAGGGGATGCCCCGGGCCGCCATGGCATCGAGGACAGCGACGCCCCGCAGATTGGAGTCGGTGACCGCTATGCTGGTGCGCTCCAGCCAGCGCTGGTAGGTCTCGGCGAATTCGCGCTGCGATGGCTTGGGGCCGACGCCGTCCAATGCGGCCAGCCTCTCCAGCGCGCCGAGGAGGGCCTCGCCGACGGCTGGCTCGGCGGGCGAGAGCGAGCCCGCGCCCATCCCGAGATATTTCGCGAACAGCCCCTTCCAGGCGCTCGCGTACTCGCTCCAGGCCCCTTCGCTCGGAAGGGCGTGGAGGTCGCGGTGAAGGACCGTAAAGAGGCGCCACAGGATGCCGAGTTGAGTCGCAGAGCCGCTGAGCACGATCTGGCTTTCCCCGTTCTCCCCCCGCTCCGCCAGGATCAAATCCCGATCCTGGTGTCTTTCGACGCGGCGCCACTGCTCCAACCCTTTGGTGATGCCAAGGCGGCGCGTGAGCAGATCCCACAAGTCGGGACGGGGCTTGATCGCTCCAGGACAGAAGGGGTCGAGAGTAAAGAACGGGGAAGAAACCAGATCGATGAAGGCGGAGCGACGGTAGTCCTTGGCGTGGAGCTGGATTAAGAGCAAAGAGGCTTTGGCCAGAGGGAATTGGACGAGTGGCTCCTCCAGTGAGCCTGCGACCGGGATATAGTGCTCGGCAAAAATCTCCTTGATCCAATGGCTGTAGGGCGCCAGCGTCCGCGCCACAACCCCGATTTCGCCAAAAGCCATGCCCTCGTTCGCGACCAGCCTCAGGATCTCCTTGGCCACCGTGAGGATCTCGTCGCGGGCCTCCGAGGCGCTCATGATCGTGCAGCGAAGAGCCGGCGGCAAAAGGTGGGAGATGGCTGCGGGCTCGTCGGCGAACAGCGAGACGGCGCGACGGCCCTCAAGCGGAGAGCTTGCGGCGGTTAAGGTCTCAGCGCTTTCTTGACTCAGCCCCTGGACATAACGCTCGTAGAAGCGCTCAGAAAAGGACCATGCCCCGGCGCCGGGCGCGGCCCGGAGCAAAGGAAAGTAGAGCGTGGTCGGATAATGGCGCGCCACGGCATGGAAGAAATCGATCTGGACCTGGGTGAGGTCATAGAAGCCATAATAAAAGACGTGGTCGAAGCGGCGCAGGAACGCGGACGAATCGATTTGGCCCAGGACCGCGACGTCGAGATCGGTATAGTCCTCGATCTGCCAATCCCGGCATCGGGAAAGAAACGCGCCGTAAAGCGACAGGAGCGCCGTGAGTTTTTCTTTGCCGTCGGCGTCGAAGTGGCCCTCGGCGACCGCTTCGAGGGCACGGGCCGAGTCGACCAGGCCGTCTTTTAGATCGCGCAGCGTCTGCCACAGCGCGGCGCAGCCGGCGGCGGTTTCTTCCAGCTCGCTAAAACCCGCTGCGGCAGGATGGCCCGCGCGAATGAGCTGGCGCAGAGCCTCTTCGAGAAACAGATCGTCGCTGATCTCCGGTCTCCGCCCGTCGTAGAACTCCTCGTGCAGTCTGAGCGAGAGCTGAAAGAAGGTCAGGAGGTGGATGTTTAATAGGTTGAGTTTGCGCTCCCCCGCGAGCAAAATCCTGAGCCGGCGGCTGAGAGACTCGGAAGGAACCAGGACGAGCAGCGGGGCGAGAGGATCGGCGTTTTTGCGCCGGGATATTTCCTCGGCCAGAGCGTCTTCGAGGTAGGGGTGGAATGGTCCTAAGACGGCCCGCATGGAGAACCCAAAGATAGAGATTAACACAGTGGGGCCGTGGGGCAAAGATTTTTAGTTGCAAATCCGCGCTCAAAGTTTTAAACAGAGGGCGTCATTGGCCTGCCCATGCTTCTAGCGCGCAAATTCTTCCTGGTATTTTTCCTTCTGCTGTTGCTGTCGCCCGCCCTCCTTCAGGCGCAGAAAACCGGCTCGGGGATCGTCGTCTCCGACAACAAGCTGGCGACCGGAGCGGGGATGGAAATCCTTAAGGCAGGGGGCAACGCGATCGACGCCGCGGTGGCTACGGCTTTTGCCCTTGGGGTTGTCGATCCGGCCTCGTCGGGGATCGGCGGCAGTGGCTTCATGGTGATCTACCAGGCCAAGGAGCGCAAAGCCCATGTTCTCGACTTTCGCGACACTGCGCCCGCCGCGGCACGCAAGGATCTCTTCGTGAAGGGGGGGAAGGTGGTTCCCAACCTGAGCCTGAACGGCGCGCTCGCCGTGGCCGTGCCTGGCCAAGTTGCCGGCCTCGCCGAAGCGCTCAAGCGCTTCGGCCGGCTGCCCCTTTCGGCGGTGATGGCCCCGGCGACCCGCTACGCCGCGGACGGTTTTCCGCTCCAAGCCCATCTGCACCAGGCAATCGAGCGGCACCTTCCGTTGATTCGCAAGTCAGCGGATCTGGCGCGGCTCTTTCTCAGAGGGGAAGAAGTCCCGGCCGAAGGGGATAGGATCCGCCAGCCGGAGCTGGCCGGTGCGCTCAAAGCGATTGCCGAGAAGGGTCCGCAGGTCTTTTACGACGGATGGATGGGTCAGGCGATCGCCGATCGGCTGAAGAAGGAAGGCGGGATCCTCACCCTCGAAGACCTGAGAGGCTATAAGCCGATGTGGCGGGAGCCGATCATCGGCAACTACCGCAGGTGGGTGGTCATCACGATGCCGCCGCCGAGCTCCGGCGGGATCGCGCTAATCCAAATGCTCAATGTTCTCGACGGCTACCAGATCGGTCTGATTCCTCACAACTCGACGACTTATCTGCATCTCTTGACCGAGGCCATGAAGCAGGCCTTTGCGGATCGGGCCCATTACTTAGGAGATCCCGACTTCGTGCAGGTGCCCACCGAAAAGCTCCTTTCCAAAGAATACGCCGCATGGAGCAGGGGCCGTTTCTCTCCCGTGCGCACGCACGCCCCGAAGTTCTATGGTCTCACCGCATTCAGGCCGGAGGAGGGGGGAACGACGCATCTCGGGGTTTTGGATCAGTTCGGCAACGCCGTCTCGTCAACTCTCACCATCAACACCCAGTTCGGCTCGAAAATCCTGGTTGCCGGAACCGGCATCATCCTGAATAACGCGATGGACGATTTCTCCCTCCAGCCCGGGGTTCCCAATGCGTATGGCCTGATCGGCGGCGAAGCCAACTCGATCCAGCCCAAAAAGAGACCCCTGAGCAGCATGGCTCCAACTGTCATCCTCCAGGGGGGCCGACCGGTCTTGATCGTTGGGGGCGCCGGCGGGCCGCGCATCATCACCGCTACGCTCCAGACCATTCTCAACGTCTTGGACTTTCACATGCCCTTGAAGAAGGCGCTCGAGGCGCCGCGGGTTCATCATCAGTGGATGCCCGACGAATTGGCGGTGGAAAATAAAGTGCCGGATCAGGTGCGCCGCTCTCTGGAGCGGCGGGGACATATCGTCAAGGAGCGAGCTTCGCTGGGGGTGGCGCAAGCCATTTTGGTTCGGCGCTCGAAAGTCACGGCCGAGGCCGATCCCAGAAAAGATGACTGGCTCAAGGCGGAGAAATCGTCGAAGTAGATGCTCCCTGCTAACGGTAAGGATTGCGCAGCATGATCGTCTGATCCCTTGACGGGCCGACCGAAACCAAAACCAGATCGGTCTCGAGGATCTCCTCGAGCCGGCGGACGTAACCCCGGGCGCGCGCGGGCAGATCGGAAAGTTTTCGCGCCGCGGAGATCGCCGTGTCCCAACCCTCCAGCTCCTCCCACACGGGCTCGGCTCCTTCTAGAACCCTCAGGCTTGCAGGAAACTCCCGGTAATGCTTGCCGTCATGGCGGTAGGCCGTGCAGATCTTGATTGTCTTAAAGCCCGTGAGAACGTCGAGCTTCGTCAGCGCGAGGCCGGTCATGCCGTTGATGCGCGCCGCATAACGCACGCCGACCGCGTCAAACCAGCCGCAGCGGCGCGGGCGGCCCGTGGTCGCGCCGAATTCATCCCCGTCGTGCCTCAGCCTTTCGCCTTCCGCTCCCGTGAGCTCCGTTGGGAATGGGCCGCTGCCCACCCGGGTCGTGTAGGCCTTGGAGATGCCGATGATCTGTTGGATGCTGCGCGGGCCGATCCCGGCTCCGGTACAGACCCCGCCGATAACCGTGTTCGAAGAGGTCACGAACGGGTAGGTTCCGTGGTCGACGTCGAGAAGGCTCCCCTGCGCGCCCTCAAAGAGCACCTTTTTCCCGGCTTTGATCTCCAGGTGGAGCAGAAGCGCCGTGTCGGCGACGTACCGTTCGAGTTTTTCGCGGTACCCGCAATAGGTCTCGTAGATGGAACGGAAGTCGAGCGTTTTTTCTTTGAGGATCGCCTTGAGATAGATATTTTTCTCCTCGATGTTGTGCTTGAGCTTCTCCTTGAAGGTTTTCGCGTCGAGCAGGTCGACAAACCGGATTCCGATCCGCGCGACCTTGTCCTCGTAGGTCGGTCCGATCCCGCGTCCCGTCGTGCCGATCTTGCCCTTTCCCCTCAGCCGCTCGCGCGCCTGATCGACGGATTTGTGATAGGGCATGATCAGGTGCGCCTGCTCGCTGATCCTGAGGAGGGAATCGTCTTTTAGGTAGCCCCGTTCTTTGAGGCCACGGATCTCCTCCAGCAGGACCTCCGGATCGACGACCACGCCGTTTCCGATAATGCAGAGTTTGTTGGGATGCAGCGCGCCGGATGGGATGAGGTGTAAAACGGTCTTCCGGCCGTCGACGACGAGCGTGTGCCCGGCGTTGTTCCCCCCTTGAAAGCGCACGACGATATCGGCGTCCCGGGAGAACAGATCAACGATCTTGCCTTTCCCTTCGTCCCCCCACTGCGCCCCGATGACAGCGACGTTGGCCATGGATCTATGACCAAAGACCGACGACGGCTGACCGGTCTCCGGTCGGCGGTCTTCCGTCCTGCTTCCTCACAGCTTCACCACATCCGCGCTGATGATGTTCGGCAGGCGGCGCAGGGCATCCAGGGTCTCCTTTGGAACCGGTTCGTCCACGTGGACCAGCGCGATCGCCATACCGCCCACTTTCTCCCGCCCCAGCTCCAGGCCGGCGATGTTGATGCCCCTTTCCCCGAGCAGAGTACCGATCGTGCCGACCACCCCGGGAACGTCGCGATTGTGCAGGATGATGATGTGGCCCTCGGGCACCGCCTCGAGATAGAAGTTGTTGATCTTGACGATCCGCGGGTTGTTGTTCCCGAAGATCGCTCCTTCGACCTCGATCTCCTTGTCCGGGCTCTTGGCGCGCACGGTAATAGAGCTCGCGAAGTCGGTGGCGCGGCTGCTCTTGGACTCCACGACCTTGATGCCGCGCTCGCGCGCCACCACTGGGGCGTTGACGTAGTTCACGCTCGATTCCATGGCCGGCGTCAGGAGCCCTTTGAGGACGGCCAGGGTCAGCGGCGCGACGTCGTACTGGGTGACCACGCCGCTGTATTCGATATAGATTTCGCGGGGTAGCCTGGCGAACATCTGGACCTGAAGGCTTCCGAGCTTCTCGCCCAGGGTGAGATACGACTTGAGGGCGCTCAGCAGCTCGGCGCTGACCGCAGGGACATTCACCGCATAGCGGATGATTCCGCGGGTCAGGAAGTCGACGATCTGCTCGGCCACGGCGATCGCCACGTTGAGCTGGGCTTCGTCCGTCGACGCCCCCAGATGGGGGGTCGTCACCACCTGATCCATTTTGATCAGGGGATGGTCGGGAGGAGGAGGCTCCTCCACGAACACGTCCAATGCCGCCCCCGCCACCTTTCCCGCTCGTAGCGCCTCCGCCAGGTCCTGTTCATCGACGATGCCGCCCCGGGCGCAGTTGATAATGCGCACGCCTTGCTTCATCCTGGCGATGGCGTCGCGATTGATGAGCCCCCGCGTCTCGCCGGTCAGCGGGACGTGGACGGTGATGAAGTCCGATTTCTCGTAGATCTCCTCCAAGCTCACCATCTCCACGCCGAGCTTCGCGGCGTTCTCGGGCGGCACGAAGGGGTCGTGCGCCAAGACCTTCATTCGCAATCCCAGCGCCCTCTCGGCGACGATCCGCCCGACGTTGCCCAGGCCGATGATCCCCAGGGTTTTGTTGCAGAGCTCAATGCCGACGAATTTACTCCTTTTCCACTCCCCCGCTTTGAGCGAAGCGACCGCTTGCGGGATGTGGCGGGCCAGAGCGAGCATGAGCGAGATCGTGTGCTCGGCGGTGGTGACGTTGTTCCCGCCGGGCGTGTTCATGACTACGATACCTTTTCGGCTCGCGGCCTCGACATCGACATTGTCCACTCCGATTCCGGCCCGGCCGATGACCTTGAGACTGCGTGCGGCTTCGAGCACGTCGGCGGTGACCTTGGTGCCGCTGCGAATGACCCAGGCGTGGTAATCGCCGATGATTTTTTTGATCTCCTCGGGCTTGAGCCCCACGTGTTCGTCCACCTCGAAGCCGGGAGCGTGCTGCAACACTTCGAGTCCCTGAGGGGCTAAAGGATCCGTGACGAGAATTTTCATCAGTCGAGAGCCTCCATGAGAATTTCCTGGGCGGCAGCGACTCCCTGGCCCAACTTGACCGGGTAACCGAATTTTCTAAGCGCCATCTCGAGCCCGCCGATCGCGACCACGACATCGAAAGCGCCCATGTAGCCGACATGGGCGATGCGGACGATTTTCCCCTGCAGGTCATCCTGCCCTTCGGCAAACGTGATGCCCATCTGCTCGCGGAGCGTGTCCAGCAGCTTGTCGCCGTCGATCCCCTCGGGCAGCATGATCCCCGTGGCCGCCGGACTGGGATTTTCGGGGGCAAGGAGCTTGAGTCCCAACGCGATGGCAGCCGCGCGCGTCGCCCGCGCCATACGATCATGGCGGGCGTAGACCCGCTCCAAGCCTTCTTTTTCCATCATTTTCAAAGCCGCGTGGAGTCCGAAGACCAGCGAGACCGCCGGCGTGAACGCCGTGGTGGCCTTCCGCTGGCTCCTGCGCTCGAGCCTCAAATCAAAGTAGAAGCGGGGCAGCTTCGCCGCTTCGGTCTGTTTCCAGGCGCGGTCGCTGAGCGCGATGAAGCCGAGTCCGGGCGGCAGCATCAGCGCCTTTTGGGAGCCCGTAACCAATACGTCGATTCCCCACGCATCCAGGGGGACGGGAAGGACGCCGACCGCGGTGATCCCATCGACGACGAGCAGCGGGCCGTCGCGCGTGAGTTGGGCGATCTCGCGCACCGGATGGAGCACCGTCGTGGAGGTCTCGCTTGCCTGGACGAGGATGCCGCGGATCTCCGGGTACACTTTCAGGTGCTTTTCCACGAGATCTACGTTAACGGCTTTTCCCCATTCGACCTTGAGCTGAACCGGTTCGAGGCCGAATGCCTGCGAGATTTTGACCCAGCGCTCGCCGAACTTTCCCCCGTTTACGACCAGGACTTTTTCACCCGGGGAGAACAGGTTGGCCACCGCGGCCTCCATCGCGCCCGTGCCCGAGGAGGCGAGAACCAGCACATCGTTTTGGGTAGCGAACAGACGCTTGAGGGATTCCCGCGCTTCGGAGAAGATTTTGCTGAACTCCGGGGTCCGATGGTGGATCATGGTCGCAGCCATGGCCCTCTGGACCTCGTCGGGAATCGGGGTCGGGCCGGGCGCCAGCAGGTATTGTTTAATCATTTTAAAGCCCTTAGCTGTCAGCCCTCGGCTATCAGCCAGATTAGGGAGCTGAAAGCTGAACGCTGATGGCTGATAATCTAGACAATAAAAAAGCCTGAACCTCTTTACTTAAGAGACCCAGGCGTTCGGCCTTCTTAGCGCTTTGCGCTCCCTCGTGGTTAATTCCACGCAGACGCCAGTTGCGCAAACCGGTGGATATATTTTTTACTATCGCGCCGTGGCTGTTTTGTCAATGGCTTTGTTGCCCTTCACTTAGCCCTTGCAGGACTCAGCTACGAAATTTGGCCGTCGATCCAGGCTCTCGCGAGCTGAGTCCCAAGCTCTTCGGCCCGTTCCTCCGTAGCGCAAGTCCTGCACGTCTGATCAGATAGGGACTGAATATCACTAGGCCCACCGCTGCGGGAATAAATGGTGAGTATAGGCGTCCAGCGACCCTCTGCTGTCTGGCGCGCCGAGGCGAATACCAGATGGCCCTTATAATTCAGCTGCCTCACTTCGTAACTGTTTAAAGGTTGTTACAGGCGGCCGCATTCTAATCGCAGAGGGACCGGACCCGCAAGACCAAAAAACGGTATCGGGCTAGGGCCTTCGCTGCGCACCGGCCAAAGGAGGCATATTTGCCAACCCTAAAGGACTGTGCGAGTATTCGGCTAAGCGTAAGCACGCTTGCTGTCGCCATTGACGGGACAGAATGGTTATGAAGGGAAATACCCCTAAGGAAGATCAGTTGAAACAATACGGCCTCGTACTCTTCGATATCGACGGGACGCTAACCCGCTCGCAGCACGGCTTCATTCCTTTCAACGAGGCCTTTCTGAAGACGTTCGGGTTTGCGGGGGATATCCGCACGGTGATTCCCGACGGCAACACCGATCCGCTGATCGTCGAGGAGATCTTCGCCAAAGCCGGTCGAAGAGCGCAAGATGGAGAAGCCTGGCAGCAAACCTTCGCCACCAATCTCCGCGACAGTTACGCGCGCGCGATTCGGGAGGGAAGGACGACCGTGCGCGTGCTTCCGGGAGTCTTAGAGCTCGTTCAAGCTCTGGGTAACTTCCCGGGCCTCTACCCGGGCATTGTCACGGGAAACTTCGAGGTAACGGCGCGAATTAAGCTTGAAGCAGCGGGGCTTAGCGGTTACTTCCCGGTGGGGGCCTACGGGAGCGATGCGCGCAACCGCACCGATCTTCCCGGTATCGCGAAGAGAAGGTGGGAAGAGATGGCGGGGGCGTCGCTTGGACCGGAGCGCTGCGTCGTCGTCGGCGACACCCCGAAAGACCTGGAGGCGGCCCGGGCGAATCGGATGAAATGCGCCCTGGTCGGAACGGGTCGCTATGCCGGGGAGCAACTTCTTTCTTGTGGTCCCGACGCGTGCCTGAAAGATCTAAGCGATACGGGTGCGGCTATCACGACTCTGCTTGCGCTTCTCCAAATCCCGGTTGGTTGAGTCCCATGCAGTACCGGATTCTCGGTCGGACAGGCCTTAAAGTCTCGGAGATCGGTTTTGGCTGCGGCAACAACGCTGTGCTGATGGTCCGCGCAACGCACGAAAAGCAGCTTGAGGCGGTCCGCCGTGCCCTGGAGCTTGGGATCAACTATTTTGATACGGCCTTTGCCTACGGCTTGGGGAAATCTGAGGAGAATCTGGGAAATATCCTGAAGGAGCTTGGAGCGTCGCCGGTCGTTTCCACCAAGATCCGGCTTGAGCCCGAGGCTGCGGCCAACTTTGAATCCGCGACCATGCGCGCCGTGGAGGAGGGCCTTAAGCGCCTGCAGAGAAGATACGTAGATCTGATCCAGTTGCATAATAGAGTCACGGTGGAAAGAGGTCCGGGCAAGCGCTTTAGTCTGACGCCTGGGGACGTTCTAGGACCCGGGGGAGTCCTCGAAGGCTTTAAGGAACTTCGCAGCCAAGGCCAGGTCGGCTATTTCGGCTTCAGCGGATTGGGTGATCCGAAGGCTTTGCATGAGGTGATCGACAGCGGAGAGTTCCATTCGGTTCAGGCCTATTACAATCTGCTAAACCCGAGCGGCGGGCAGCCTGTGCCGCAGGGTTTCAGCGCCCTGGATTACGGCCGGCTGGTCGATCGAGCCGCGGCCAAAGGCATGGGTATTGCTGTGATCAGGGTCCTCGCAGCGGGCGCTCTCACCGCGACTCCGGAAGCCGGAGGCGGGAGCAGCCCGGAGCCGCTCTCACCCGGCTCCGACTATGCCCTCGATCTTGAGCGCGCTGCAAAGGTCAAATTCCTGATCGGCGGCGGCATGGAAAGTCTTACCCAGGCCGCGATTCGTTTTGCTTTGATGAAGCCCGAAGTGTCCACTGTTCTCGTTGGCTTCTCCAACACGGCTCACATTGACGAGGCCGTGGTCTGCTCCGGCGCTGGCGGATTGTCCGAAGAGGCGATGGCCCGACTGAGGCGGCTTTGGGACACCGATTTCGGAACGTTGAATCCGTAGGAAAACGGGGTCGAAGCCGATTAGCTCCCAGCCGGGAACTTACGCACTGATCCTTCGGGCATCGCGTGGCCGTGTCATCCAGGTCGGCCAGCTCGCCCTGCTGACCATCCGCCAGGGATCCTATGTGTACGTCGGCAGCGCCTTCGGTCCCGGAGGACTCCGCGGGAGAGTAAGGCATCACCTGCGCCTTGCCCGGCGCCCCCATTGGCACGTGGACTATCTGCGGCGGATTCTCAGGCTGAACGAGGTTTGGTACTCGCACGACCCCCGGAGGCGGGAACATCTCTGGGCAGCGCTCCTGCGCGAAACTCCTGGCTGCTCAGTTCCGGCGCGAAGGTTTGGTGCTTCCGACTGTCAATGCGAATCTCATCTCTTTTTCTTCGACTCGCCACCGTCGATCGACGCTTTTCGGAGACGTCTTCATGAAGCAGCTCACGGCCATTCGCCCGTCAGACGCGCGCGAAGGATTCATATTGGATGGAAAACTGACGGAAAAAAGTTCTGCCGTTAAGGTTTGATGTCCTGGAGAAACCAATCTGTCGGCACTTCGTGGCCCAAGCCTTTTTCCTTGGCAGCGCGGTAGGCGCAGTAGCCCATGGCGGCGAACTGGACTCCCGTACCCACGTTGTTAAGAAACAAGGTGACCTGGCGGTCGCTGGTGCGGCTCGGAGCCCGACCTACCAGTAGATCACTGATCTCAGGGTAGCGGCTCCAATCTCTCGGCTTTTCGCGGCGCACTCCGGGAAGGTCTCTATCCAGCCCCGGCGGGAGATGGTGTTGGATCCCGCCGAAGCGGGTGTGGATCGCAACCACATCGCATCTCTCGAGGGCAGCCTCGTCCATTTCGAATTCGCGAATTGCGTTGTAATGCATTCCCGGCTCTAGCAGCTTCGCGTTGAATACGGGGCGCGAGGAGTTAGTGGCGGTGCAGACGACATCGCTGTCTTTGACCGCCGCCTCAGCGCTGCCCACGGGCTCTGTTGGGATCTCGGTTTCCCTTTCCATCTGAGCGGCAAATGCTTTTCGGTGATCGGAATTGGGGCTGAAGATCTTCACCCGTTTTATGGGGCGAACCGAAGTGAGATAGCGGAAGTGGGCGCGCGCCTGTCCCCCCGAGCCGATGAGGCCGAGAACTTCTGAATCGGGACGCGCGAGCACTTTCGCTCCGAGGGCGCTGGTGACCCCGACCCGGGTCTGCTGAATCAGGCCGTCGGGCATGATCGCCAGAAGCTCTCCGGTCTCCACGCTGAATAACTGGACCAGGCCGAGAAACTTTCCGGTCCCGGCAAGAGGAAGTTTCTCCAGGCGGACGGAGTTGTTGACGTTCTTCTCCTGAACGATGTCGGAGGTGATGCGGAGCGCCAGGACCCCGAATTTCCGTACCCCGCCATCCACGGACTTGAAGCTATAGGTGGCCTGCGGAAGGGAGTGGGCAAGGTAAGAATGGCTGGTTGGACGGTTGACGGCCTGGCTCGAAGCCTGCTCACGGTACGCCTCTTCCATAACTTCCAGGCAATCCTCCGCGCTGAGGGCGTGCTGGATCTCTTCGTTGTTCAAGATGAGCGTCATGAAACCTCCACACGTTCGTTTTCATGCTGATCCATCTTTTTGTTACATGAACGCGCTATTAATGTCCATCTAGGGTCGAAGCCGACATCCCGTTGACGGGGGGCTTGTTGTCGGATAGTCTCCGCTACAACGCGTGAAGGAGGAAGGCATGATCACCTACGAAGGAGAGACGATAGAAGTCATTGACGCCCACTCACATATGGGGGAGAGGCAGCAGCTCGCCATTCACCAGATCCCGCCGATCATGAAATTCATGGCTGAGGACATGATCCGTTCGATGGATGAAGCCGGCGTGGATAAGGTTGTCACCTTCGCCATCGGCGCCGGGCGGCCAACGGATTACCGTGAGACCAATCGATACATCTCGGAAATGATGAAAAAGCATCCCGAGCGCATCATCGGCTTCATGCGGCTCAATCCGGCCGATGGTCCCAAGCACACTCTGGAAGTCCTTGAGGAGGGCGTGAGACTAGGCCTAAAAGGCATCAAGATCCACCCGCTGATTGAAAAGACCCCGGCTAACGACAGGGAGAAAGTCTATCCGCTCATGGAGGCGGCTGAGCACCACCGACTGGTCGTGCTTTTCCACTGCGGTCTGGGAGAGTACGCCAGTCCCAAGAGGCTTGGCGAGGTTGCCCGGGATTTTCCCGGCCTGACCCTCATCATGGGGCATTCGGGACTCGTCGAAGGCGTGCGAGAAGTTGTCGAGTACGCCAAGAAGTATCCGAACGTCCATATGGATAGCTCAGGGGTCGGCTGGCTGCCCTTTTTCTGTGAGTCGATCGTTTGGGCGGGAGCCGACCGCGTAATGTATGGCTCGGATCATCCTTTCAACCCTATGGACTGGGAAGTCGAGAAGATCATCAAACATGCCCAAGGCCATTTGAAGCTAAAGGTCGAAGACTTGCGCAAGATCATGGGGGGCAATATCCGGCGGCTCCTTGATCTCGGTTGAGGACGGCAAAGCTCGGGAAAGGTTGGTCTGGTTTTGTCACTCTTGTCATTAAGGTGCCACGATTTGTCATTTCCGGAATTCCTCTAATCTAGGCTTCCGTAAGATAAGCTAAGGCAATTTAAAGACTTTTTGGCGTCGCATCGATCGATCACCCGGTGGCATAGCGTTTGCTTTAGAGCGCTTACAGCCCGTTCGATTTCATGCGAGTTTAGTTGCGAGGACAAAAGGATCGGTTAATCGAGGCACAGATGGGAATGGCAAGATCAGTTCGCCGGGCAGGATTTTCCGTGCATTGGGAGACTGACCCGTTGCTGTCTTCGGTGTTTGTGCTCTGGCGTTCCCTGGCTGTGCGGGTGCACGAGGGCACATCCGGCAGCTACACGGTCGTTAGAAGCGGAAAATCCGCCCGGCATAAGAAAAGCCATGGGTTACGGAATAGCGAGCGGTGACCCGGGCCCGGGAATATCGCCCGGCTTGATCGCTCGTGGGCATGCCATCGAAACAGAGCGGGGATACGGCTATGGACAAAAACAAGATCATGTTGGTTGACGACAATCGCGACCTGGTAACCGTGGTCAAGGTCACGCTGGAGAACAAGGGATATAGCGTCCAAAGCGCCTACAACGCAAAGGAGCTATTCGCCCGCCTGGAGGAGCAAAAGCCGGATCTTATCGTTCTTGATGTGATGATGCCGCAAATGGATGGTTTAGAGGTGCTCAAGCGGCTTAAGTCGGCCCAGGAGACTTCCGCGATCCCGGTCATTCTGCTCACCGCAAAGTTTCAATACGAGGACATTCTGAACGCCTACCAGCTCGGGGCCGATGTCTACATTACCAAGCCGTTTACGAGCTCGCAGCTGCTTGCCGAGATCAGGCGCGTCCTGAGCGGGCAAAGCTCACGACCTTCCCCGGCCTAGAAACCCCAGCGAAGCCCCCCTGGCTTCACACGCTCGCAGATCTCCGGCGCAATCGCAGCCCTCCTCGGGAAGGTTTTTCCAACTCTTCCTTGACAAGCCCCACCCGGTTGTGAAATAGGGGAACAGCACGCCCTGGCACCACATCATCGTTGTCGAGTTTCCTGGTACCTTTATTGGCTATTTTTCAACGAGGAGGGTGAAAATGAGCAGAGGCGCCTTTGAAGCTGGAGTTTCAGAAAGTCTTGGGAGGGTCTTCCTTTCCGTCGCCGTCACCGTAGCCCTCGTGGTCGGCGCAGTGCCCCGTGCGACAGCTCAGCTCGAGCAGGCAGCCAAAAAAGAGGGTAGGCTAAGAATGGTGGTTTTTCCCAGCATACGTCCCGCTGCCGAGGCGTTTGAGAAAAAATTCGGGATCAAAGTGGAAGGCACCTATGTCGGTGACCCGGATATCTTGCGCAAAGTGAGCACGGAGTCGCAGGCCGGGATATTCGCGACCGACATTTTCACCACCTCTCCGGGTCCGACCGGAAGCGAGCTCAATAAGTGGACGATGCCCTATACGCCGGCCGGATTCGAAAAAGTGGCGGACGTCAAAAAGGCGCTTCCGGGGGAATGGAATCAAATCCCGATGTTCAACCACGTAGTCGGAGTCCTCTACCATAAGGAGCTGGTGTCACCCAAACAGGTCCCGACGAGCATCTATGACCTGCTAAAGCCGGAATTCAAAGGCAAGATCATCTCCAGGACCCCTTGGCTCGGTTCGAACTTTCTCGTTGGCATCTTGTCCTATTTCACCTGGTTCGATCGGGACATGAACAGGTGGCAGGATTACTGGACTCGGTTCAAGGGTAACGTGGGCCGGTATGAGGCGGGCTTTCCCACGCTTCACTTTGCGGTCGGACTAAAGGAATTCTCCATGGCGGTATTCACCTTGACCTACACCTCTTCGCTCTGGGGTGGAACCTATCCGGGCATCACTTTCTCCACCTTCAAGGAGGGCGGGATATGGTGGCCCAACATGGTGGCCATCCATAAGAACACGCCCCGCCCCAATGCGGCCAGGCTCTTCGTGAACTATCTAGTGAGCGAAGAGGGGCAGAAGATCTTCGCCGACGGCGGGAATCTGCCCGCTAGTAAGAGCGTGCCGGCCAAGCCTGAGATCAAGGAGGCTCTGCAGGGGATCAAGCTCTTCAACGGGAACCTGCAGCCGACCCTCGTCAAAGAACTCGACCAAAGGGAAGACGAGTGGAAGTCGCGGCTTCAGAAGATCTTCCAATAGGCCCGGTGCGTTAGGTCTAAGCGCGCATGTTCGAGTTCTTTCCGGGTATCAAGAGCTGGTCGTTTACGAGCATCCGGCTCCTCGCCGAGAGCTACTACGGCGGCGGCGAGTTCAACGAGTGCTTCAGGACTTTTTCGCGGATGCGAGCGGGCGAGGCGGAGAGCTGGCACAAGGAATGGCTCGCAACCGCCGAGGCGGTCGAAGCGCTGGCGCGTCGTGAGGAAGAACAGGGCCACGCCGCGACCGCGAAAAAGGCCTTCTTTCGCGCTTCGAACTACTACCGAAACGCCGAATTCTTCCTTCCCCACACCGACGATCGCAAAATTGATACCTACAAGAGATCGGTTGCGTGTTTCCGCAGCGCGGCGAAGCATGACGCGGGGATCGAGGTCGTCGAGGTTCCGTTCGAAACCACGCCCATGCCCGGCTACTTCTTCCACCCGGCACCGCGTCAGGAGAAGCCTCCCGTGGTGATCTTTATGGGCGGAGCGGATTCCACGGCCGAGGAGCTTTACTTTTTGGCTACGCGCGAGGCGCTCATCAGGGGCAGCGCGTGCATTATCGTGGACGGACCCGGTCGGGGCGGGATGCTCAGGCTTCAGAAGGTCCTGGCTCGTCCCGACTACGAAAAGCCGATCGGAGGGATCGTCGATTATCTGAAGGGTCGGACCGATGTCGACGGCGATCGGGTCGCCCTTTTCGGCCTGAGCATGGGCGGCTTTTACTGTGCCCGCGCCGCTGCCTACGAAAAGCGGATCAAGGCCTGTGTGTTTCACTTTGGCGCCTATGATGCCTTGGGCGAAATTTATGATTTTTATCCGCCTTTGCGAAGCCAATTCCAGTGGATCGTCGGAGCGAACTCGGAAGCGGAGACCAGAAAGGCGCTCAGCCGGTTCACCCTGGAAGGAAGCGCGGAGCGGATCGAGTGCCCGCTGCTTATCCTCCACGGCGAAGACGACGTCGTCACCGATTGCAAGGGAGCGAAGCGGCTCTTCGCCGAGGCGAGGTGCGAGAAGGAGCTCAGGCTGTTCAAATCAGGAGAGCCCGGCTCGACCCACTGTGCCTACGATAACCATGCCGAGATTTTTCCCTTCGTTCACGACTGGCTGCGGGATCGGTTGGCTTCCTAGTCCCTAGCGCGAATTCGTCCGAAAGCTCCTCGGGGGCGGGCCGTCAGGCCGCGGCGGATGGACTAAGCTCCCTCGGGAAGCGCGCTCTCGGCTGCGGCCGATGGGTCCGTGCCATGAGTCGTGCTGTTTGTAATCGGACGTCCACAGCCTCGCTCGCGCTCCCCCTCGGTCGCCGGCAAAAGTGTGTACGGCCTTCCTCCTCACCCCCCTCGGGCTTCAAAGTGAAAACGTTTTTCTCCCCACTTTCTTACGCGCGCCTCGCGGTGACGGCGTGAAGCCCGAAGGACACCGCCAGCATCAGCACCCCCAGCACCGCTCCCACCCCCAACGAGCCCTCCTCGAAAGCCCTCAGATAGAGCAGGGTGGAGAGCACCTCGGTGCCGAAGGTGAACAGGATGATCGGTCCGGCAAACTCCCTCAAGTAGATCTGAAAGAGCAGGATCCAGACCGAGAAGAGGCCGCCTTTCAGGAAGGGGATGACGATTCGCACGATGGTTCTTAGGGCGCCGGCGCCCGAAACCCAGGAAGCCTCCTCGAGCTCTTTGTGGAACTGGAAGAGAAACGGGCTTAGCGTTCTCAGGGCAAACGGTAGGTAGTTGCCGACAAAGTAGAGAAGCAGGATCCAAAGCGTGCCGTAGAGCGGAGTGCGGATGTAGGCCCAGACAAAGCCGATCGCCAGGATGGTTCCGGGAAAAGCGATTGGCAGCATCGCCGAGCCCTCGATCATCCCCTTGAGCTTGGCGCCGGTTCTGATCAGGAGGTAGCCCAGAGCGAAGGCGAGGAGAAGCGAGAGCGTCGCGCCACTGAAGGAAAGAATGAGGGTGTTGTTAAGCGCGCGCCAGAACACCGGGTCGGTGAAAGCCTGATGCCAATGTTTGACGGTGAGATGAGCAAGCAGCTCAAGCCGCGGCGAGGAAGTGAATTCGGAGAAGGAGATCAGAATGATCACCAGAATGGGCAGGATCATCACCAAGAAGAAATAGAGTGCCAGCGCCGCAAGGGCGACATAGCGCCAACGCCCCAGGTGATGTACGTTTCGAGCTCGGGCTTTCCCCGTGACCGTGACGTATCTCTCGACCCGTTTGACCGCTTGCCGGTAAAGGAAGAGCGTTCCAAGGCTTACCGGGATGATCATCATCGCAAGCGCCGCCGCTTGGTTGTAATAGATCAGAGACTGATAATCGGTCGCGATGATCTGAAAGATGGCGGTGGTGAAGACGAAGATCCCGCCGGGGACTCCGATGATGACGGGCACCTCCAGCGTGATCAGCCCGATGATGAAGACAAGCATGAAAGCGGAAGCGATGAGAGGGCGCAGAACCGGAAGGGTGATCTTTCTTACGGTCCCGAGCACGCTGTTACCGCACGCTATCGATTGCTCCTCCAGGGAAGGATCCACCAATCGAAAGGCGTTGAGGGCGATTAAAAAAACGATCGGTGATTCATAAAGAACCATGAGGAAAACCATGCCGGGGAAGGAGTAGATGTTAAACAGCGGGAAGCCAAGAAACTCCCTGGCAAGAAGGTTGAGGACGCCGATGCGGGGGCTCAAAAGCATGACCCAGGCCAGCGCGGCGATCATGACCGGGAAGGCCCGGGGAGAAATGCTGAGCTTCTCGAAGACTTGCCCGTGCGGCATGTCCGTCCGTTCGACCAGATAAGCCATCGTAACGCCCAAGGCCACTGAGATGGTCGCTACGAGAAAGGCAAAGAGGAGAGAGTTCAGGAAGAGAGCCGGCAAGGTGGCCGGAATTCGAAGCGTGTAGGCCTTCATCCAGTTTGTGAATGTGAAGTGTCCCTCCAGGGAGACAGGGGATGCCGACCAGAAGCTGCCGAAAACCAGGGCGAGAATCGGCAGAAAGACGATAACCCCAAGGATGGCGACGAGGGTTACCGATGCGACCCGAATGGCTCTACTGCTCAGCACGACTGATTCCAATTATCCCGAACCAAGCATGATCGCAAGGAGCTGCGTGAAAGGGCGACAAGTAGCGGAGTTTTGACACCAATAGGGAGCGTTCTTACTTTTAAGGTGACAAAACCGGGAATTATGCCCAAAAAACGACACTTCCAAGCTCGAATGAGCAAGCCACCCGGATTGCTTGTATTAACCGGAATAACATGAAGTCCTCGCCAAAACAGCCACTTGCCTCTTACCGGAGCTGCCAGCAGGAATTGGCACGAAGCGTGCTCCTGAGAAGGTTGGCGTTCCTGTTAGCGACGGTTGGGTCAATGGACACGAAGAAGACCATCATGGTTGTGGACGACAACGCGGACATGGTTACCGTGACGAAGACTATTCTCGAGGCACGGGGATACAGCGTTATCGCCGCGAATAGCGCCGAGGAACTTTTCAACCGGCTGCAGGAACAGAGGCCGGACCTCATCTTGCTCGACGTCATGATGCCCCAGATGAATGGGTTGCTGGCATTGAGGCGGCTCAGAGGTAATCCTGACACCTCGTCCATTCCTGTGATGTTGGTTACGGCGAAAGTGCAGTACCAAGATATCTTGGCCGGCTACAAACAAGGCGCTGACTATTATCTCACCAAACCCTTCACCAGCAGCCAGCTCCTCAACGGGATCAATATCCTTCTGCGGGATGGGGGCGCACCTCCATAAGTGTAGGGAGCCTAATTTGCTTTGGCTCTGAGTTTCTGAAGCATGCCCCGGTATTTATTTCTATCTCCAAAGAGCTGAACAATAAATTCCTCCTGCGTAATGATGCCTTTCTTTATTAATAGCTTCGCCAGGGCATCCGCGGTCGCTAAAGTAGAAACCGTTAGCTCATCCAACGTGAAATCGCCCTCAAGATCCCATGCCGCCATCGTGCCTCCTCGGGGTTCTTTGGACTCTCTTCTCCCTTTATCTAAAGCCGTATAGCGCGGACTTCAGAAAATAGATAGAGGCCGGGTACGTGAACGAATTTGTGCCCGGGCATGCGCCTTTGTTGAAACCGTGGCGCCTTCGAGTTGTAATTCCCTTTCGGTTGGTGTAACCGTGCCTGAAATCATGAAACCGGTGAACGCTTCTCAGTTGCTTACGCTCGAGGTCGCTCCATGGAGCCGCCTGGTGACGACCTGCGTGGCTCACATGACCGAGCATCTCTACGTCGGGATCATCACCGTCGTCCTTCCGGTCATGGCGACCGCGCTGGGGATGAATATGGCGCAGGCGGGTATTCTGGTCTCGAGTCGCTCGCTTGCGGCCGGGCTTTCCAACCTCCCCTCCGGGTTGTTGGCGGACCTGATCAATCGAAGGAGCCTGCTGCTCGGAGTCTCCTTGATCGTGCTCGGCCTGTCCAGCCTGCTCATGAGCTTCGCTCCCAACTATTGGGTGCTCCTTGCCTTCATGGTTTTGGGGGCTGTCGGTGCGGGCAGCTTTCACCCGCAGTCGCTGACGATTCTTTCGACGGCCTACCGCGACCGGCGGGCGCTTGCTCTGGGTGTTCATGACAGCAGCGGCAACTTCGGTGAGGTCATCGCCCCACTGACGATTGGAACGCTTCTGACTTTTATCGATTGGCGCAGTACGCTGCAGATCTGGGCTGTGCCTGGCGTAGCCGTAGGTCTACTCTACGCCCTGTTCTGTTCCGAGATCGGCGCCACGGCCTCCTCTTCGCGCGCGAGCTTCAAGCGCGCGCTCTGGCACGATGTCATCACCAACCGTGCGGTGCTCGCCCTGTTTTTGATTTCGGTCTTTCGCGCGATGGGACAGATGAGCCTCTTGGCCTTCCTGCCGCTCTATTTGACTCTCGATCTCAAGCTTCCTGTGGGCGCCATGGGCTTTTATATATCGCTGCTCTTTTTCTTTGGCGGGATCGCCCCTTCACTCTCCGGGTACTTTTCCGATCGTATCGGTCGCGCGCCCTTGATGATTTGGGGCTCGGCGCTGAGCGCGGCTGCGATCGCGGTACTCCCATCTCTTTCGCAGGGTATCGCCTTGGGTCTCGGCTGCGCTGCGGTGGGGACGCTGCTTTGGGCTTTGCGCCCGGTCATTTTTGCTGCGGCCATGGAGGCGGCGCCAGCCGAGATGGGGGGAAGCCTGGTCGGGTTTATCTACACCGGCAACATGGGGCTGTCTTTCATCGCGCCTATTGTGGCGGGATTCATCGCGGACGCTTACGGGCTGGCGGCGGCTTTGTCGTTGATCGGTGTCTTTCCGCTTTTGGCCTGCTTCGTTGCGCTCAGTTCCCTCAGGAGGTCTGCTTCTACCTGATCATGCCACCAGATCGGACTTTTTTGACGGTTGCATCCAAATTTAGCGGCTTCGGGGCTCTGCTCCCCTCGACAAGCTCGGGGTAGTGAGCAAACTCGAACCACGCTCCACAGGCGCAGCGACCCATCCGGGACTTGCTCGGACAAACCGTCGGGAATTCCCTCGAAAGCCTGTCGGGGCCCGAGTCGTCAGGCCGCGGCCGGTGGACTAAGCTCCCTCGGGAAGCGCGCTCTCGGCTGCGGCCGATGGGTTCGTGCCATGAGTCGTACCGTTCGTAATCGGACGTCCGCAGCCTCGCTCGCGCTCCTCTCGGTCGCGGGCTTGAGTTCAGTCTAAAATTGGGGTCTTGGGACCGATCTTTCGAACCGCGCACAGGTAAGATCGGTGGGGAACCGAGCCGCTGATCGGGTCGATAGCATCATTTCCGATGGTCATGTTGATGTTTGCGCCTTCGGCGCCGAAGGGATCGTAGCCAGGCCGGCCGAGATCC
>JACPAM010000096.1 GCA_016180805.1 Deltaproteobacteria bacterium | reverse complement strand
TCACAGCACCATCCACCATTTCCTTTCAGCCCTCCAACGGGCGAAGCTCTTGGGGAGGGCTATTCCCGATGGCGAGCGGGCCGCTTACCTGCAAGACCTGATCACCCTTTTAGAACTGGAACGGTATCACGACGCAACAGAAGAGAGAGAGGTCGTCCTGGGAATTCGTAATCTCGTTTCGGAGCTGAGAGCGCTTTCGGACAAATTCCCGAATCTCAACTCTCGGGAGCTGGAGGCATTAGCCGATGCCGAGATGAGGGCCCAGGGCCTCGCCCATCTCCTCAGCGGGGCACATAGGACCAAGATGGATGAGAGGCTCAGGGAGAATACTTTAAAGATGCAACTGATCGTCGGCTTGTACGCCGGCTTTGCCCTCCTAGGAGTCGTTCTCGTTATGGGCGCCAGTTTCCTTTTTCACAGGACGCTCGCTCAGCCGCTCCAGTCGTTGGCTCAGGCTGCAAGCGAGATTGCTGAGGGGAATCTCCATAAAAAGGTCCCGGTTGCGTCGCGGGATGAGATTGGCCAACTGAGCCATGCCTTTAACCTCATGACCGACCGCCTGAAGACGCATGAGGAGAGCTTGAAGGGACTGGCGACTCTGGAAGAGAGGGAGAGAATAGCCCAGGAGCTGCACGACAGTCTCACTCAGGATCTTGCCTTACTCCGTCTGAAAGTCATTGACATGGAACAAACTCTTCTCCCCTCGGACCGACAGGCGGTGGCGGAGACTTTAACGGAGATGCGCAAGATCGTTGATAACGCCTATGAGGACGTTCGCCAGGCCATCTTTGGTTTGCGGACTATGGTCTCCAAGGGCCTCGGTTTTATCCCGACCTTGACCGAGTACCTGCACGACTTCAGCGAGTTAAGAAAGATCCCTGTGGATTTTAAGATCGACGGCGCGCACGCTTTCCGGTTCCGGCCCCAGGTAGAGATCCAGCTCATCCGCATAATTCATGAAGCCGTCACCAACGTCTTCAAGCACGCGCGGGCCACGAGAACTGAAGTTAAGTTCGAGCGCGAGGGAGAGTTCGCCAAGGTGTCCATTGAGGATAATGGTCAGGGCTTTCGACCCCAAGAGGTGAAGCGGAACGGGCTTCACTTTGGTCTTCAGACCATGCGGGAGCGCGCAGAGGGAGTTGGAGGGAGCCTTGTCGTTGAGACCGTTCCGGGCAGGGGAACGAAAGTGACGGTTCGCCTGCCCCAAGACCATAGTTCTTATGAAACCTATTCGAGTGCTCCTGGTCGATGACCATGACCTTTTCCGGAAGGGATTGGCCAGTCTTTTGACCAGGGATAAAGAGTTTCACGTTGTGGGGGAAGCTCGCAATGGCGTGGAGGCCCTGAGCAAAGCGAAGGATCTCAAGCCCGATATTGTCCTGATGGACATCTATATGCCCGGGGGCAACGGTCTGGAGGCCACCCGGCGGCTTAGAGCAACCCTTCCCTCCTCCAAAGTGGTGATTCTCACCGTGTCGGAGGAAGATAAAAATCTTTTCGAGGCGATCAAATGCGGGGCCCACGGTTATCTGCTCAAGAAGATCGAGCTCAATGATTTCTTCGAGATGCTGCGCGGGGTCTCTCGTGGAGAGGCCCCCATTTCTCGCGCGACGGCGGCGAAGATCTTAGGAGAGTTCGCGGCGCAGGCTCGCAGAGACCGGGAAGAGCCTGCCGAAGAAAAGTTGAGCCCGAAGGAGCGCGAGGTGCTCGAGCTTATCGCCAAGGGGCTCACCAACAAAGAGATCGGCAACAAGTTGAGGATTAGCGAGAACACGGTGAAAAACCATCTCAAGAATATCCTGGACAAGCTGCATCTGGAAAATCGGGTCCAGGCAGCCGCCTTTGCCCTCCAAAAGAAGTCGACGACAGTGCCTGACTGACCCGAAAAGGCTAGTCGGGCATAGCCCTTAATTTCTCTTCCAATAGCCCTTCTGGGCTCTTCTCCCGAGAAACAATTAAGTCTAAAAGGTTGCATCAGGACCCGTTGGGTCCTTTGACTGCAGTGAAGCTAAGTCGAGAGAGCCAATATGGACTGGAGGCCTTGAGCGTGCTGGCGCAGCAAGAAGAAGGGACGGTCATGCTCTTGAAGGACATCGCCGGGACGGGCAACCTTCCATCGGGCTTCCTCGCCAAGATCTTCCAAAAGCTCGCTCGCCACAAGCTGGTCTCCTCCCATCGGGGCGCCGTACGGGGTTATGCCCTGGCCAGGCCAGCCCGCGAGATCAGCCTGCGCGAGATCTTTGAGGCCCTCGAGGGTCCTGATCTGTTTTCGAGATGCGTTTTCTGGCCGGGGCAATGCGGTGATCAAAACCCCTGCCGGCTTCATGAGCAATGGGGAAAGATCCGCCCTCAACTCCAAGGGATCATGGAGAAGGTCACTTTGGAGCAGGTGGCTTTGCCAAAGAGCAGGAGCACCGCGCCGGCTGGTCAAAGAAAAGAGAGGAGAATCGAAGATGGCAGAAGAAAGAGTTGAGAGGGAGCGCGTTCCATATTGGCAACTCCTTTTCGATGACCCGTTTTTTCTGCTCGTACTCGGCTTGGGGCTGCCGCTGGTTCTTTATTTGATTTGGGGTGTGATCGAAATCACGACTATCCCTTCCCCATGAGACGTTCATCGTAATTGGTCAATGGTCAACGGTGAACTATTGACGGTTGACTGTTGACGAATGACGAGGGCGTAGCCCTGAGCAGGAGGTGACCATGAGCTTGAAGGTGCCCGAGCGGGTATGGTGGAAACCCTTAGGCTGGCAGGAAAAAGTGTGGGTTACCGTTTCCTTAGTCTGGTGTCTTGTCCTCTTTCTCATGATGCCGCTGTGGATGGCGGTTGGGAAGCAGAATAACCCCACCGAGACTTACCGCGTGAGCCCGGCGCGGTTTCTGGAGACCGCGAGCGCGCTCATCGAAAAATACAAGGTCGGCGAGGAAAAGGGGATACCCATCATCCGGCCCCCCAGAGGAAGCGATGTCTATCTGGTGGCGCGCATGTGGCAGTGGAATCCGATCCTGGAGCTAAAGAAGGGTGAGACCTACCGGCTCCATGTCTCCTCATTGGATCTTCAGCACGGCCTCTCCATCCAGCCTCTCAACATGAATTTTCAAGTTCTCCCCGGCTATGACTACGTTCTCACCCTCACGCCGACGCAGGCGGGGGAGTACTCCGTGATCTGCAATGAGTATTGCCTGATCGGGCATCACAACATGACGGGAAAAATTATCGTCAGGGAGTAGACGAATGGCGCCATCAATCGAAAGCCAGTTTCGTACCTGTGCGGTCACCGGCCTCAAGGTCCATCTGCCGGCGCAGAGACTTATCCTTGCCAACGCCGTGGCCGCGGTCGTGTTTCTCTTAGTCGGAGGAATTCTCGCGCTGCTGATCGGTTTGACCCGCTGGCCGGCCGTGCAGCTTCTCCCCGCTGACCTTTACTACCGCTTCGTCACCGCGCACGGCATCAACATGCTGGTCTTCTGGATCGTGTTTTTTGAGGTCGCGGGTCTTTACTTCGGCGGCGCGGTGCTTCTCAATGCGCGCTTGGTCCAGCCGGGACTTGCCTGGATCGCCTTTATTCTGATGGTCGCCGGGGCGCTTCTTACCGACTGGATTGTTTTTGCCGGCAAGGCCGATGTCATGTTCACGGCCTATGTCCCGATGAAGGCGGATCCGCTTTTTTATCTCGGCATCATCCTTTTCGCCGTGGGCGCCATCGTTGCCGTCTCCCTTTTCTTCGCCACCATCATCGTGGCAAAGGCCGAAGGGCGCACCAGCGGCTCGGTTCCGCTCGTGACCTTCGGTCTGCTCACGGCCGCGATCATCGCCCTGTTTACGCTGTTGGCGGGCGCCATAACTTTCATTCCAACTTTCTTCTGGTCTCTCGGCTGGATCCCGACGTTTGATCCGGGAGTCTACCGGGTCCTTTTCTGGGCCTTCGGCCATCCTGCCCAACAGGTAAACCTCGCCGCGATGGTCTCTGTCTGGTACGCGCTCACGGCGCTGACGGTCGGCGCGACTCCGATCAACGAGAAGCTCTCGCGCACCGCCTTCGTCCTTTACATTCTCTTCATCAACCTGGGCTCCATGCACCACCTCCTCGTCGATCCCGGGCTCAGCAGTCCGAACCGGATCTTCAACACCAGCTACTTCATGTACCTGGCCGTCTTGGGGAGCATGATCCACGCCTTTTCCATTCCGGCGGGCGTGGAGGTGGCGCAGCGCGCCAAGGGGTACACGCGCGGCCTGTTCGAATGGCTCAAAAAAGCTCCCTGGGGTGATCCCGGCTTTTCCGCTGCGGCGCTGTCGTTCGTGATCTTTGGATTCTTGGGCGGCACCAGCGGTGTCATCATCGGAACGATGCAGCCCAATATCAACGTGCACAACACGCTGAGAGTCCCCGGCCACTTCCACGCCACGGTGGTCGCCGGCACCACGCTCGCCTTCATGGGGCTGACCTACTATGTCATTCCGCTCATCGCGCGCCGCGAGATTGTCGGAAAAGCGTGGGCGAAGTACCAGCCATACATCTACGCCATGGGAATCATACTCATGATTTTAGGCATGAACTTCTCCGGCATGCTCGGGATCCCGCGCCGAACCTGGGATATCAGCTATGCCGGCGCGCCGTTGGCGGTGAAGTTCCCCGAGAGTGTGTACACGACGCTCGGCCTGGTTGGAATCGGCGCAGCGATCGCGGTTTTGGGCCTGTTGATTTTCGTCGGCATCGCGGTGGCTTCATTACTTTTTGGAAAGAAGAGGGCATAGCCCCCACCTCTTTCCTCCCCCGCAAGCGGGGGAGGACGAAGGAGGGGGTCAAGGGCGAGGGAGAGGGTAAGGAGGGTTAAAGGAAATGGCTAAAGCGGAAAGAGAAAAGGAAGAGATCCACGTTCCCGGCACCATGGCTCTGGTCTTTATCTTTTTCGCGTGGTTTGCAACGTTCTACTTTCTTGCCTGGTGGGTCCTGTCAGGAGCCTGGGTGATTCGGTAACGCGCAGCCGTTCGCATTGGAATGGGGCTGAATACGGTTGTCTAGTTCGTGATCAGATGCAGATTAAAAGGGAGGTTTAAGATATGGACAGAAGGCGAGTCACATCGCTAGGGTCTCTCACCAGGGTCTTCGTTCTGCTCGGGGCTGGTGTCTTTCTCTCTCCTGGCGTCACGGCAGCTCAACAAAAATACAAGCTTCCTCCGACAAGTGTCGTCCCGCCAGATGCGAAACCAAATAAGAAGTTCGTCCTTGTGGCGAAAAGCGGGAAGATAGTCATCGACGAGGGCGTTGTTTTTCAAGCGATGACTTTTAATGGGACGATGCCAGGCCCACTACTCATGGTTGAAGAAGGGGACATCGTCGAGATCGAGGTCCGCAACGAAGATACGATCGCTCACGGTCTCTCCTTTCACGCTACTTACAGGAACACGCCACCCTTGGTCGGCAATATTCCGCCAGGTCAAACCAAGAAACTCCTCTTCCGCGCCAGTTATCCCGGAGTTTACATGTACCACTGCGCACCGGGCGGCCAGGGAATCCTGATGCACAGCTTCGGCGGCATGTACGGGATGGTGGTCGTCGAGCCCAAACAGGATAAATATAGGCTAGAGAGAATCTTGGGCAAGAAACCTGATCTAAAAATTTATGTTCTTCAGCATGAGCTTTACGCGTCGGGCAAAGACGCCACCGAAGGGAGACCTTTATATGTGATGTTCAACGGCTACAATTTCAGGTACGTGCGGGAGCCCATTCAGGCGCGACCGGGGGACTACGTTCGGGTTTATTATCTCAATGTGGGGCCCAACCTGACAGCTACGTTTCACCTGGTGGGGATCGTGTGGGACTTCATGTATTACCAGGGCCATCCACGGAACATGATGTACGGGGGTCAGAGCTCCATTGCAGGGCCAACAGACTCATGGGTGGTGGAGTTTCGGGTTCCCGAGGAGGGGCCCTATCTTATCGTCAGTCATTCTTTCGGCACCCAGGCGTCCCGGGGCGCAATCGGTCTTCTGTCAGCGTCGAAGAAAGCTCAGCGGGTAGCTTCTGTGAGCGCTCAGGGACCTCAGATGCCACTGCCCAAGGCTGAGGAGATCCGGCGCGTCGTCGATACCTTTGCTCCGGGCACACCTGATGTCGATCCCGTGACGGTGTTCCGTGACGGGGAAGAAGCTGTGATCAAGATGGTAGGCAATTCGTTCTGGCCCAAGGTGGCTCAGGTTACTGCGGGAACTAGGGTGAGCTGGGTCAATGAGGATACTTTTGACTTCCTGACCGGCGAGATGACGGGACAGCACGATGTGGTCTCAATCTCTGGGCCTGAGACCTTTGCATTGCCTCTCCTAAAGCACGCGGAAAAAACCTCTTTTACTTTCAAACAGCCGGGTGTGTACGAATACCTATGCACGGTTCACCCGTATATGAAAGGAAGGGTTCGGGTTCATAAATAGACGAGGTTTCGAGTTCAAAGTCGAAATGCGAGAGGGAAGTAAAGGAGTTAGGGTTTTGCCAGGTTTGAAAAAAGCCCTTGATTTTTTTCCTAAATTCTGGAAATGATCGAGACCGGCTATAAGCTAAATTTCTATATTTTCAATCATTATAAGCAACTTTGAGCGCTGGCGTTTAATGGCATATGCATTGCTAGCTGTGCGCGCTAACCGGACTGCGCTGATGGAGTCAAAAAGGTATCGCTACGCCTGCGCCCCTGAATCGTCAGCCG
>JACPAM010000095.1 GCA_016180805.1 Deltaproteobacteria bacterium | reverse complement strand
CTCAAAATTATCTCCGGGCTGCTTCCGGCTACCTCGGGGGAGATCCAGGTCAGCGGCCATGCGGTGGACGGACCGCTGGAAAACGTGGGGATGGTCTTCCAGGCTCCCGTGCTGCTCAAGTGGAAGACGGTCCTCGGAAACGTCATGCTCCCCGTGGAGTTCGCAAGACTCAGTTGGGCGGATTATCTGGAAAAGGCCAACGCGCTCATCCGGCTCGTCGGCCTTCAAGGTTTCGAGCGGATGCATCCTTATGAGTTGTCCGGGGGCATGCAGCAGCGCGTCTCGCTGTGCCGGGCTCTGGTAACCGACCCGCAGATTCTTCTGATGGACGAGCCCTTCGGCGCCCTGGACGCCATGACGCGCGATGAACTGGATCTGGAGCTTTTGAGAATCTGGGACGAGAGGAAAAAGACCGTCGTGTTTGTAACCCACAATATCCAGGAAGCCGTGTTTCTCTCCGACTATGTCGTGGTCATGTCGCCCCGGCCGGGCAAGGTGCTTGAGATGCTTAAGATCGAGCTTCCGAGACCTCGCTCCTTCGAAATGATGGGGCTGAAGCACTTCGGCGACTATACCCTCCACATCCGGTCCAGGTTAGCTTCGGTCAGCGGGCGCCCCGAAGCGGCCGGCGGCTCGACCAGTTGAAGTGCCTGCCTTGCGGCGAATCAGTTACCGAAGCGCCGGCGTGGACACGGCCGCCGCCGGCCGGCTGGTGCGCCGCATCCGGCCCATCGCTCTGAAAACCTCCCGTCCGGGCGTGCTCGCGGGCGTCGGAGGGTTCAGCGCGCTTTTTGACTTGAGGGCGAGAAACTACCGCCACCCGGTTCTCGTCTCTTCCACGGACGGCGTCGGGACCAAGCTCAAGATCGCTTTTCTGATGGAGGTCCACGATACGGTGGGCATTGATCTCGTCGCCATGGGAGTCAATGACATCGTGACCCAGGGCGCCGAGCCGCTTTTCTTTCTCGACTATTTCGCCACGGGCAAGCTCAAGCCGGCGGTCGCGCTTCAGGTCATTCGTGGTATTGCCGCCGGCTGCCGGCTGGCCGGCTGCACGCTGATCGGCGGCGAAACGGCGGAGATGCCCTCTTTCTACAAGACCGGCGAATACGACCTCGCCGGATTCGCCGTGGGTGTGGTGGAGAGAGAAACCATTCCGCGCCCGCAGTCCGTCATGCCCGGGGACCTTCTGATCGGACTCCCTTCGAGCGGGCTCCACAGCAACGGCTATTCGCTCGCTCGCGCGGTTCTGCTGGAGAAAAGGCGTTTCCGGCTGCGCCGGCGGGTCGCTGAGTTGGGCCGGACGCTTGGCGAGGAGCTGTTGGAGCCGACGCGGATTTATGTCAAGATCATCCGGTATTTGCTGAAGCGCCATACGCTCAAGGGGATCGCGCATATCACGGGAGGCGGGATACCCGGAAACCTGCCGCGGGTGTTGCCGGGCGGGCGTGAGGCCTGGATTCGCCGTGGGAGCTGGCCGGTCCCGCCTATCTTCGAGCTTATCGGCCGATGCGGCAAAATCCGCCAGGCCGAAATGGACCGTACGTTCAATAACGGATTGGGGATGATCCTGGTGGTCGGAAAAAAGGATGGCCCCGCAATCGAGCGCTCTCTCAAGAGAGCAGGCGAAGCGTATTACGTCATCGGAGAGATCCACTCAGGGGATCGGGGTGTGCGCTTTGTTTCTTGAGATCACGAGTCACGGATCACGAAAAACGAGTCACGAGTAATCCATGTCACGGCAGCTTCCCATAGGGGTGTTGATTTCCGGCAGCGGGACGAATCTGCAGGCGATTATGGATGCCATCGAGGAGAAGCGGCTCGATGCCGTCATTCAGGTGGTCATCAGCAACCGGGCAGAGGCTTACGGTTTGGCTCGCGCCCGCAATCGGGGCATTCCCACCGAAGTGATCGATCACCGGAAATTCCCTACGCGTGAGGCTTTCGATGAGGCCGTGGTCGAGATCCTGCGGGCGCGGCAGGTGGATCTCGTCGTGCTCGCTGGCTTCATGCGTCTTCTTTCGCCGGTGTTTGTCGGCGCTTTTTCCAATCGGATCATGAACATCCATCCGGCCTTATTGCCGGCTTTTCCTGGCCTGCACGTGCAGAAGAAGGCGGTCGAGCACGGCGTGCGCTTCTCGGGCTGCACGGTCCATTTCGTCAACGAGGAATGCGATCAGGGGCCCATCATCATCCAGGCGGTGGTGCCGGTTTTTCCCGATGATACCGAGGAGTCGCTTTCGGCTCGCATTCTGAAAGAGGAGCATCGCATTTATCCCCGAGCCATCCAGCTTTATAGCGAGGGGAGGCTCCGGGTCGAAGGGCGCAGGGTCTACGTCGAAGGCTTGACGAAAGAGGAAGGGCAAGCGCTGATCCTGCCCCCCTTGAAAGAATGAAACGACTTCGCCCCGCGCTCTCTTTGCTGCTCAAGGCGGTCGTAAGCCTGGGTATCCTCGCCTTTCTCCTCACCCGGATCGACGGGATGCAGCTCCTCCGGGTTCTCTCCGCCGCCCATGTCGGTTATCTGGTCACAGCCCTCCTGGGCTACTTTGTGGGACAACTGGTGAGCTCGTTCCGATGGGCGCTTCTGGCGCGACCGTTGGGATTCAAAAATCCGCTGCGGGATTTCGTGTCCATTTACTTTATCGGCATGTTCTTCAACCTGTTTGCACCGAGCACGGTGGGAGGAGATTTCGGCAGGGTTTTCTACCTCGCGCGGGGACGGGTGCGTGGGCAGGGGCGGGACTGGGCCGGCTCGACGGCTAGCGCTCTGATCTCCGTGATCACCGATCGCGCCGTGGGAATGGCCGCGCTGGTCTGGATGGGGGCGGCGGCGTTGCTGCTCTTTCCCAGTTACTCGATTCCTTCCGCGATCCGATACCTCACCGACGGGCTCGCTCTGGCATTTATTCTAGGCTGGTTCTTCCTTCCCTTGCTCCACGGACTGCTTGAGCGCAAGGCGCACCCGATCGCGGAGAATGTGCGCCTGGCGGTCGGGATCTATCGGGAAAACCAGCAGGTCCTATCCCAGACCATCCTGCTCTCTCTGATCGTCCATTTCATCCAAGCCACGATGCATCTTTTTTTGGGTCGGGCCCTGGCCGTGGAGATTCCCTATTCCTATTGCTTCATTATCTATCCGCTGGTGGGCCTTTTCAGCGCGCTCCCCATAAGCGTGAACGGATTCGGATTGCGTGAAGGGGGTTATCTTTTTTTGCTGCAACTGATTGATGTTGCCCCAGAGAAGGCGATCGCCTTCGGGCTACTGTTGTTCGTGATCGTGGCGCTCGACAGCCTCTTTGGCGCGGTTCTGTTTGTTCTGCGGGGGGCGCCGAAGCCTTCCGCCGTCGCTTCAGAGGCGGACCATCAGCTGAGGTAACTCAGAAAGAGAGTGGCGAGGCCCAAAAAGGAGAGAAACCCAAAGGCGTCCGTAAGACCGGTTACGATGATTCCCGATCCCATCGCGGGATCAAATCGTAAGGACTTTAGGACGAGCGGGATCACCGCGCCGGAAAGGCCTGCCACCAAGCCGAGATTGATAATCATCGCAAGGGCCAGTACCACGCCTAAAAAAGGGTTTCCTTTCCATAGAAAGGCGGCAAAGGCGATCAGAGTGCCGGCGGCAAACGCGATGCAGACGTTGACGGAGACCTGCTTGAAAATCGCCCTCCATGCTGAGGAGAACTCGAGTTCCCCTAAAGCGATGGCCCGGATGATCACCGTTGCCGTCTGAGTGGCCCCGTTGCCTCCCACCCCCGCGACGATCGGCATAAAGGTTACGAGCGCCACGATTTCGTTGATGGTCCCTTCAAACCAGCTCACGACGGAAGCGGCCAGGCTGGCGGTCATGAGGTTCAAAAGAGTCCATGGAAGGCGCATCCTGATGGAGCGAGTGACGGGCGTGAAGACGCGATCTTCCTCCTCCAGGCCCGCCATGCGGTACATATCCTCGGTGCTCTCTTGGTTGATGATGTCGATCACGTCGTCGACGGTGATAATACCTACCAGGCGTCCTCCCTGCTCGATGATTGGCAGGGCCAAAAGCTCGTATTTGGACACCAGCCGGGCCGCTTCTTCCTGATCCATGGTGACATCGGCGCCTATGGGGTCCGAAATCATCATCTCCCTGAGGGTGCGATCCGGCGGAGCGACCACGAGATTTCGGATGGGGACGACGCCGATCAGCACGCCCGCTTCGGTCACCACGTAGAGATAGAAAAAAGTCTCCAGCTCGCCGCGCTCGCGGATCTTGTCGATCGCTCCCTGCGCAGTGGTGTTGGGGAGAAGGGCCAGGTAATCGGTCGTCATGAGTCGCCCGACCGTCCCCTCGGGATAGCTGATCAGCCCCTCGACCCGTTCCCTCCGGTCGGGGTCCATGAGGGCCAGGATTCTTTCTCTTCGCTCCTCCGGAAGACTATCGATGAAGGTCACCTCGTCGTCCGGATCGGCCCAAATCAACATCCTGGCCAGCTTCTCGTCATCGATCAGGCTCAGAATATCGGGCAGCAGATCCGTGGGGAGTTCCTTAAGGACTTTCGATGCTCGCCGCACGGAGAAGAGGATGTCGACGAGCAGGCGCACCTCGTTCGGCTCCAGGTCTTTGAACACAAGCGCGATGTCCGCAGGGTGGCTCTTGCCGATCAGACGCAAGACGCGGTCCGGCCGTCCCATGCGGATGAGTTCCCGGATCATGTCGTGATCGAGCGTGGCAGGTCGCATAAGCGGTAAAAAAGTTTTGTTTTCCCCTTCTTAACCGGTGCCAGGAGGATTTGCAAATATATTTTCCCGGGCGCGCGGGCGCTTACAAGACGCCGGGAAATCTGCTATGTTCTATGCGATCTTCGGCACCGCGGCGGGCGTGCCGGGGGAGGGGATATGTTTGGACTCGGTCTTTACGAACTGTTGTTTATCCTTGTTATCGCTCTGATCGTCTTCGGCCCGGGTAAGCTTCCTCAGATCGGGAGCGGATTGGGCAAAGCCATCCACGACTTCAGGAAAGGGATGGGCGGGGAAGGGTCGAAACGGAATGGCGAAGGCGGGAAGAGCATGGCGAAAAAAGACTCCGAGGAACTCCCACGCTGACTGGGAAGGAGCGGTGGGGTGAGGGAGACTGCCGAGCGCTGGGGCTTCAGGGGGCTTTATCCCGTTGAAGCCGCAAGCGAGTACGTCGGGGGCATGGGGCTCCTGGTTTACGAGGTTCTGCGCTGCCTCAGCAAGCGCTGGGAAGGCCGCTTGATTCTCGATCAGATGGAGCACATCGGCGTTCGCTCCCTCTCGATCGTGACCCTCACGGCCGTGTTCACCGGCATGGTGCTTGCCCTGCAGATGGGCAACTATCTCGCGCGCTTTGGCGCGAAGCCCTACGTTGGAAGGATCCTCGCCGTCTCCATGCTGCGGGAGATGGGCCCGGTGCTCACGGCGCTCATGATCGGCGGGCGCGTGGGCGCGGGAATCACCGCCGAGATCGGCTCGATGAAGGTCACCGAGCAAATCGATGCCCTGCGCTCCCTGGGCGTCAATCCGATCCAGAAATTGGTCCTACCCCGCCTGATCGCGCTGCTCGTCATGCTTCCCCTCCTCACCGTCCTGGCGGATCTGGTGGCGGTCCTGGGCGGGCTCTTCATCGGCGTCACCGAGCTCAGCGTGAGCGCGGATTTCTATCTCAACTCGATTGTCCAGTTCGTCAAATTTCAAGATCTCTTCAGCGGCCTGGGAAAGACATTCTTTTTTGCCTTCTTTATTGCGATGATCGCCTGCTACAACGGCCTAGAGGCCACCGGTGGGGCGGACGGTGTGGGCCGGGCGACCACGAAGACGGTGGTGACGGCTTCGATCACCATCCTCGTATCGGACTTTTTTCTAACAAAGCTCTTTCTCTCCCTGTAGCCATGGAGCCCACCGGGTTTATCGAGTGTCGCAATCTCCACAAGTCGTTCGGCGACAAGCCGGTTCTTGAGGGGGTGAGCCTGCGAATCGATCGCGGCGAGACCATGGTGATTCTGGGCGGCAGTGGCTCGGGAAAAACCGTTCTCCTCAAGCACATGAATGGCCTGATGAACCCCGAATCGGGCGAGGTCTTTGTCGACGGCCACGAGATCTCTCGCCTGGAGGAGGAGGATCTCAGGGAAGTGCGCAAAAGAGTGGCGATGGTGTTTCAGGGCTGCGCGCTCTTCGATTCTCTGACGGTGGCGGAGAACATCGCCTATCCTCTACTTGAGCACACGACGCTGCCGCCCGCAGCGGTTCGCGAGCGCGTCGAAGAGGTCCTCGCGCTCGTGGATCTGGAGGGGAGTGAAGATCTCTATCCCGCCGAGATGAGCGGGGGCATGAAGAAGCGGGCCGCGCTGGCCCGGGCGCTGGCGCTCAAGCCTTCGGGGCTTCTCTACGACGAGCCGACGACCGGGCTGGACCCCATCATGACTCATCGGATCAATCGGCTGATCCGCGATCTTCAGATGAAGCTGGGCGTGACCTCGGTGGTCGTGACCCATGATATCCAGAGCGCCTTCGTCGTTGCGGAACGGATCGCCTTTCTCCGGGGAGGGCGGATCCGCTTCGTGGGTACCCGGGAAGAAATCCAGCGATCTTCGGACGTGATCGTTCAGGAATTTCTGATCGGGGGCTAGGGGCATCGCCTTATGGTAAGAGACCGAGCCGGTTTGAAAATTCGGGTTGGCCTGCTCATCGCTATCTCGATCGCCATT
>JACPAM010000166.1 GCA_016180805.1 Deltaproteobacteria bacterium | reverse complement strand
TTCAATCGGAAAAAGCCCGCGATCATCGGATGCTCTCTTTCGATGATCGCGGCGTTTTTGTACCAGAAATAGACCGCCATCAGATTCCAGTAAACCTTCGGATTGTGATTCCAGCGCGAGAGAATCCGGATCATGTTCTCCTTGCTGTAAAAGGTTTGCCACGCCTCTTCATAGGCTGCCGTCCATTGCTCGGCCGTCATGCGCGGGTGGTGGATGGTGGCGTGGAAAGAGTCGCGCTTGTTAAAGTCGGGATCCATCCACTCTCCGTGCCGCTTCATCTCGCGGTGGTCGTGGGATCCGGGCAAGGGGGTGAGCATGAAGAAGGAGGCCTGGTCGGGGCTGATCTCGTCCATGAGAAAGCGCAGGTCACGTCGCACTCCCTCGCGGGTATCCCAGGGGAGGCCGATGATGTATCCGGTATGGACGACGACGCCGACATCGTGCCATTCCTGGATGATCCGCTGGTACTCCTCGACGTGATTCTGTCCTTTGCCTTCCGCCTTGAGGTTCTCGGGATTGACGCTCTCCATCCCGATAAAGACCTGGGTGCAGCCGGCTTGGGCGGCGAGCCTGACGAAATCCTTGGGCTTGCGGGCCAGGTCCACCTGCATCATGAAGGAGATCTTGATGCCTTGTTCTCGCAAACGGATGATCGCCTCGAAGGTCTCTCGCCAGAGCTTTTTGCGGGCGAAGTTATCGTCGGTGAAAAAATAGAAGGATATGCCGTGCGCGTGATAATTGCGGCGCAAAAGCCCGGCAATGCTTTCCGGGCTCCGCTCGCGCATCTTTCTCCCCTGGACGTTGATGATGGTACAAAAGGAGCATGCGAACGGACAGCCCCGGGAAGTGTCGGCGGTGCCGAAGGCCGGCTTGGCAAAGTGCTTCATGGTCTTGGGGCTCGTCAGAGGCAGGGGAGCCTCGTGAATGTTAACCAGGTTCTGGAGATCCTGAGCATAGTGATACACGGGTTTAAGCCGCCCGTTGAGGCAGTCGGAAAGGATCTCGTCCCACTTTCCCTCGACCTCGCCGGACACGACCGTGATCGACTCGCGAAACAGCTCCTGGATATCGGGTTCTTCCATCCCCAGCATGGATATAGTCCCGCTGGTGTGGAAGCCGCCGATCATGACGTCGATAGCATGGGCTCTAAACTGTTTCGCCAGATCCAGCGCCCGCGGGAACTGGTTGGTTTGGACGCCGACCAGGCAGACCAGCAGTTTGGTGTGGGGTTGCTGACTCCAGCGAACGATTTTTCGGATCGGTAATTTCTCCGCTGTCTCATCGAAGGTGACTATTTCGATCTTGAGATTTCCGAAGACCCGGCGGTCGATTACATCCTGGGTCAAACCGTGAAGGACGCTGAGGGTATTGCTAGGCAACACCCCTTTCCAGAACCGGATGACGTAACCGTCATCATCGTATTTGGAGGGTTTGATCAGAATGATCCGGAATCGCTTGATCCGCGGCTTCTCTGTCAACACAACCGCCTCCCCGGCACTTGTAACTTGCTGGAACATACCCGCTAGATGGTGTATATGTATACGAGGATCCGCCTAGACGTTTCGCGCACTTTAACAGCGGCTCCGGCTGATGTCAAGGAATATATGCGGTTTTAATGGTTCGTCTGTTTCGCGTCTCTAAAATCTACCCGCCCAACTATCCCGCCCTCGTGGATGTCCATTTGCAGATTGACAAGGGCGAGTTCGTCTTTCTCAGCGGTCCGAGCGGGGCCGGCAAGACCACCCTGCTGAAGCTACTCTTCCGCCAGGAAGAGGCCACCGAAGGCCAGATCATCGTCAACGGCCGCAACATCACCCGGCTCAACGGGGCGGGAGTGGCCGGGCTGCGCCAGGAGCTCGGCTTGGTGTTCCAGGAATTCAGGCTGCTGCCGAGCCTTACGGCGCTTGAGAACGTCGCCCTGGCTGCCGAGGTGGTGGGAACCCCGAGGCGGGAAAGCCGCCGAAAAGCCTTTAACCTGCTGCGCGAGCTGGGGCTCAAGGACAAGCATGACTGCAAGCCGCCGGCGCTTTCCGGCGGCGAGCAACAACGAGTCGCCATCGCCCGCGCCTTGGTGAATGATCCGATCCTGGTCTTGGCCGACGAGCCCACGGGTAACCTGGATGCCGAGATGGCGGAGGAAACGATGCGGCTATTGTTGCGCATTCACGAGCGCGGGACGACGGTCCTGATCGCGACCCACGACACGGGCCTGCTCGAACGCTTCAGCTACCGGGTGGTCTATCTCCAGCGCGGACGCCTGATGGGCGACTCCAAGCAACCGTGCGAGGAGGGGTCTGTGTGAGGCTCGCGCCGATTTCTTTCGTCAGCCGCCGGGTTCTCAAAAGCCTGAAGGAATTGCTCTGGACCCACGTCCTCACCGCCGGGACCATGACGATGACGCTTTTTATCTTCGGCGGCTTTCTGCTGATTCAAGAGAACCTCCACGGGCTCCTGCGCGGGTGGGGGAGCCAGGTGCAGGTGTTTGCTTATCTCGAAAGCGAGCTTTCCTCCGAAGCCCTCGACGCCCTTATCAAGCGGGTGCGCTCCTATCCGGAGGTGGAGAGCGTCGGCTACGTGTCGAAGGCGGAAGCTTGGGAGAAATTTAGACGGAGCCTTGGCGCCCAATCCGGCGTGCTCGAGGGCCTAAAAGCCGACATCTTACCGGCCTCGCTGGAGATTACGCTCACGGCATCCCACCGCTCGCGGGTGGCAGCCGAGGGATTGGCTCAGCGGCTCCGTGCCGCTCAGGGGATCGGCGAAGTCGAGTATCCGGAGGAGTGGGTCGAGAAGCTGGGGCTCCTCGTGCTGGGGATTCAATGGACGAAGTGGGTCCTCGGCGGGTTTCTTTTCGTCGCCACGCTCCTGATTGTCGGAAGCACGGTTCGGCTCGCGTTTCTGGCGCGCGAGGACGAGATCGAGATCATGCAGTTGGTCGGAGCTCCCGCGCGATTGATCAAGGCGCCGTTCGTCATCGAGGGGATGGTTCAGGGCGTTGTCGGAGCTTCCTTAGCGCTGTTCGGGCTGTGGCTCGTGTTTCTCCTGTTGCGGGAGCGAATTCCTCCTTCGCTGGCGATTTTTGTTCCCGGCGATGCGGTGCGTTTTCTCGACCTTCGTAGCGCGGTCGTTTTGCTCCTGCTCGGCCTGGCGATGGGGACAGGGGGAAGCCTCTTTGCGCTCAGGAAGTTTCTCAAGCGGTGGGGAAGATGATAAGGGCGCGGCGAGTCGGATCGGTGTTGATTGCGCTTTTGCTCGGGCTCGTCGCGGGGCTGCACGGCGCCGAAGTGGAAAAGGAGCTGGAGGGAATCAAGAAGAAGATCGCCAGGGAGAAGCAAGGGATCAGCAAAGTTCAGAGAAAGGAAGGATCGGTCCTTAAGGGACTACAGAGGATCGAGGAGGAATTGGACCGAAAGGACCGCGAGCTAAAACGGATCAACGCGCGGCTTGAGGTCGTCATCGGCGACCTGCAAAAAAAGGAGGAGGAAGCGCACAAGGTTTCCGAGTCTCTCAGCGGACGCAAGGAGCTGCTGAAGAAAAGGGCAAGAGCGCTTTACAAATGGCAGCGGGGCGGCAGCCCCTTCGTGTTTCTCAACGGGGGCGGGTCCATCGCCGAACTCATGCAGCGCAAGCGCTATCTGGAGCTCACGCTCGCCTACGATCAGCACCTGTTGGAGTCGCTGAGCAAGGAATCCGCCCAACTGGTAAAGCTCAAGGGGGATCTGGTCCAGAAGCGGGAGCAGGTGGACAGAGAGCGCAGAAAATTGGTCGAAGTTAAAGAAGCGATCCGGCAGGAGCGGGAGAACAAGCGCGAGGTTCTCGCCAGCCTCAGGCGGGAGAAAGAGACGCGCGTGCGGGCGCTAAAAGAGCTGGAACAAGCGGCGCACCGGCTGCAAAAGATGATGGATGAGTTGAGCCGCAAGGCGGTCGCCAGCACGGGGGCGATCCGGGGCCCGGCGGATTTCGAGGCGATGAGGGGGAAGCTCGACTATCCGGTCCGGGGAGAGGTCATGGCGGCCTTCGGGAAAACCCGGCACCCCGAGTTCACCGCCGAGCTGTTCCGCAAGGGGATCGACATCGCCGCCTCTCTCGGTGAAGAGATCCGGGCCGTCGAGGGTGGCAAGGTGATCTTCGCCGACCGGTTCTCGGGCTACGGCAAGATGATGATCGTGGACCATGGGCAGAGATACTTCACGATCTATGCCCACCTCGCGGATCTTTTAAAGCATAGCGGTGATCCGGTTCGACGGGGTGAGCCCATCGCCACGGTCGGCGACAGCGACTCCCTGGAAGGCGCGCGGCTTTACTTTGAAATCCGCAAGGGGGGCAAACCTTTAGACCCTCTGCCATGGTTTAAGAAGCGATAGCTATTTGACGGCCCTTGCGCTAGAATTTGTTTTAAGCATACTCAGGGTGGAGAAAGCTTATGCGCTGGATAAAAAGGAATAGAAGCGGGGTCCTGTTGCCGGTCGTGTGTCTGGTCGTGGGTCTCTTTCTCGGCAGCCACGTGGTTCCCAATGTTGCCGCGATCCCGCGGGAGGAATACGAGAGCCTGGAGACCTTCACAAACATCCTCGCGATCGTGCGTAAAAACTACGTCGACGAGGTCAACACCAAAGAGCTTTTGACAGGGGCCATCAACGGGATGCTGCATTCGATGGACCCCCACAGCGCGTATCTCACGCCCGAGCTTTACAAAGAGCTTCAGATGGACACCCAGGGGAAGTTCGGCGGCCTGGGGATAGAAATTACCGTCAAGGACGGGATTCTCACCGTCGTCTCGCCGATCGAGGATACCCCGGCCTACCGGGCGGGGGTCAAGCCCGGCGACCAGATCTTTAAGATCGAGGATGAGTTCACCAAGGATATGACGCTGATCGAAGCGGTAAGGAGGCTGCGCGGTCCCAGAGGCTCCAAAGTGGTGATTTCAATCAGGCGGGAAGGGGTACCTGATTTTCTGACCTTCACTCTCGTCCGCGACACGATTCGAGTGCAGAGCGTCCGTAGCCGCGTGCTGGAGGAGGGCTACGGTTACATCCGTCTGGCCCAGTTCCAGGAGCGCAGCGACCGGGATCTGCACCAGGCCCTCGAGAAACTCAGTGCGGAGAAGGGAGGGCTCAAAGGGCTCGTGCTCGATCTGCGCAACAATCCGGGCGGACTCCTCACCCAGGCAGTCAGGATCGCGGATCTGTTTCTCGATTCCGGCCTGATCGTCTACACGGAAGGCAGGTTGGAGAACCAGAGGCAAAAATACTTCGCCCGTAAAGAGGGCTCGTGGACCCAATTCCCGGTGGTTGTTCTCGTCAACGGCGGGAGCGCCAGCGCCTCGGAGATCGTGGCCGGCGCCCTGCAGGATCACAAGCGTGCGGTGGTCCTCGGGACCAAAACCTTTGGCAAAGGATCGGTCCAAACCATTCTCCCGCTCGACGATAACTCGGCGCTGCGGCTCACCACGGCGCGCTACTACACGCCCAAAGGGCGGTCGATCCAGGCGACCGGTATAGTGCCGGACATTGTCCTGGAAAACGTGCCGGTCCAAGAGGCCCGGGTGGAACAGAAGCGGCCCACGCTGAGGGAAGAGAACTTGCCCGGCCATCTGGAAAATCAGAAGGAGCAGAAACCCAAGGCCGCCCAGCCACAGACCGAGGGCGCCCTTGAGAGCGACGCCCAGCTCAAGCGCGCTTTAGAGCTGCTTAGGGGTTGGGACGTGTTCAAGCAGATGGTTCAGCGCAAGGCTGCGTGAGCTGGGACGGTGCTCGTTAGCGGATGAGGCCAATGAGAGAGGCGCCAAGGGATCTCGGCCTTCCCTTCTTGCCCGGTCAAGCGCAGAATTTTCTCACTGTCAGCGAGCTTAACGAAATCGTCAAGGGAACGCTTGAGCGCGAGCTGAGCGCGTTTTGGGTGGTCGGGGAGATCTCCAACTTCCGCATCCCGCCTTCCGGCCATCTCTATTTCACGCTGAAGGACGACAAGAGCCAGATCGCAGCGGTGATGTTTCGCCGCCAGGGATTGAGCCTCAGCTTCCAGCCCGAGAACGGCATGGAGGTGCTGTGCTTCGGCCGGGTAAGCCTCTACTCGCCGCGCGGTGATCTCCAGCTCTACGTCGATACCATGGAGCCGCGCGGGCCGGGCGCCCTCTATGTGGCTTTCGAGCAGCTCAAGAAAAGGCTTGGTGAGGAGGGGCTCTTCGCTCCGGAGCGAAAGCGGGCGCTGCCGTTTCTCCCCGCCTCGATCGGCGTTGTCACCTCGCTTCAGGGGGCGGCCCTGAGAGACATGCTGCGCGTTCTCGGGGATCGGTTTCCCGAGCGCCGGGTCGTCATTCGTCCCGTCAAGGTCCAGGGAGAGGGGGCCGCCGGGGAGATCGCTCAGGGCATCCGGGAGCTCGGCGCCTGCGGGTTGGTCGAGGTGATGATCGTCGGTCGCGGCGGCGGGTCTCTGGAGGATCTATGGGCTTTCAATGAAGAGGTGGTGGCACGGGCGATCTACGGCGCGCCGGTGCCGGTCATTTCGGCCGTGGGCCATGAGATCGACTTTACCATTGCTGATTTCGTCGCGGATCGGCGCGCCCCAACGCCGACGGCGGCGGCAGAAATGGTCGTGCCGCGCAAGGAAGATCTCGAGGCCCAAGTAGAGATCCTTGAGAGCCGTACGGAGCGGCTCATCCGAGCCAAGGTTGCGGCCGAGCGGGATGGCTGGGATCAGATGGCGCGAAGGCTTGCGGATCCCCGCCG
>JACPAM010000165.1 GCA_016180805.1 Deltaproteobacteria bacterium | reverse complement strand
TGGAAACTCGCTGCTCTCCAGCATCGCGGCCACGCTGTGGTTTCTCGATTCGGATTCCTACGAGGAGCGCTTAGAGCCGCTTAAATCTTACTTCTTTAAAGAGATCTAAATAACGATAAAGAGTTGTAGAACTCTTTATCCCTTTATCCCCTGAACAGAAATATTTTCGAAGCGCACCGGGTCACCCGCGCCTATGCCCCAACGGCGGGAAAGACCCCCTTTCACTTCGAGGACGAACTGGCTGGGGCTTGACACCGAAAGAGTCGCAGTCGAGAACGGGACCGCTCCATGAATGATCCCAACAATTTTTTGGTCGCTGCCGATGAAAATCAGATCCAAAGAGAGCGGGGTGTTCTTCATCCAAAACGTCTGAACCGAAGCGAAGGGGAAGAGAAAGAGCATCCCTTGGTCTTCCCTGAGTTCGCGACGATACTGAAGCCCCTGTGCTCTTTTCGCCGGCGAATCGGCGATCTCGACATCGACCTTGACCTCATTGCCCTGCCTGGCCGAGAGGACGACGCGGGGCGCCGGCCGGCATGATAACAGGGCCAAAGAGATCAGAATAATGTTCATGAAGTTTAACTTGACCCTCGCTGATGAAAGCCAGGACCCGCGGCTCGAAGCCCTAGGGGGACGAGAAGGAAGGCCGTGGACGATGGACTCAGCTCCCGAGGACTGCGCCGGATGAAAGCCGGAACTGACAGCTTTCGGGGCGGCTTCGAAGGGAATTCCGGAAGCTTCGTCCGAGCGCAGGCCCGGTGGGTCGCGTGGCGGAGTCCCGTGGAGCGAAGGGAGTCCCGAAGCCCTCTGCTCGGTCGCCTGAGACGGCTCGGCCCCAAGGAGCTTTCGGAGGAAAGACGCAAACCCAGATCGGCTTCAATGGACCCTTCCTGCTCCTTGAAATCGGCACTATTATGACATAAGGCAGATGAGGTCGCGAATATGCTGAGCGCTATTTTCCTCACGCTGCTGATCGTGGTCGCCGCCGGAATTTTCGCGCACACGATTTATCGCCGTTTTCTCCTCCTCCAAGCGGTGCGACCCGAGCCCCGCTTCGATCGCGTGGGCGAGAGGATCCGGGGCGTGCTGGTCTACGCCTTCGGCCAGAAGAAATTCTTGATCGGTGAACAGCCTGCCGGCTGGATGCACTTCGTCATCTTTTGGGGTTTTATGGTCGTCGCGGCCCGCACGATCACGCTTTTCGGCCAGGGTTACAACCCCGCTTTCTACCTTCCGGGGCTCCATCCGGACGGCCTGGGAGGACCGTACCTCCTTCTGAAAGACATCCTTGAAGCGGGCGTTATCGTCGCGGTGCTGGTAGCGCTCTACCGCTGGCTTTTATCTCATCCGCCCCGTCTCTTCGGCTTTGCCCCGGCCGAAAATAAGCTCGCCCACAAGTCCCATTGGGAAGCCTTGCTGATCCTGCTCTTCATCCTCGGGCTGATGGTGACCGATTTCCTTTACGACGGCTCTCGATTTGCCGTGCGCTCCGATCCGTCGACCCTGAGCGAGCGACGCTGGGCGTTCCTCGGCAGCAGCGTCGGGTCCGTCCTGGAAGGCCTGGAACCCGGTGCGCTGAAATTTCTCGGCGATTTCTCCTGGTGGACCCATATCGTCATTATCCTTGTCTTTTTGAACCTGCTCCCGCGCTCCAAACATTTCCATATCCTAACCGCGATCCCCAACGTTTTTTTCCGCAAACTGGAGCCGGCCGGCGCGCTGAGCCTGATGGACCTGGAAAAGGGCGACACGTATGGCACCTCCAGGATCGATCAGTTCACGTGGAAGCAGGTCCTCGACATGTATAGCTGCACCGAGTGTGGCCGTTGCTCCTCCTCCTGTCCGGCAACGGCAAGCGGCAAACCGCTGGCCCCGCGCCAGCTACTGCTCGACCTGCGCGATTACCTTTACGGCCACCGCGAGGAAGTCATCCAGAAGCGACCCCAGAGCCAGAACGGCGAGGCCGCGAGCAGCAATATCGTAGGTCAAAACCTCATCCCCGACGAGGTGCTTTGGGCGTGCACCACGTGCCGCGCTTGCGAAGAGGCCTGCCCGGTGCTGATCGAATACGTGGACAAGATCGTAGACATGCGCCGCCATCTGGTTCAGGAAGAGACCCGCTTTCCGCACGAGCTCAACCGCGCCTTTCGAGGAATGGAGACCGTGAGCAATCCCTGGGGCATCGCGCAAGAGAGCCGCGACGGCTGGGCTAAAGACCTCGAAGTCCCCCGGCTCCAAGAGAACCGCCACGTGGAATATCTCTACTATGTGGGGTGCGCGGGCTCTTTCGATGAGCGCAGCAGAAAGACCACGCAGGCCTTCGTCAAGATCTTAAAGAAGGCCAATGTCAGCTTCGCCATCCTCGGCAGGGAAGAACTCTGTAACGGCGAGACCGCGCGACGGCTGGGCAACGAGTATCTGTTCCAGACGATGGCCGCGAGCCTGATCGAGCTTCTCGAGCGGTACGGAGTGAAAAAGATCATCACCAACTGTCCCCATTGCTTCAACACGCTGAAAAACGAGTATCCTCAACTCGGTGGCAACTACGAAGTGACTCACGCCGCCGAGTTTGTCGGCGCCTTGCTGCGGGCGGGGCACCTCGGCCTCGATCGTGAACTCGGCCAAAGGATTACCTACCACGACTCCTGCTATTACGGGCGCTACAATCAGATCTACGATGCTCCCCGGGAGGTCATCCAACGCATCCGCGGGACCGAGCTTCAGGAGATGAAGCTCAGGCGCCACTCCGGGATGTGCTGCGGCGCGGGCGGGGGCTGGATGTGGATGGACGAACCCAAGGACAAGCGGGTCAACTATCTCAGAGTACAACAAGCCTTGGAGACCAACCCCGACGTCATCGCGGTCTCCTGCCCCTTCTGCATGACCATGATGGAGGACGGCCTGAAGGCCAAAGGGATGGAGGAAAAGGTGAAAGCGATGGACGTGATGGAACTCGTCGCGCGGTCCCTAAAGTAAGCCGCACCTATCCCTGATAGCCCAGCCGGTTGGACAGCTCCCCGCCACCACGAAGAATGAGCGGCGCGATCTCTTTATGGATTTTCTCGCTCGTCAATCGATGGGCCGGACCCGTTATAGCCAGACTTCCCACGAGATTTCGCGTGTAGTCGCGAACGGGGACTGCCACCGAAGCCACGCCCTCCATAAACTCGCCCTGCTCAACGGCATAGCCGAGGTCCCTCACCTCTCGTAACTGACCGAGAACCCGCTCCCGATCAATGATGGTCTTATCGGTGTAACGGGCGAGACCGTCGGGGAGGCTTTGGCCCACGCCTTCGTCGGAGTCAAAAGCGAGGTGCACTTTACCGCAAGCCGTGCAGTGGAGAGGAAGCTGTAAGCCAAGAAACGCGACGACACGAACAGCGTTTTGGGATTCAACAAAATCCACGGGGACAACCGCCGTCCCTTTCTTTACCGCAACAAAAGAACTCTCATTGCTCGACTTGACCAGCTCATCCAAGATCGCTTTGGCCTGAAGCAAAAACCCCATCTGATGGGCATACGTTTGCCCCAGCTGCAGGCATTTCAATCCCAGCCGGTAGTTTTCCGTCATTTTATTCTGCTCGATATAGCCGCGCGCTTCCAGCGTTGCCAGGAGACGAAACACGTTGTTTTTATGCAACTTTAGTCTCTTGCTGAGCTCGGTTACACCGATCTCACCCGCGACGCCGAAAAATTGTTCGACGACGTCCAGCGCGTGGGAAACCGACTGAATGACGTAATCAGACTTGTCTCTGTGGACCATATTGCCTCCCGGGAAAGCCCCTGCCAAAAAGGCGTTTTAATCTAACCGAAGGCTTACGGGATGTCAATTTCACGCTTATCTTACCGGAATTCGTCCGGAACGGTCTCGGGGGCAAGCCTCTCCGGCCGAAGGCAATGAAAAATAAAATTCGCGGCTCGCCCCCTCGACCGCGACTCCTTCCTTCGAAGCCCGAAGGGGAGCGCGAGCGAGGCTGCGGACGTCCGATTACGAACGGTACGACTCATGACACAGGCCCATCGGCCGCAGCCGAGAGCGCGCTTCCCGAGGGAGCTTAGTGTATCAACCGCGGTCTTTCGTCTCGTCCCCCCCTCGAGCTTCGAAGTGAAAACATGCTGGGCGAGGAGGCTTCAGCTCCGAGCCCGTCCACGCTCCGGGGGTCGCGTGGTCGTCGCGGGGGTCAGGGCGTCCATGAAAAAGCTCGAGCCGAAACCGAGGAGCATCAAAACAAACCCGGCAGCGAAGGCGTACCAGATCGATTGGCCCAGTGAGTCGACCAGGACAGAAAGCAAGCGATCGGGAATGAGCAGGCGGGCGGCAGGCTCCATGAGACTTTGGGGATTGGCAAACTTTTCAATCTCCGCTGTGGAGAGATCCAAACCCGCGCTCGCGGAAAGCGTGACCAGCCGCCGGTACATGTGAGTAAACAGGACGCTTCCCATCACGCTCACACCAAACGCACCGCCGAAAGTTCGAAACAGCATGATGGCAGCAGTGGCAATGCCGATTCGATCGACCGGAACGCCGTTCTGGGCCGCGACGAGCACGGTGACATTGACCATTCCCATCCCCATTCCGATTAAGACCCCCTCAACCAGCCCCGCAACCATTCCCCGGCCCATTCCAACGGCGATGAACAAGCCGTAGCCCAAGGCCATCAGCCCCATCCCGATCAGGCACACCGCCCGATACCCGAGACGATTCATTCCTTGCCCCGCCATCATGCTCCCACCCGTCCAACTCAGACTCGCGACCAGGAGCACCGCGCCAGCCTGGGAGGCCGTCCCACCGAGAACCCCTTGGACATAGAGCGGCAAATAGCTGATCGCGCCGAAGATCCCCATGGAAGCGAGCGTGCTGATCACGGTCGACATCGTGAACAAGTGCAGGCGAAAAAGGTCGGGCGGGATGATCGGCTCCTCTACGCTCCTCTCGAGGATGAAGAAAACAGTCAAGGTCGTTAGCGCGAGGACAAACAAGGCCAGGGAAAAAAGGCTCGGCCCTTGACTCCCCCGCCCGCCTGGGGCCAACGCATAAAAAAGAAACAGCAGCCCGAGGAGCAGAAGGACCGCGCCTTTGAGATCGACTTGAGGCCTTCTCCGATCGCTATCCGCTTCGCGAAAACCGAAAAGGATGAGCACGGTGGCGACCAGGGCGCCGGGTAGATTGATAAAAAAGATCCATCGCCAGCTCCAGTACTCCGTGATGAGACCGCCGGCAAGCGGGCCCAGAACGGAGGAGATTCCCCACACCCCGCTGATCAGCCCCTGCATTCTCGCCCTCCGCTCAGCCGGGAAAACGACGCCGACGATGATGAACGACAGGGCATACATCGCGCCGCCTCCGATCCCCTGGGCGGCGCGAAAGAAAATGAGCTGCATCATGCTCTGAGCCGCGCCACACAGAAGCGAGCCGAGGGTAAAGATGCCGATCCCGATGAGCATCAAACGGCGCCGACCAAAGAGGTCCGAGAGCTTGCCGAAGAGCGGCGTCGCCAGCGCCGAAGTCAGCATGTAAATGGAAAAGACCCAGCTGTAAAGCTCGATATCGCCGAGCTTGGCCACCACCGTCGGCATCGCGGTGCTGACCACGGTGGTGTCGATGGCGTAAAGGAAAATGACGAGCATCACCCCCGCGACCGCAACGCCTGGGCTCGAACTTGGAGCAAACCGCAATGGGCTCACTAAATTCAATTTGAAAACCTTTCCGACGCGCTAGCATATAACAAGGGATCTGCGGCGCCGCAAGGCAAGCTCCCCTTGACCGATCCTCGTTGATAGGATAAAAATGTTTCCCATGAACCGGCTGGACCTCCACACGATCCATGCGGCCTGGCGGCGCTGGCGCGCGACCCGGCGTCTGCCCCATGGCTAGTTCCAGCCGACACGGTTTGACGAGGAAGGGCCATAGGCAGATTTACCTGTGGCCCTTTTTGTTTTTGCGCCATGCTGCGACCGTCTTTTGAAGAGTTTCGCCAGCTCGCTCGACAGGGGAACCTGATCCCCATTTACCAGGAACTCCTGATGGACCTGGAAACGCCGCTGTCGTTTTTTCGCCGGCTCGACAAGGACGACTATGCCTTTCTCCTGGAGAGCGTGGAGGGAAGCGAACATTGGGCGCGCTTCTCGTTTCTGGGTACGCGACCCTTTGCGATCTTCAAGTCGCATGGGAAAAAAATCGAGGTCAGTGAAAACGGCAAGCGGAAAACCTTCGCGGCCGAGAGCCCGCTCGGGGTCTTGGAAAAGATGCTCGCGGAGTATCACCCCGTCGCCGTCGAAGGGGTGCCGCCCTTCTTCGGCGGGGCCTTAGGCTATGTCGCCTACGATACCGTGGAGCAGTTTCACCGCATCCCGAGTGCCAACCCAGACCCGATTGGGATGCCCGAGATTTTTTTCATCTTCGCCCAGACCTTGGTTGCTTTCGATAACCTCAAACACACGATCAAGGTCATCGATAACGTGAGGTTAAAGAATACGGGCGATCTCCGCCGGGCCTACGACCAGGCCAGCGCCAGAATCAAAAGGCTGATCTCTTCGCTACAGAAAAAACCCCGGGGCGTTGAGGCACGGGATGTCAGCGAAGGAGCCCCGCAGCGAAGGATTCGCTCGAACCTGACGCCGCGAGCCTTTCAGGCCGCGGTGCGCAGGGCCAAGGACTACATCGAAGCCGGCGACATCATTCAGGTTGTCCTATGCCAGCGGTTGGAGACCGAAACTCGGGCCGATCCGTTCGAGATCTACCGGGCCCTCAGATTCATCAATCCCTCTCCTTATATGTACTATCTCGAACTCGAAAGGCTGCGGGTGATCGGCTCCTCCCCCGAAACCATGGTCCGGCTCACCGGCGACACCATCGAGCTTCGCCCCATCGCCGGAACGCGACGGAGAGGCGGCAGCGCCGACGAAGAAAGGGAAATCGAAGCAGACCTCCTTGCCGACCCGAAGGAACGGGCCGAGCACATCATGCTCGTCGACCTGGGGCGAAACGATGTCGGGCGAGTCGCCGAGATTGGCACGGTGGAAGTCAACGAACTGATGGTTATCGAGCGGTACTCTCACGTGATCCATCTGGTATCGAACATCCGCGGAAAACTGGCGGCGGATAAAAGTTCATTTGACCTTTTTGTATCGAGCTTTCCCGCCGGAACGGTCTCCGGCGCACCCAAGATCAGGGCGATGCAGATCATCAGCGAGCTCGAGCCGCAAAAACGGGGGCTTTATGCCGGAGCGGTCGGCTATTTCAGTTACGGCGGGAATTTGGACACCGCGATCGTCATCCGGACTATCCTGATGAAAGGAAAAAAGGCCTGGATCCACGCCGGGGCCGGCATCGTGGCAGATTCGGATCCCGAAAAGGAATACCAGGAGACGATGAGCAAGGCCCGGGCCATGTTGAAAGCCATCGAACTGGC
>JACPAM010000164.1 GCA_016180805.1 Deltaproteobacteria bacterium | reverse complement strand
TTCGGGTCAACACCGCTTTCATGACGGTCGCTCCCTGGTCCTCGGTCGTGGAGGAAGATGCCAAAAACGGTCTTGTGGAGTAATGGTCGGTTGTCTTCATTTGCGTCAGACGCGAATCCTGAGAAAGAAAAAACAAAAAAGAAAGGAATCGTGAGACTAAACCTGAAGTTAATCATCATTTCTAATTACCATTAGCCGCAGCCTGTCGCAACTCGCTCCTTGGCCCGTGGTCGGCCTCACCCCTGCGTCAGCTTTCTTTGACAATTCGATGAGGCCCTAGGGGGTGGTCGCACGCCGCGAATCAGAGCCGAGATCTTAAGCACAGGGAACTTTGAGCCGCAAGCCGGCGGAAAAACAAGCGAAGCCTTCGCCTAGCTTTCGGTGTCCCCTTGTGGCATAAGTCGCACTGTTGTTGCCCGATAGATTATGAGCGACGCTCTTCTTGTTGGCGCCGTAGCGATCGCCGCCGCGCTCTACGCGTCGATTGGCCATGGCGGCGCCTCTGCTTACCTAGCCATTCTCACGCTTGCCGGCCGCGTTCGCCCGGAAATCGCCTCGACCGTCTTGATCATGAATATTTTGGTCTCTACAATGGCTTGGTTTCGATTCCAACGAAGAGGCCATTTTGACGCTCCCTTAACCGGTTTACTGTTACTCTTCTCCGCCCCGGCGGCTTTCGCGGGCGGCCTGATAGCAGCGTCCGCGCGCGTATTCGGCACTCTTCTAGGTCTAGCACTCCTGATAGCGGCTGCGCGTCTACTCCTTCCAGATCCCCGACCAATTGCTCTGCGCACGCCCAAAGGGGTAACCCTTTGGAGCGCCGCGGCCTTACTAGGCATCAGCCTTGGGCTTCTTGCCGGTCTTACGGGAGTAGGTGGAGGGATTTACCTCTCACCGTTGCTGATGCTTCTTGGATGGAAAGACGCGAAGGGAACGGCAGGCATCTCCTCCGCTTTCATCTCGGTCAATTCTCTGACAAGCCTTTCCGGCCGATTTCTACGAGGCGAGAGCTTCGATCCATCACTACTGCCGGTTGTGCTTGCCGCGATCTTAGGCGGATTTCTTGGGTCATGGTGGGGTGCTAACCACGCCGCGCCTACCACGCTGCGACGGCTGCTCGGCATCGTACTGCTGATCGCAGGATTGAAGTTACTATTCGCGTAGGGGCGGCCTCCGGCAATCAGGTCCGGGCCAGTAGCTCTCCCCCGAGCGCGGTGACGATGAGCAGGAAAGCCGGTTTCCGTCCTGCGCCGGGTAAAATCACGTTTGCAGAACGACCTGAGTTCTGATATATCGACTTTCGATAACGAGATACGTTACAGGAAGTAGTAGAATGAGTTTTCTCGCTGCTGCGCTAATCTGCCTAGCCGCCTTGTCGGTTGCGGCTCTGGTACTCATGAGCGGCTTTGGCTTGGGAACTCTTCTCACGCCGCTGTTCGTGGTCTTCTATGACATCAAAATCGCCGTCTTCCTTGTCGCCATCGTCCATTTCTCCAATAACCTTTTCAAGCTAGGCTTGTTCTTCCGGCACCTCGACTGGGCCGTCCTAAAGCGGTTCGGAGTCGTTAGTGTGGGGGGCGCGCTTGTCGGGTCTGTACTTCAGGCGTGGCTAGCAAGCCAAACCTTGAAGATCGGCCTGGGAGTGCTGCTGGTAATCTTGGGGGCGGTGGAATTCTTGCCTCCTCGCCTTTCGTGGCGCATACCCAAGAGGCTTGACCCACTCGGGGGTTTTCTCTCAGGGCTTCTTGGAGGCGTGCTGGGGAATCAAGGGGCCGTAAGAAGCGCCTACTTACTCAATTACTCGCTCTCGAAAGAGGCGTTTGTCGCCACCGCAACGATCATCGCATGCCTAATTGATGTCACTCGGATTCCCGTCTATCTGCTGAACTACTATGGTGAGATCGCTATGGCATGGCCCTATCTAGTGGCCACTATCCTTTCCGCCTTTGTTGGCACGCTAATAGGGAAGTGGCTGCTGGACATCGTCAGTCTCGGCGCGTTTCGAAGGGTTGTAGCTGGATCTGTAGTTGCCGTGGGGATAGCTATGGCTGCGGCTTTGATTTAGGGCGGGATGAGAACAAAACCAGAGAAAGATAGGGCGGAGCAAGATTTTTATAGAGGGATGATTCGGCTTCACATCCTCCACCACGCGTCCAAAGAGCCAATTTTCGGCTTTTGGTTTATTGAGGAACTGGGGCGCCATGGCTACAGGCTGAGCCCAGGGACTCTCTATCCTCAGCTTCATGAGATGGAGAGAAGGGGATACCTCCGTTCAGAGAAAAAGGAATGGGAGGGCCGAATCCGGCGCGTCTATAAGGCCACCAAAACTGGCCGAACACTCTTACAGGCTGCAAAGGGAAGAGTCAGAGAGCTTTTCGGAGAGTTGTTTGAGGAGTAATCAGGGAACTCCGGCGACCAACAATGGGAAATAAGGGGGAAAACGAAATGCAAGAGGTGTCTGGACATTATGAATGAGCACGCTGAAAGTGCGACCCATGAAGTCCTGCGCAGTCGCCGCCTGGGCTCCCTTCTTGAAGTCCTTTGGGTGTCGACGCGACTGGGCCTGACCTCTTTCGGCGGTCCCATCGCCCACCTGGGTTACTTCCACGAGGAATACGTCAAGCGCCGAAGGTGGCTTGACGAACAAAGCTATGCCGATCTCGTAGCTCTTTGCCAGTTCCTACCCGGCCCGGCGAGCAGCCAAGTGGGCATCGCGATTGGAATTGCCCGGGCGGGCCTCGTCGGAGGATTTGCAGCCTGGCTTGGCTTCACTTTACCGTCGGCACTTGCGCTCATTGCGTTTGCCTTTGGAGTTAGTGCTCTCGTCGATTCGACTGCGGCCGGTTGGTTGCACGGTCTGAAAGTCGTCGCCGTCGCTGTTGTGGCCCAGGCCGTGTGGAGTATGGCGCGAAGCCTGTGCCCCGACCGGGAACGAGCGACTCTTGCCATTTTGGCAGCCATCGTAACCTTGCTATGGCCGAGTTCTATCGGACAAGTGCTGGCAATCATCGTCGCAGGTCTGATCGGCCTGCGGGCCTTTCCGGGGACCGCTTTGACTCCAGCTTCACACATGCGCTTCCCGGTTGGAAAGCGATTAGGTTTGGCCGCATGGAGTGTCTTTTTTCTGCTTCTCCTGCTCTTACCGATCTTGAGGCAGGTAACTCCTAGCCACGGCCTGGAAGTGTTTGACAGTTTCTTTCGGGTTGGATCTCTAGTATTTGGTGGCGGTCACGTGGTCTTGCCACTGCTCCAGGCAGAGGTTGTGGGCCCCGGATGGCTGACGAACGAACAATTTGTGGCTGGTTATGGCGCTGCGCAAGCCGTACCGGGACCGCTTTTCACGTTTTCCGCTTACTTGGGTGCGGTGATGAATACCGAGCCCAATGGCTGGAGCGGAGCTTTTCTGGCTCTTGTCGCGATCTTCCTCCCGTCATTCTTGCTGGTCGTGGGCGCGCTCCCCTTCTGGGATCTTCTACGATCTAAGTCGGGCTTTCAGTCGGCCCTGCGCGGGATTAACGCTGCGGTGGTGGGCTTGCTGTTGGCTGCGTTGTATAACCCCGTCTGGACCAGCGCCGTTCGTGCTCCCGCCGATTTCGGGCTTGGTCTCGTTGCCTTTGGGCTTTTGATGTTCTGGAAATGTCCCCCTTGGCTGGTGGTTGTGCTGACGGCTGCCGGAGGAGAAATCCTGGCCCGCATCTGAGACGAGTTCAGGAGCGCGCACCGCGGATGGCAAACAGGAACCATGCGTCCCTCGCAAAGCCGCCATGCCGATCGATGGCTAAAACCGCGCGACGGCATCCCGAAGAAGCAGAAGCCCGACGGTGGTGAGCACCGCAGCCATGAGGTAGAGATGGGTGTGTGCCCCGATTTTTCCAGTAGGGTAAGCCAAAGGAGGCCAGGGGGTCATTCATCCGCTATCCTCGGGAGACGCTGCCGAGAAAATTCATCCGCCCCCCGTCGACCGGTAGAATAGCATTGGTGATATAAGCCGCCCTGTCCGAAACGAGAAAGACAACGGCTTCGGCCACATCCTCGGGCTGCCCGATGCGTCGCAGCGGAATGTAATCGTACTCGGTCTTCCGGTTTCCCATCTCCTTTTGGCCAACCGGCGTCCCGACGATGCCCGAGATGACCCCGTTGACCCTAATTTTGAAGGGCGCCAGGTCGACCGCAGCGTGACGCGTGAGCGCGTTGATTGCTCCCTTCGATACGGAATAGGCGGACGCGCCTGCGCTTCCCCTTTCTCCCGAAGCGGCCGAGATATTGACGATGGCGCCTCCACCGTTTTCCTTCATAATCTTGGCCGCGTGCCGGATACAAAGAAAGTAGGCGGTCAAATTTACCGCAAAAATCCGGTTCCATTCCGCGAGCGTGGTTTCCAGGATGCCGTTTCTCGACGAGTGGGCCACGCAATTGACCAGGATGTCGAGCCGCCGATGCTTGGTTCGGATATGCGCGAACAAAGCGTCTAGCTCCTCCGGCTTGGCGACATCGGCGGCAAAATAGTCGCCCCCTAACTCCGCAGCAACTTTCTTGGCTTCCTCGGTGTGACGGGAGTGGATGATAACCTTAGCCCCCTCGCGAGCAAAGGCGCGGGCAATACCCAGGCCGATGTTATGCGTTGAACCTGTAACCAAGGCGACCTTGTCCTTCAGTAACATGAAAAAACCTCCTTCCTCCTCTCGGTAGCAAGCAGAGGCTATCCCAGCGCCTTGACCGGTTCAATATGCTCCGGGATTGCCCGCACGCCTTATTTGCTCTATCAATGAGGGTAAACGCCAGCCAAGGAGGCATTGATGAAACTCAAGACGGGGTCAGTGTTCGTTGGCCTGTTCCTGATCGGGCTTCAGGCCTGCGCCAGCCAGAGCGTCATGCTGGTCCACCCGCAAAGCGGCTCGACAGTGAGGTGTGAAGAGGAAGGGGTCGGGGTGCTGGCGGGAGCCGTCGGCGCCCGAGTCCAGGATTGTCTGGAGAGGTATCGCAGCAGGGGCTACGTTCGCACTGAGGAACTCACACGTGAGCAGCGGGCAGACTTGGAGGGCAGAGGCGTCCTGCCCAAAGCAACGGAGCCGCCAGCGCGCGTTGGTTATTGAAGAAAAATAAAAATTTGGCTTAGGCTTGTCTTTGCCGGGCTAGTCGATGCGAATATGCACTAGGGTCGAGTGTATCGCTAAGGAGAGAGCCACGGCCAGAGAAGTTCCCAGGAGCGTAAGAGCCAACACCGTCTGGAGGAGCGAGTCCCGCTGCACCCGCTCGCCAAACCACCAGAGGATCCCTAAGAAGACTATTCCTAAGGGGATGAGCGAGAGATCCACAACGGGGTGGGCGTAGATTAAGAACCAGTAGGCGTCGGGATAGTTTGCTGCCAACCACTCGTTGAGCCCCACGCGGGGCATGTTGAGAAGCCACCCACCATAGAAAATGTGATAAACCGAAAGCGGAAGTCCCGCGAGGCCCAGGTACACGATGCTCATCGCCAATCGCGCAGTGGTCCATGTCGCGGGGAACCCCACAATGGTCATGAAATAGAAGGCGACCGCGCTTCCTCCGGCCCATCCAACGGCTTGGCCAAATACAGTCCCGAGCGTAAGGACGAATCCCCACACGTGGTAGTATTCCTCGGGAACGAATCCTCGTCCCGCCCCCAGAAGGAGCCAAGCAGACTTGCTGGTCACCACGATCATTAGAAGAAGAATCGTTACAGCCGCGGCTGCGATCAGCGCGGGGCGGCCCCAGGGGCGGAGCTGCTCGATCCATTCAGGCTGAATTCCCAAGGTGTGCTCAACTTGGTTCATGGGCTCCTCACTAAAAACCCACCCTTACCATCTCCCTGGAGCATGACTACGGAATTGTGGCTCGCCGACACAAGCGCCAGATCCAACTTTCCATCGCGGTCAAAGTCAGCAGCCGCAAGGGCGATGATATCCTGATCCGTCCGGATAACCGGTAGCGGCGCGAAACCTCCCTTCCCGTCACCCAGGAAAACATAAAGCTCGCCTGAACTCCGGGTCGATACAATCAGGTCTGCCAGTGCATCACCGTTAACATCCGCCACCGCAATACCGTGCGGGTTGGCTCCCGTTGGAAGCGTCCCCCCTTTCCGCAGATTACCCGTCCCATCCCCCTGAAGGATGAAAACAGCGTCCTCCCCGGCACAGACCAGAGCCAGATCTTGATGACCATCTCGGTTCCAGTCGCCCACGCCCACATAATGGGGGAATCGCCCGACCTGGAACTCGCGCGCGTTGTGAAAGCTGCCGTCTCCTTTGCCGATAAAAACAGAGAGGGTGTGGCGTGCGAATGAGCCCACCACGAGATCAGGAATTCCGTCGCGGTTCAGATCAGCTTTGGTTACGATGTGGGGAGCACGGCCCACTTCATACGTGCGGCCGGCCTTAAACCGGCCCCCTAGATTTTCCAGAACCACGAGCCGCGACTCCTTCGCCTGTACCACGGCCAGGTCCAGCCGCCGACCTCGGTTTGCCTCAAACGCGACCACAGAAGCGGGACCATGGATGCCGGGAATCTCCTGCGCACGCGTAAACTTGCCGGTTCCATCGCCAAAATAAAGAGTCAGGCTTCCGCCTCCAGTATTCACGGTAACGAGGTCAAGGTTCCGCGTGGGGGACCAGACCTGTCGGCTCATGATGAGGACGGGCGCGTTGCGAGGGAGCTTGCTGTCCGCGCACGGACGATATCACTACGAGACCTCCTAGAGAGAGCAACAGCGCGGCAACTAAGCAGTATCTCGCTCCAGAACGCATCATTATTATTCCTATTTGCTAATGACTCCGCAGGCGATCCGGCCTCCTGCGTCTCCCGTCGAAAGTGTCGCTTGGTCTGGGTCAGGGCGATACCGAGAGGCAATGTTAGCGTGGTTATCCGGATCCGCATGGATAATGAGCGCGCTCCCATCCGCATCAAAAAGGTCTGCAACCTTAAAGCGGGCGGTCTTAAGCACAGCCGACGCCTTCCCATCCGCATTCACCAGGAGATTGGGCAGGTCACCAGCGTGGTGCGGATGATTCTGACCGCCAGGGTTGAAATGTCCGCCGGCCGACGTGAAGGGCGGCTCGCATTTCCCAACTGCATGGATGTGAAACCCATGGAAGCCCGGTGGTAGATTCGATGCTTCAACCGCAACTTTCACCCCATCCATCTCCTGCGTGAGCGTTAAAGCACCAACTTTCTCACCCTTGGCGTTGCGCAGATCAGCCTTGGCAGTCTGGGCACGGGCCTGGTCATAGGCCATCGAGCCGAACAAAAACAAAATCCCCGCAACGATGCCGATATGCTTCATGATCAGTCAACCTCCTGCAATTAAATCATTTCTTATTCCTGCTTAAAAGACGAATGTAAGCGACGATATCCCAAACCTCCTGGTCGCTCAGTTGAAAACCGAAAGGAGGCATGAATCGAGTTTGTCCCACTGCTTCACCCCCACCCTTCAATATCTCAAAGAGGAACTCGTCCGAGCGCTTCGAAACTACCTGGGCAAGATCAGGAACAGAGACCGGCGGCTTCGCCACTTTCTTTGTCCAGTCCCACCCTTCTCCCTGAGAACCATGGCAGAGCACACACTTCTCAAGATATAGATCCTGCCCTCTCTTCGCGTCACCTTTTGCCTGGGCGAAAAGCGGAATGGCGAAGAGCCAAGCTAAGAGAAAAGATAGAACCGTCATCCTATCCACCCAGCCCAGGAATTGGAGGGCCTCCAAGGCCGGGAACTGGCCACATGGAAGGAGGGTAGGGAAGAGGAGCCTTGAGGTCTCCGCCCCAGACGATTACCACTCGCAGGAGATACCCACCTATGAGAACAAGGGCAAACTTTAGCGCTGCTATCTGAAGGCTAAACCGCGGCAATAGCTTTGGCACAATTTCAAATAGAGTGAGAAGTAGCGGCAACGCAAGGCCGATTCCGATGATTCCATACCAGAACCAGGGAGCCAGGGTTTTGCGGGGCTTTACTGTCTCAACAGCTTCAGCCACAGGCTTCTTGAAGAGCTTCCAGGAGTAGCCGTCCCCACCGGTGACATACTCATAGGCGAGCCGGCTTCCCATTGCTGCTTGGAACTTTCCGGTCGGGGTCGTCTCCGTGACCGCCTTGTCTGGTGCCCCGCGAGCTAAATAGCTCATGAACGACCGGACCTCGTAGAGCTCAACCACAATCAGCACAGCTACAACAACACCAAGAAATCTTACTACGCGCCTAGAATCTTCTACCGCCTGACCCAAGAAGGGCCATAACAGAAGAAAGATAAGGCCAACTGTCGCAACTCCCGTCGTCAACCCTGAGGTAAGAAAGAGTGTCGGCAGGTACTTACTCGACCACACGGGAACGTACCAGGCTCCGCTAAGGAGGAGGCCCGTGTACATAGAAAAAAAGGCCAAGAGGGGGATGCCGATCACCGCCAGCGTCCGGCGCAATCCGGGAAAGACCCGGAAGTACCAGAGGGCTGCGTAGAGCACCACAAAGGGAGCACTTGCCCCTACGATCCATCCCCCGCGGGTCATCCAGGAGTTGTAGTTCGTGAAGAAGAGGGGAAAACCGAGCCCGCGCTCCGGCTTGCCAAGGTGAACCGTGAGGAAAAATCCCGCCAGCGCAAGGATCGGAACGGCACTGAGAGCAGCTACGCGAGAGACGATTTCGAGGCGCCGCAATCGTAGGCTTAAGAGATCAGCCACGGCAGCTACGATATAGACTCCGCCGGTCAGGCCCCCCAGAAAAAGGTATGTGGGGATGAAGAGATCCGCACTCCACTTGTGTTGCCAGAGAACGATAGGATCCATGCCCGGCCTCCGCCAATCAAAAAAATCCCCACCGGGAGTGACCCCGGTAGGGATTCTAGACTCACCGATCGGTTTCCCGAGGATGTGAGGTTAATAACCTTTGCCGTAGGCAGCCTCCCATCCCCAAGCCCCGCCGCCTGCCCCGCGGGCTGCCATACGCTGCCGCACCACATTGGCCACCTCTTCGGCATCACCAGCAACAAGCGCCTTCGTGGAGCAGACCGACGCACACATAGGCAACTTACCCTCGGCGATACGGTTGGAGCCGTACAGCCGCCGTTCACGCTCCGAGAACGCTACCTCAGGTCCTCCCGCGCAGTAGGTGCACTTGTCCATGACGCCGCGAGCACCGAACGCTGACCCCTTGGGGAACTGCGGGGCACCAAAGGGACAGGCATACAGGCAGTAGCCGCACCCGATGCAGGTCTCCTTGTTGACGCTCACAATGCCGTCCGGCCGGTGATAGAGGGCATCCACAGGACAGACAGCCACGCACGGCGCTTTGGAGCAATGCATGCAGGGGACGGCCACATTGGTCTCGCCTGGCTCCCCTTCATTGATAGTCACAACCCGGATCCGAGCGATCCCAGGCGGAACGTTGTTTTCGTTTTTGCACGCCACCTCGCAGCCGCCGCACTCGATGCAACGCTTGACGTCGACGTAGAACTTCAACCGAGCTGGTTCTTGCTTGAGCTGCGGTCCACCGGCCTCTCTGTACGGAATGGTGACCTGTGTCTGTGCCATAGGTCCTCCTCCTATGCTTAGGCCTTCTTGATCCGGCAGAGGCCGGTCTTGGTTTCCTGCATCTGGGTGACTCGGTCGTAGCCGTAGTTGGTGACCGTGTTGGCCGACTCGCCGATGGCGTAAGGGGCTGTTCCCTCAGGCCACTTATGCAGCAGGGACTTGCCCTCGAACACGCCACCCCAGTGGTAGGGCAAGAAGACGGTCTTGGGGTCAACGCGCTTGGTGACCTTTGCCTTGACCTTGATCCGGCTGGGCCGCCCGTCCATGTCCTCGGGGCTCTCGATCCAGACAAACTCGCCATGCCGCACTCCGACATCATGGGCGAGCTTCGGATGGATCTCGACGTACATCTCAGGGTTCAGTTCGACCAGCCACCAGGAGGCCCGCTCAGATGCTCCACCGCCCTCGAACTCGACCTGCCGGCCACTGGTAAGGATAATGGGATAGTTCTTTACCCACTCGGGCTTCTGCATGCTCTTGTAGGGTGTTGGGACCCGGTAGAACTCCTTCACGTCGTCGTAGGTGGGCCACTTGACAATCAGATCAGGCCTCGGGCTGTGGATAGGCTCACGGTGGACTGGCACAGGGTCGGGGATATTCCACGAGTTGAACCGTGCCCGGCCGTTGCCGTACGGGTTCCTCCCCTCTGCCAGCGCCTTCTTTATCGCGGCGAGAGTCAGGTCGGTGGCATAGCCCGCCTCCGCGGGGTAGCCACCTGGAGGGCCCCCAGGCGGAGCCGAACCCGCCAGGAGGTTCTGGCCATCCGGCGCCTTGGGCCCCCAGAGAGCGCGGAACCCTGCGCCACCTTCCGACACCGGAATGTCGGTCCGGTAGAGGATCGAGGTGCCGGGGTGGGTGTCGGTCCAGCACGGCCAGGGCAAGCCCCACTGCTCGCCATCCACAGGGCCGCCCACCGCCTTCTTGGTCCTCACCTCGAAGACATGGGCCCATTGCTGCTGGCGCTTGAGCCGCTCGGGGGTCTGGCCGATGTAGCCGATGGTGAGATGGCTCATGTTGATCTCCCTGAGAATGTCGTCAATCGTCACCTCAGGGAGCGCCTTCACATCTTTCATGCTGGCCGGGACCCCCTTCCAGGACCCCTTCATGTTCTTGGCGAACTCTTTCTTGAACCCCAGGCGCTCGGCGAGGTCCAGCATGATCGCCAGGTCGGTCCTCGCCTCCCAGACAGGATCCACGATCTTCTGCCGCCACTGGATGTCGCGGTTGGTGTTGGTGGCCGAGCCCGGCTGCTCATAGTTGCTGGCGGACGGCAGGATGTAGACGCCGTCCTTGCGATCGGGCAGTATCGCGGTGTTCGTCACGTAGGGGTCAACATCCACCAGCAGCTCGACCTTCTCCAACCCCTGCTTGACCCGGTCCATCTGCTGCAGCGAGTTGGTGGAATGTCCCCAGAACATGACTGCTTTGAGCGGAACGTCCTGGCCGATCTGCTTCGGATCCAGCAGCGTCGCTTCGTACCACCGGGCTACCGTGAAGCCCGGCTTTTCCATCATCTGTTTGTTCTTAAAGCGGGATAAAACCCACTCGTAGGGCACGTCCCAGACCTTGGAGTAGTGCTTCCAGGCGCTCTCCCCGATGCCATAGTAGCCGCCGAGAGTCTCGGGGCCGCCTCCGACATCCGTGACTCCCTGGATCTGGTCGTGGCCCCTGAAGACCTGGGCACCGCCTCCAGGCACTCCCATATTCCCCAGGACGAGCTGGAGGTGGCAGTACGAGCGGACGATGGCGGTTCCGTTGGTATGCTGGGTCCCGCCCATGGCCCAGATCACACAGCCCGGGCGGTTCTCCGCCATGGTCTTGGCCACCCAAAGGAGGTCTTCTTTCTTGACACCGGTGATGTCTGAGACGGTGTCCGGGTCGTATTTGGCGACCTCAGTTTTGAACTGTTCGAAGCCGTAGGTCCGCTCGTTGACCATCTGCTTGTCTTCCCAGCCATTGGCCAGGATGATGTTGATCAGCCCGAATATAAACGCCACATCCGTGCCTGAGCGGATCCGGACATACTTGTTGGCGAAGGCGGAGGTCTTAGTGAAGCGAGGGTACACCGAGATGATGATGGCCCGGTTGGTCTCCTTGGCCGTCAATATATGCTGCATGGAGATGGGGTGGGTCTCGGCGGGGTTCATGCCAATGATCATGATGGTCCGGCTGTTCCTGATGTCATTCTGGTTATTGGTCATCGCG
>JACPAM010000163.1 GCA_016180805.1 Deltaproteobacteria bacterium | reverse complement strand
GGCTCTGGGCCACGTCGGGATGACTGGGACCGAGAGCTTTCTCCCGGACCGCCAGTGAGCGATTATAGAGCGGCTCGGCCTGTGCATACTGCCCTTGGTTAGTGTACAGCGACGCGAGGTTGCCCAGGGCCTGGGCCACATCGGGATGATTGGGGCCGAGAGCCTTCTCCGCGATCGCCAGCGAGCGTTTGTAGAGCGGCTCGGCCTCCGTGTACCGGCCTAGGGTCATGTACAGGAACGCAAGGTTGTTGAGGCTCGCGGCCACGTCGGCGTGATTGGGGCCGACGGCTTGCTCGGCGACGTGCAACGCCTTTCTTGCCACCACGACCGCGCCATCATAGCGTCCTTGCTTGTACAGTGACATGACCTCTTGGTTGAGCGTCTCCCACTCGGTGCCTTGCGCATTCGCGGTCACACACGCGCAGAAAATAAGTAGAATCGCTAGCAACGCCGCCGTGGTTCCTTTCATACGCTGTCATCCTCGTATACTAGCGCCCAAGCTCATGCATAAAGGGGGTCCTAAAGGGGGCAAGTTGACCCCTTAATCTCACGATTTGGGGCTTAGAACTAACTTTGTCAATCTGCGAATATCCCTCGTGCCTTCATCTCGTCGAGAAGCGAGGTTGCAATGTCTTTCCGGCCGGCGAGCAACACCAATTCCCACTCTGACAACAAGCAGATTGCACTTACGAAGTCGATAGTTTCCACAATCTCGTTGGCGGGATAGTTTGGAGCAAACGCATTCCCGGTGAGACGCCGCATAAGTTGGAGGCGGCCACCGTGAATAAAGTCGTTCATGGCGTCCTTAAAGTTCCCCGTGACCTTCGCCCGGAGGCTAATGTTGCCGCTGTCGTGGGACTCTATTTCCTTCATAATCTGGTGAAATTTCTTATCGATTCTGTCTTTGCGAAGCTTTTCTAGTTCTGCATCGGACGCACACTGCCCTATCCAAACGCCCCGGATATAAATCTCAAACATAGGGCGAACCAGAGCGAGGGCGGCGCCGAAGAGGCTTTGGCGAACCAGGAGAATGATTGCCTTATGGTATTCAAAAGCTTGATCGAAGCAGGCTGCGGAAAGCCAATTTCTATCAGTGGCTGCAATCTTAAGCCCCGAACGTTCTTGGCGAAGCCGAGCAGCCAACGTTTCCGCCGATTCGAGGGCGTCGTTAACGGTATTACTAAGCATTTTATTGTGTTCTAACGTTCCGCTGAGCGGCTCTAAGGTCCGGCTCAAGCCAGCGGTTAGCGGCGACGGTCAGGTCATCACAGCGGAACCTTCGACTTGAAGTTGACCCATATGAACGTTGCCAGTAGGCCAAATGCGACTAGCAACGCCAGCCCTTGAGCCACGACGAGAGCCGCGCAGATTCGGTATTGCCGATCATAGCGGCGTTTGAAACGATCCGCCTTATTCCAGAACTCGTCTATCTTCTCGTTGGACCCATCGACTTGGACCACAACGTCGGTCAAGTGGCATGCCCAGAGGTAGTCGGCTCGCGTCTTGAACCGACTTGAAAATACGAAGACCTGGACGAAACCCAACGTTGCGGTGATGGCCAAAGCAATCCATGTCAAGACGAGCCACGTCAACCCGATCTTCGCAAAGAGATCCGGGGCAAGCGGTGCCAGGGTCAGGCCCAGCAAGGCGCTCGATATGGTAATGAAGATCTTGGATAAGCTGCTAAGTTCACGGACGTAATCGGTCCGAAGCCCGTCGATTTTGTCGTAGACCTCGAAGCGGTCGTCTTTCTTTTGTTGCCCTGTGGGCTCCATGTGCTCCTTGCCTACGGCTAGTTCAACCATTAAGCATACTCACAGGCATATTCTGGTTTCGATATTTCCAATGGTGGGCGCAATTTTCCTGCCATTCCAAGGGCTTGTCAAGAAAATAAACCAGGTTGTTAGCAATGAAAGGCCGCCCCGATGGACGGCCTAATCCCATATGGCTGACCAGCCGAATTCCGTTATGGCCGCCCAGATCGGCGGCGCTCTTCCAAGTCTCTAGGCCGTGGCTGACGTTTGCTCAGCCTCGGCCAAACCAGTTTTGGAGTAGCGCGAGCTAAACAACCCGGAAAAGCGCAATCTCTTAGGGTAAAGTAAAAGGCAAATTCCGTTAGAGGTTAGGAGAAATACGATGAAATTTAGCGTGGTGATCGAGAAGGTCCAGGAAGGGGGGTACGTAGTTTCCTGCCCCGCTATTAAAGGTTGCCATTCCCAGGGTGACACCGTGGAAGAGGCGCTGAAGAACATTAAGGAGGCCTTTGCCGGCTGCCTGAAAACCCTTAATCAACGGGCGAGAAAAGTGGCGCGGCGGAGAAGGGATTAGTGTTAAGCCATCATGAGTTTCATGGGCTGAAGAGTGCGGGTGAACGGATTAAGCACAAGGCCGAGGATTTCGAGTGTGAGAACGCCGAGCAGCGGCTGATCTTCTGGCTCGCCGAGGACAACCGGAGTGTGCACCTCCAGGCTGTCGTAACGGACGCGGCACTCTGAGACCTTTCGCCGTAGCTCTGTGCCGTCGGCCAGAGTGAAAGTGAGTTCCCGTTGAGGACGCAGGCCGAGAGCTTTCCAAACCTTTTCAGGCAACACAGTATACGACGCACCGCTATCTACAAGAAAGCGCAGTGAGCGCTTTCGCCCCTTGAGGCCTGCCACAGTGGCTCGAACGAAGGTAAGCTTGCCCGCTGAGCTTCAGCATGCTAGATTCCCGCCTCATCGAATGATGCAGCGAGAGGATTTTTTCGGATGAAAATCGTTGAGCGACCACTAACGACCGAGCAGGACTCCATTCCCGGCTATTTGGCTTACCCCGAGAGGACCGAGCGCGGCCCGGCGTTCCTCCTGGTCCACCAGAACACCGGCGTGACCGATTACATCAAGATCGAGGCGCTGAAATTCGCCAAGCTCGGCTATACGACAATCGTCCCGAACCTCTACGAGCTTTTGGGTTTTCCTGCACCCACCCACATCCACACCGGGCGTGAAATCCAAGCGAAAACCTCTGACGCCGAATTCGTCCGCGTCATCGGCGAAGGTTGGCGCTTCTTGAACTCGCGTCCCGACGTCGATCCTGCGCGGATCGCGGTGGCCGGATACTGCATGGGTGGGCGGATCGCCATTCACTTCCTTGCCGCCACGCCCCAGGTGCGCGCCTTCGTCGGTTATTATCCGACGGTGCGCGACGAGCCTGTAACGGAGCTTCGCCCGCGCCGTCCGTGGGAGGCGGCGCGCGACATACGCTGTCCTTCGATCATCCTTTACGGCGCCCACGACCGCGTGACCCCGGTTCCGATCCAGGAGCGGATGTGGGATGCGTTCATCGCTAATGGCCAGAGCCTGGAGTGGCATTTCTTTCCTTTCGGCGGCCACGGCTTCGTCGATCCCGGCACCGCCGGATACTATCCGCACGCGGCTGAGCTGTCCTGGCCACTCGTGGTCGATTTCTTGGAGCGCGAGCTTAACCCCTAGCCAAAGCTGCTGACTTGCTTGTCTGCGACCGAGAGGAGCGCGAGCGAGGCTGCGGACGTCCGATTACAGACGGTACGACTCGTGGCACGACCCCATCGGCCGCAGCCGAGAGCGCGCTCCCCGAGGGAGCGTAGTGACGGGGACAGGCACGCAAGCGAGCCAGTCCCCTCGCCGCAGCGGAGAGCGCGCTTCCCGAGGGCGAATTTATCTTCGTCGGAGCAATCCTTCTGACGCGGCCCGATTGGCAAAAAATTTTTCTTGCTTTTTTAAAATTCGGGTTTAGAGTGAACTGAGCTTATTCTTCAAAACTCAAAACTGCTTCATGCCCTCTTTGGACGATAACCTCCGCAAGGTCCCGCCGCAGAACTTGGATGCCGAAGCGTCCGTCCTTGGCGGCATCCTGCTGGAAAACGATGCCATCAATCGGGTCCTCGAGGTTCTCCGCCTCGAAGATTTCTATCGTGAGTCTCATCGCAAGATCTTCCGTGCGATGATCGATCTCTCCGACCGCAGCGAGCCGGTGGATCTGATCACGTTGAGCGATTGCCTGAAGGGGAGAGGGGACCTCGAGGCGGTCGGGGGAACGTCCTATCTCGCCTCGCTCAATGCCACGGTCCCAACCGCGGCGAACATCGCCTACTACGCGCGCATCGTGAGAGAGAAAGCGATCCTGCGCCATCTGATCGGCGCTGCAACCGACATTGCCAGCCGCGGTTACGAGGAACAGGGCAACGTGGACGAGTTTCTGGACGCCGCGGAGAAGATCATCTTCGAGATCTCAGAAAAAAAGATCAAGTCGTCCTTTGTCATGGTCGGGGAGATGATCCGGGACTCCATCAAGATGGTGGAGAAGCTCTACGAGCGAAAGGAACTGGTCACCGGAGTGCCGACCGGCTTTAAGGACCTGGACAAGCTCACCGCCGGGTTTCAACCGTCGGAACTGATCGTGGTTGCCGGGAGACCGAGCATGGGGAAGACCGCCTTTTCCCTCAACATCGCTGCCCATGCCGCGTTTGGCGGCACCGGAGTGGCGATCTTCTCCCTGGAGATGGCGAAAGAGCAGTTGGTCTTAAGGATGCTGTGCAGCGAGGCGCGGATCGACCATTCCAAGGTCCGATCAGGCTATCTGGCCGATCGGGAGTTTCCCGCCCTGGTCATGGCCGCGGGGCGCCTGGCGGAAACGCCCATCTATATCGATGACACCCCCGCTATCTCCGTGCTCGAGCTGCGCGCTAAGGCGCGCCGGCTCGTGCGCGACCGGGAGCGCAAGGTCGGCCTCATCATGGTCGATTATCTCCAGCTCATGCGCGGCATGGGCACCGCCCCCAACCGAGAGCAGGAGATCTCGGAGATCTCGCGCTCGCTCAAAGCGCTGGCGAAGGAACTCACGGTTCCGGTCATCGCCATCTCCCAGCTCAATCGCCGCGTCGAGGACCGCGGCGACAAGCGGCCCATGATGGCGGACCTGAGGGAGTCGGGCGCAATCGAGCAGGACGCCGACGTCATCGCGTTCATCTTTCGCGACGAGGTCTACAATCCAAAGTCTCCGGATGAGGGAATCGCCGAGATCATTGTCGCCAAGCAGCGCAACGGACCCATTGGTACGGTCCGGCTGGCCTTCATGAAAGAGTATACGCGCTTCGAAGATCTTTCCGAGCGCGAAGAGTTCCAGTACGAAGAAGCAGAGGAGCTCTAAAAGGCAATAGGCATCAGGCACTAGGCAACAGTCGCTCCCGCCTCCATCCATCTATTGCCTATTGCCTATTGCCTTTTTGTGAATAGCTAAAATCCTACGCACTTTCGCGGTGACATCCTCCGCCCGCATCAGGTCGCTGATCATGGCGGCCGAATCAGCCCCAGCCCCCCAAACCTCGGCCACGTTGGCTTCGGTAATCCCGCCGATGGCAACCACGGGGATTTTCACCGCGCGGCAAGCTTCCCTCAACATCTCAACACCGCGAGCCGCGTAGCCGGTCTCTTTGGTCGCGGTGCCAAAAATGGGCCCGAAGCCGATATAGTCGGCTCCGCCCTGCTCGGCTTCTCTCGCCTGCTTGAGGTCGTGGGTCGAGACCCCGATGAGCTTCTCCTTTCCCACGAGCTTTCGGGCCACGCTCAAAGGAAGGTCTTCCTGTCCCAGATGGACGCCGTCGGCGTCAGCCGCGAGCGCGACATCCACCCGGTCGTTGACGATCCATTGACCGTTCGCCGTTCGGATCAGCATGCGTCCCTTGTTGGCGACTTCAAGGAGCTCCCTGGCTGAAAGCTCTTTGGCCCGCAGTTGGATCACGCGGGCGCCACCTTCGAGCAGGGCTTTTAGAACCGATTCCCAAGGTCGCCCCCGGATCTCGGCCGGGTCGAGAATCGCATAGAGCCGGGAGGGGAAAAGGCCTCGCCCAGTCGGGTTAACCATTTTTCTTATACGGGATGTTTAGCTCGGCGATTTTTTTCCTGAGCGTGTTGCGATTGATGCCGAGGATCTGGGCCGCGCGGATCTGATTGCCCCGAGTTTTCCTGAGTGTTAGCTCGATCAGCGGCCGCTCGACTCTTTCCACGACCAGAGAATAGAGGTTGTCCACGTCCACGCCCTGCGTCCTTTGGAAATAATCTTCGAGCTTGTGGCGCAGCAGCTCTTCCAGGGAGAGGTTGTTGTACTCGTCCAGAGCGCTTCCCTGCCGGGGTTGAAGCGCGAGGTCTTTGGGGAAAAGAATCGGTCCGGGGGAGAGAACGGCCGCGCGGATCAAGGTGTTCTCGAGCTCGCGCACGTTGCCTGGCCAGGGATGTTCTTCCAACAGTTTCAGGGCTTCCGGGGAGACGCCGGAGATGTGGGTTCCCAGCTCGCGGTTGATTTTGTCCATGAAGTAGTTGACCAGAAGCGGGATGTCACCCTTCCGGTCGCTGAGCGGCGGCAGGTGGATGGGAATCACCTTCAAGCGAAAATAGAGATCGTGACGGAACCGTCTGTCCTTGACCGCTTTTTCCAGCTCCTGGTTGGTGGCGGCGAGGATGCGCACGTCGGCTTTGAGGATCTCGGTCCCCCCGACGCGGCAGAACTCGCGCTCCTGGATCACCCGGAGCAACTTGGTTTGGAGATCGAGGGGAATGTCTCCCACTTCGTCGAAAAAGAGGGTCCCGCCGGTGGCGAGCTCGAACTTTCCCATTCTTCGTTCCAGGGCTCCGGTGAAGGAGCCCTTTTCGTGGCCGAACAGTTCGCTCTCCAAAAGATCCCTGGGAACGGCGGCGCAATGGACCACGACGAACGGCTGGTTCCAGCGCGGCGAGTTGTAATGGATGGTCTTGGCGACGAGCTCCTTTCCCGTCCCGCTCTCGCCCTGGATCAGAATGGTCGCATCCGTGTTCACGACTTGACCGATGGTTTTGTAGACTTTTTGCATCGCCGGTCTCCATGGCCCGCTTGATCAGGACCAGGATCTCCTCCAGATCGAAGGGCTTGGTCACGTAGTCGAAGGCGCCGTTCTTCATCGCTTCGATCGCGTTTCGCATCGTGCTTTGGGCCGTCATCACGATCATCGCCGTATCGATGCCCGCTTCCTTGGCCTGTCTGAGCAAGGTGAGGCCGTCGATGTCCGGGAGCCGGATGTCGATCAGAGACACGTCGAAGTGGGCCTCCTCGAGCGACCTTTGGGCGAGCTGGCCGCTGGCGCAGGTCTGCACCCAATAGCCTTCCTCTTCGAGTGCCCGCTTGAGCACCAGGCGCAGCGACTCTTCGTCTTCGGCAACGAGGATCTTTCCCTGTTCCATAGCCTCCCCGGTTAGCTCGTCACGCGCAGCGAGACTCTGAAGGTGGCGCCCTCGCCTTCGCGGCTTTCCACCCGGATCAGCCCGCCGTGCTCTTTGATGATGCGATAGCAGATGGCGAGCCCTAGGCCGGTGCCGGCGTTCTTCGTGGTGAAAAAGGGCGCGAAAATGTGCGGAAGGTCTTCCTCCTTGATCCCGATGCCGTCGTCCTGAATGTCCACCCAGATGAATTTTCCCGGATCTTTTCCTTCCTCCCGAATGTGGAAATCGGTTTCCATCCGAGTGGTGATGGTCAGGCAGCCCTGGTCGTTCATCGCCTGGAACGCGTTCTTGATCAGGTTAAGAAAAACCTGGGTGAGCTGGAGCCGGTCGCCGTAGACGGGGGGGAGGCTCGGGTCGAAGCGTTTCCTCACCTCGATCCTTTTTTCTTGAGTGGTTTCGCGCTCCAGCAGGAGGACCTGGTCCAAAAGCTCATGGATGTTGAGCGGTGTGAGGTTGAGCCGCGCGGGTTGCGAGAGGTCGAGGAGCTGCTCGATCAGTAGATTGACCCGATCGACCTCGCGAATCATGATCTCGGCGTATTCGACGAGCGAGGGATCCCGGACCAGCGCGCGCCGAAGCAACTGTGCCGCCCCTTTGATCCCGCCCAGGGGATTTTTGATCTCGTGGGCCAACCCGGCCGCCAAGGTGCCCAGCATGGCGAGTCGATCGGAGCGCTTGAGGTCTTCTTCCATCTCGCGGCGCCGGGTGAGGTCGCGCAGCAACAGGATCGTTCCCAGGGATCGCCCGTACTGGTCCTGGAGGGGCGAGACCGACGCGCTCACCGGCGCGCTGCGGCCCCAGAGATTGACAAAGTCACTTTCGCCGCGGGTGCTGTTTAGACACGGTGGCTGGCTGTTTTCGATCATCGAAAGGAGCCAGAGATTTTTTCGGAATAGGCGGGTATACGGTTCCTGCAAGGCCCGCGCGGCAGACGAGGCAACGAGGGACTCGGCGGCCTGGTTGATGAAGGAGATTTTTCCCCGCGGGTCGATCACAATGACGCCGTCCTCCAGGCTGGTCAGGATAGCTTCCCAGGTAATCGCCGGGGAAGCATTGCGTTTTTTGGGGTCTGCCTTCACGGTTCGGGCTCCGGAAAAAACGGACAAATCATAGCAGATCGATCTCGGCAAGCAAGTCCTCCATCGGGCCGGAGCAGGGGCTTGCATTACGTGTTTCCGCTGTGCTAAAAATAAGCTACACTTTCCACCAAAAAGTGGGCCTTGCCCGCTTTTTTATTTTGGGGGCATCATGGCGGATGGCCTGACCGTGACGCGGGTGTGGGAGATCGCCGGTCCTGTGGCGGCGGGTGAGAGGATGGAGATCGTCGATATCGAGCTTAAGCGCGAGGGAGGAAAGAGGGGAAGGGTCCTCAGGCTTTACCTCGATAAAGAGGGCGGTCCAAGCCTGGACGATCTCGCCCGGGTGAGCCGGCAATTGAGCGACCTTCTCGATGCCCAGCCTGACATCAGCGAGTCCTACACCCTCGAAGTCTCCTCTCCCGGGGTGAACCGCCTGCTGAGGACGGTCGAGCACTTTGCGCGCTTTGTCGGCAAGCGAGTTCGGGTTAGAACTCGGGAAGCCCTGGGAGGCCGGAGATCGTTTTTGGGACTTCTTAAAGAGGTCGGCGAGAGCGAGATCGTGGTCCTCCAAGAGGGGACGGAATTCAGGATACCCTTTGCGCTCGTGGAAAGAGGGAATTACGAGCATGAATGGAGTGCGTAACCATGCAGCAAGATCTTAACCGGGTCATCGAACAGGTAAGCAAGGAAAAGGGCATCGATAAGGCCATCCTGATCAGCGCGCTCGAGAACGCGATGATTTCCGCGGCCAAGAAGACGTTTGGCGCCCAGCGCAAGATCGAAGCCCAGTACAATCCCGAACTCGGCGAGGTGGAGCTTTTCGAGGCCAAGCTCGTGGTCGAGGAGGTCACGGACCCCGCCGTGGAGATCAGCGTTCAGGATGCCCGCGAGGTCCTCGATCCCGACGCGGAGGTCGGTGACGAGCTGCTCAGCAAGCTCGATTCCAGCTCCTTCGGCCGCATCGCGGCCCAGGCGGCCAAGCAGAACATTGTCCAGCGCGTGCGCGATGCCGAACGGGAGATCATCTACAACGAGTTCAAGGGGCGTGAAGGGCAGCTCGTCAACGGAATCGTGCAGCGCTTTGAGAAGAAAAACATCATCGTGAACCTGGGCAAGACCGACGCGATCCTGCCGGAGAAGGAGCAGGTTCCGCGGGAGCGCTATCGCCAGGGGGACCGCATCCGTGCCTATATCGTCGCCGTGGAAATGACCGCCCGGGGGCCGCAAATCGTCCTCTCTCGGACCCACCCGGGAATGTTGATCAAGCTCTTCGAGCAGGAGGTGCCGGAGATTTACGAAGGCATCGTCGAAGTCAAAGGCGCGGCCCGGGAGCCCGGCGGCAGAGCGAAGTTTGCTGTGGCGTCGAACGACCCGGACGTGGATCCGGTGGGGGCCTGCGTGGGGATGAAGGGGACCCGGGTGCAGGCGGTGGTCCAGGAGCTGCGCGGTGAGAAAATCGACATCGTCCATTGGACCGCCGATCAGGCCGAATATGTCTGCCGCGCGCTGGCGCCCGCAAAGGTCTCCAAAATCATCATCGACGACGACGAGCACAGCATGGAGGTCATCGTCCCGGATGACCAGCTTTCCCTGGCGATCGGCAGGAAAGGTCAGAACGTAAGGCTGGCCTCGCGGCTCACCGGCTGGAGGATCGACGCGCGCGGCGAGGCGGAAGCTGAAGAAGAGACCCGCAGGGCGCGAATCTCGATCGGGGCCATTCCAGGGGTGAGCGACATGGTGGCCGAGCTGCTCTATCAGTCAGGCTTTAAGTCCGCGGAAGAAGTCGCCGAGGCCGAACTTGAGGAGATCCTGGATATCGAGGGAATCGGTCCGGAGCGGTCGCAGACGATTTACAACTCGAGCCGCGAGTACGTCGCGGAGAAGAAGCGGAAAGAGGAGGAAGAGAAAGCCGCGGCCCAGGCTGCGGCCCAAGCTGCGGCACAAGCCGCCGAGACCCCGGAGCCGCCAGCCGAGCCGACGGAGAAGGAACGGCAGGAAGCCTAGGGGATTGGATTTGAAGCGGGGCCACCGTCCGCGGCGGACGTGCCTGGGATGCGGCGCGAGGGACGATCGGGAGGCCATGTTGCGGCTCGTCATCCGCGGCGAGGCAGAGCTTCGGATTGACAAGCGTGGCGAAGGGAGGGGAGGTTACCTGCATAAGAAGGAGAGTTGTTGGGAAGCCTTCTTGCGGAAAAAAAGTCTCTCTCGGGCCTTTCGGGCCGAGGTCCGGCGCGGCGCGAAAGAGAAACTGGTTTCAGCATTGCGTGATAAAGGTCGGCAGTGAGGTTTGATCGATGGTAAAAATCAGGGTTCATCAACTGGCCAAGGAGTTAGGGCTCGAACCTAAGGATCTGCTCGCGCACCTGGAGAAGATGGGGCTACGGGGAAAGAGGACCCAGAGCTCCCTGGAGGATGGCGAGGTCGCACGCGTGCGGGCTGCGCTGGCACAGCCGGCGAAGCCTCAAGTCACGGTCGGAGAGGAAAAGGTCGTGGCGGACCGTGTGGTGACCCGTGAAGATGAATCCTTAGGAGGAGAGGTTCAATCCCGGGAGCAAATCGTTGAGCGCCGGGTCCGAGCCAATGTCATTCGCCGACGGACGAGCCGGGAGGTGATCGCGCATACGCCTCCCCCGCCGACACCGGAGCCTCAGCCGACTTGGGTTGAGGAGGCGGGGCCGGAAGAGGTCCCATCTGAGGCTCCACCGATTGGGGCTGTGCCTTGGGAGGCTCAGCCGCTGACGGTTGAGGAAGGTGTTCAGGAGCCCGAACCCGCCGGAGAGGAAGCGCCTGTGGTTGAAGCTGAAGCGGCTGAGCCCGCGCCCGCCGCTCCCGTCGAAGAGCCCGAGCCGGCGCGCGAGGCGGTCAAAGAAGAGCCCAAAGCCGCTCCGCAGGTAACGCCGCGCGGCGCGAGAATTCTCGGGAAAATCGATCTCAGACGGACGGGACGGCCTGCGGCCCCGCAGCCCACGCCGGTAGCCAAAGGAGTTCTCCCGCCTAAGCCGGCCTTGCCCCAGGTAGGACGGGTGGAAGCGCGGAGCGAGGCTCCGGGGGCGGAGCCGGTGCCGGCCGGCGAGGGGGCCGAAAAGCCGGCAAAGGCCGTCAAGCACAAGAAACGGATAGTCAAGAAGCAGGAGGTCCTGGAGCTGCGCGAGCGGGAGTTCCGCTCTGGGCGGCTGCCGAGAAAGAAAAGGGCGCTGCCGGGAAAGGAACAGAAAAAGACCGAAATCACCGTTCCCAAGGCGAGCAAGCGCGTGATCAAGATATCCGAGGTCGTCACGGTTGGCGATCTGGCCAGAGAGATGGGGGTGAAGGCGGGAGACGTGATCAAGAAACTCATGGCCCTGGGGATGATGGCCACCATCAACCAGACGCTCGATGCCGACACCGCGACCCTGGTGGCGGCCGACTTCGATCATCAGGTGGAAAATGTCGCTTTCGATGTCGAGTCGGTTTTGGAGGTCGAGCACCAGGTCGAGGAGGCGGAAGGCGCGCTTGTGTCGAGGCCGCCGGTGGTGACCATCATGGGACACGTTGACCACGGTAAGACGTCGCTCCTCGATGCGATCCGCAGCACGAAAATCACAGCCCAGGAAGCCGGCGGTATCACCCAGCACATCGGGGCGTACAACGTGGTGGTGGACGGAAGGAGTGTCACGTTCCTCGACACGCCGGGACACGAGGCCTTCACGTCGATGCGGGCCAGAGGCGCCAAGGTCACCGATCTCGTCATCTTGGTCGTGGCGGCGGATGACGGCGTGATGCCCCAGACCGTGGAGGCGATCAACCACGCCCGTGCGGCCGAGGTCCCGATCATCGTCGCCATCAATAAGATCGACAAGCACGATGCCAACGTGGAGCGGGTCAAGAAAGGCCTGACCGAATACGGTTTGGTTCCCGAGGAATGGGGAGGGGATGCCGTGACGGTTCCGGTCTCCGCCCGGACGAAAGAGGGGATTCCGCATCTCCTTGAGATGGTCCTGCTCCAGGCGGACATCCTCGATCTCAAGGCCAATCCGGGCAAGCTCGCCCGCGGCACCATCATCGAGGCGAAGCTCGACCGCGGTCGCGGGCCGGTGGCGACGGTTTTGGTCCAGGAGGGCACCCTTCGCGTCGGCGATCCATTCGTGTGCGGCGTGTTTTACGGCCGGGTGCGGGCCATGATCGACGATCGGGGTCGGAAAGTCGACGAGGCCGTGCCTGCGCTTCCCGTGGAGATCTTAGGGTTGCAGGGAGTGCCCCAGGCCGGCGACTCTTTCGTAGCCGTTGCGGATGAGACTAAGGCCCGCCAGGTCGCGGAGTTTCGGCGCACCAAACAGCGCGAGTCCGAACTGGTCAAGACGAGCAAGGTATCGCTCGAGGATCTCTACGACCAAATCAAGACGGGCGACGTGAAGGAGCTGCGAGTCGTCCTTAAGGCCGACGTGCATGGCTCGGTGGAGGCGCTCACGGAGGCGTTCGGCCGGCTTTCCGGCGCGGAGGTCAAACTCAGAGTCCTTCACGGTTCGGTGGGTGGCATCACGGAGAGCGATATCCTCTTGGCCGCGGCGTCCAACGCGGTCGTGATCGGGTTTAACGTGAGGCCGGAGTCCAAAGCGGCGCACCTCGCCAGCCAGGAAGGGGTCGACGTCCGGCTCTATACCGTGATTTACGAAGCGCTGGCCGACGTCAGGGCCGCCATGGAAGGAATGCTCGAGCCGACCTACCGGGAGCAGATTCATGGCCGGGTCCAGGTGCGCCAGATCTTCACCATCCAGGGAGTGGGAGCGGTGGCCGGCTGCTATGTCACGGAGGGAAAAATCCAACGCTCGAGTTTGGTGCGGCTCCTGCGCGACCAGGTGGTGGTCCACGAGGGCAAGTTGGGGAGCCTCAAGAGGTTCAAAGACGACGTCAGGGAGGTGACGGCCGGGTATGAATGCGGTCTCAGCCTCGACGGCTTTCAGGACATCAAAGCGGGCGATGTCATCGAGGCGTACGAGCGGGTGCCGGTACTCCGGCGCATCACCCCCACCCCCTCGGGACGCGAAGCGTCCCGGGCCTCGGCGGGAGACTAACAATAGCAAGGAAGAATTCCCGTTCCACCTCCTCCCCCATGGTCGTGGGGGTGTTAAAGCTGAGCCTCGTCCTGGCCGAGAACCATTCCCTGAAAGAGAAAAGGGGAGTGCTGAAGAGAATCCAGGCGCGGGTATCCCATCAATTCAATATCTCGGTCACCGAGTGTGGCGATCAGGATTTGTGGCAGAGCGCCGTGCTCGGCTTCGGCGTGGTCGGCAGTAGGTGGCAGAGCGCCGTGCTCGGCTTCGGCGTGGTCGGCAGTAGCCGTCAGGTCGTAGAGGCCACGCTCCAAAAGGTCATCGATTTCGTCGACGGCCTCGGCCTTGCTCAAGTAGGCGAGACCGACACAGAATTTTTCTACTGTTAAAAAGGGTTCATAGCTATCAGCTTTCAGCATTCAGCGCACAGAAGGCGGGCGTTGAAAGGGGCGGGTGTCGTCATTCCCGCGAAAGCGGGAATCCAGGGGAGGGGCAGAAGCGGACTGAATGCCCGCCTGCGCGGGCATGACGGAGAGAGGCCGGGTTTCGCAACAGGAGCGAGAGAAACGCCCATCGGATGGACTCCAATGTCTACTTACTAGTGAACTCATTAATAAAATTAACTCAAAATTCAAAATTGAGAACTCAAAGCTTTTGGCTGCCGGCTGGAAATTATGGAATATAAACGCTCAGACCGGGTGGGGGACCTGCTGTTGGAACTGGTTTCCGAACTGCTGCGAAAAGAGGTCAGCGATCCCCGCATCGGGCCGATTACGCTCACC
>JACPAM010000028.1 GCA_016180805.1 Deltaproteobacteria bacterium | reverse complement strand
GGGCTTTGCGCGTTCGCATAGCCAGGGTACGTTGAGAAAGGGTGGATCGCCCCATTTTTCTCTACGAAAGCAGCAGAACCAAGAGGGCTTGTGGTCGATTCCAACATTCGGCGTGCCACGCCAGGATACGAGATATCCGGCAGGGCCGCGCTAGCACTCCTGGCCACGGCTGCTATTGTGGTTAAAAACCCACCCAGGTGTCAATGTCGTATGCTGTCCCCGGAAATCCCGCCGTATCGTAGGAACGGGCTCGAGGAACGGGGTCGCGTCTTGCACTACAACAATGTGTGATTGCAAGACCTGACCCCATTCCCTCTTGTGACCCCATTCCCTCTCTTGACCCTATTCCCTCTCTTTATCCCTGATGCCCGGAGGCATGCAGTTTCGACAGAATTCCCTACATGGCATTGGGGATAAAACCAGGTTGGACTAAACCGCGGAGCGGGAATTTACTGCTTGCTATGGGGATTGTAAAGGGCAAAGGGAATAACGGAGAGCGAGAAGGAGGGATAACTTCAATTGTCCCTTCTGCTCTATCTATCTGTTGAACCTTTAGACGAAGGCCAACCTAATTTGCTTCAAGGGGGTCATGGAGACTTCCCTGTTTAGCTCGGCTAGCCGCCTGAACACTCGGGCTTGTTTCGCTCGCCGGGGCACTTAAGGCTCTCCTTTATCCCGCCGGTCTTGACAGGTATAATTGGCTAAGTCGCGTATGATCCGCTCCTTCGTGAACGCCGATTCTAATTTTGAGGGAGGCTACGGAATGCCATGAACCGCGCTTCAGTTTCGCGGAGATCGAAAAACCGTCCAGCACCGACTCCAGTGGAAGCTGTGATGACCAGAAGGCTCGTCACCCTCTCGCCGCACAACTCCTTCGAGGAAGCCGTGGCTGTGATGGCGAATCAGCCGTTTCGCCATCTCCTGGTGGTCGACTCGGGGGGGCGGTTGGCGGGCGTGCTTTCGGATCGCGACCTGCTGCGCGGCCTCATCCGCGCGCCGGATTGGAACAACACTCCGGTTACCGAGCTGATGGCGCGTGATCCGGTGGTCGTAGGGCTCAAAACCTCGCTTTCCGCAGCGGTCAGAAAAATTCTCCAGCATCGGGTCAATTGCCTTCCCGTCTTGGATGGCAGCCGGCGTGTGCAGGGGATCGTCACCTCGACGGACCTTTTGCGGACTTTCCTAAAATTACTGCGCCAGATCGAGCGGGCCGTGCCGAAGCGGGCGCGCACGAGAAAAAAATGACGAATCTGAGATTTGAAATTTGAAATGTGCAATCCCGAAGGGCTCGTCCGCGGTGCGAACCTCTTAGAATCCACGGCGATGCAGCCGCGAGTTCCCGATGTAAGCCTGGCATGCCACTCTTCTCTTGCCGCAGATGACCGTGATCTTCTTGCGGAAGTATAGTTGTCCCTCGTCTTCGTAACGGTCGAGCCGCCGAAGTGATTCCGGATCGATCCCCGAGATAAGCAGCCCCGCCACCTTCGAGCCCTTGTTGGGGAGGATGTAGGGGTAGCCTGCCGGAGTGGTCCACTTCTTGAAATCTTTGAGGCAAGCCGGAGAGGTCCGAAAAGGCTTCCCGGTAAGCTGCTGGAGAAGGCGCTTATCCCTCAGGGTGCCGTATACGAAAAGGTCGACGTTATCCGATGATCTTGTAGTCACCGCCGAGATAATTCCGGCACAACTGGATGTAAGTCGCGGAGCCCATGCGGATCCAGTTAAGCGCGTCGCCGCTGAGCTCTTTTTTTACTTTCGCTGGGCTTCCCGCAGCCAGGACCCGTGGTGGGATCTTGGTGTGCGGAACGACCACGCTTCCCGCCCCGATCAGCGATTCTTCTCCGATCTCGCTGTTTTCCAGCACCGTAACGTTAATGCCGATGATCGCGCCGCGGCGCACGACGCAGCCTTCCATGATCGCCCCGTGTCCGACGGTAACGTCTTCTTCGAGGATCACCGGCGCTTCCCCCGAATGGATCACGCAGGTGTCCTGAACGCTGGTACGCGCTCCTACCGAGATGGGGTTCTCGTTCTGGTCGGAGCGCAGGACGGCCCCGAACCAGATGCTTGCGTCATCCTCGACCGAGACTTTGCCGATGAGGACGGCCGTCGGAGCGATAAAAGCCCTCGGGGAGATCTTCGGCCGGTGCCCCCTGTATTCGATGATCATGGAAAGTTCACCTCCGCGGCGATTTCGCACCAAGCTATTCAAAGGATGGCAGGAAATCAAGATTGGCGTTTGCATCACCACCAAACGCCGCGGCCGATCGACTAAGCTCCCTCGCGAAGCGCGCTCTCGGCTGCGGCCGATGGGTCTGTGCCTTGAGCCGTACTGTCTGTAATCGGACGTCCGCAGCCTCGCTCGCGCTCCGCTCGGTCGCGGACAAGCACGGCCGCGGCCTGACAGCGCGGCCCCCGATAGGCTTTCGAGGGAATCAGGAAAGCTTTAGCCACGCAGGGAGAACGCCTCCGCGGCCATCTGGACGATCTTTTCGCCGATGGCGAGCGATGCGGTGGCGCCCGGTGAGGGAGCGTTGAGCACGTGGATGGCATTGCCGATTCTACGGATAACGAAATCATCGACGAGCGCCCCGGAGGCGGAGACCGCCTGGGCACGAACGCCGGCGCCGCTCGGGATGAAGTCCTGAACCGTCACATCGGGGATGAGCTGTTGGAGGGCCTTGACGAAGGCCCGCTTGCTGAAGGAACGGTGCATTTCGGCCACGCCCATCCGCCAGTAACGGATGGTGAGGAGCCAGAAGCCTTTGTAAGAAAAGACCTCGAAGGTATGGCTCGGATCGATGTCCGTCTTGCGGTAGCCCTCCCGCGCCAGAGCGAGAATGGCGTTCGGTCCGACCTCGACCTCACCCTTTACCGTCCTGGTGAAGTGGGCGCCGAGAAAAGGGAAGCGCGGATCCGGCACCGGATAGATGAGGCCACGAACCAAAAATCGCCGCTCGGGCACGACGCGGAAGTATTCACCGCGGAAGGGGATGATCCGCAGATCCGCTTGTGATCGATCGTTTACGCCTGCGCTTTGGGCCATTAGCCGGGCCACTTTGTCGGAGAAGAGCCCGGCGCAGTTGATGAGATGCTTTGTATGAAATGTTGCGCCGGAGCTCTCGATCACCAGCCCGTCGCGCTCCGGCACGATCTTTCTTGCTTCCTGTGATGCTTGGATCTCGCCACCGAGGGTTTGGAATTTCTGAGCGTAGCCCTTCGCGACACGAGTAAAGTCGATGATTCCGGTTGTTGGCGCGTACAGGGCGCGGATTCCCCGGCAGTAGGGTTCGATCTCCTTCAGTCGTTCGGGCCCGATCAGCTCCAGTCCCGCCACGCGATTGGCCTGGCCGCGCCGGTAAAGCTCCTCGAGCCGCGCGGTCTCGTTGGGTTGGGTGGCCACGATCACTTTGCCGCATAGCTCGTAAGGGATCGCGTGAGCGTCGCAGAATTCGAGCAGCGCTTTTCTTCCCGCCACGCACGTCTCGGCTTTTACCGATCCTGGCTTGTAATAGATGCCCGAGTGGATGACCCCGCTATTGTGTCCGGTCTGATGGCTGGCGATCTCCCGCTCCTTCTCCAGCAGGAGCAACCGCAGATGAGGATATTTTTCGGCGAGCTTCATGGCAGTGGCGAGGCCGACAATGCCGCCGCCGATTACCGCGAGATCCCATCTCGAATCCATCCTTACCCTTTACACCATGGGACCATGGCTCCCATGCGGCAGGAGGCTCCCACCTTCGCCAGGGCCTGCTCAAAGATTTCGTGAATCTCCGGGTCCTCATCTTCGTATTCAATTTGCGCGCCGCCTTCTTTGACGCTGACATCGACCGGACGATCGTCGCTCAAAGCGACAAAGTGGTAGCGCCAGCCTCCTTTGAGGTCCCACGGCGGAAGCTCCACGTTTTTGAGTTCTTCGATAAAGAAGCCTGTGTGAATCGGGATCTCCTGGGTGAGCTGCCATTGGTTATAGCTGTCGATTCTCGTATCGTCGGCGTATCTCATTTTCTCACGCGCTCCTTTCCCCTCTCCAATTACGGCTCTGGGCCTTCTCGTCAGGCAACCGAATACTTCGGATGGACACCGGGAGTCAAGAGACGCTGGTCTCTATCGCGGAAAGTGTGATTCCTCGGGAGCCAGGCGGTGGTTCACCGATCTCGGAGGCGAGCCTCTCCGGGCGATGGCAAAAACAAAATAAAAATCGCGGCTCGCCCCCTCGACCGGTCGGGCGACCGAGGGGAGCGCGAGCGAGGCTGCGGACGTCCGATTACAGACGCCACGACTCATGGCACGAACCCATCGGGTGACGGGGACAGGCACGCAAGCGAGCCAGTCCCCTGGCCGCAGCCGAGAGCGCGCTTCCCGAGGGAGCCTAGTCCCTAGGTGCTGCCAGGCGGGTTGATCGTGATGATTCCCGAGCCGCGGATCCGACTGTGCTTGAGCTCTAGAAGCGCTTGGTTAGCTTGGGCGAGCGGGAAAACCTGGACGTCGGCGCGTAGCGGAACCTCGGTCGCTAGCTCAAGCAGCTCCTCGGCATCCTTTCTCGTCGCATTGGCGACGCTTTGGATCGTGCGCTCGTGGTAGAGCAGGCTTGGATAGTCGATTTCAGGAATCGGCGTCATCGTGATCCCCGCTAGAGTCACGTTGCCGCCCCGGTCGAGGACGCGCAGGGCATCTAGGACCAGCCTTCCGGCGGGGGCGAAGATGATCGCCGCTTGAAGTTTCTCGGGAGGGGTGTCTTCGGCCCGGCCCACCCATGCGGCGCCCAAGGCTCGCGCATGATGCTGATGTTCAGGGCTGCGAGTGAAGACGTACACCTGGCATTGCCGATGGCGGGCGATTTGGATGACGAGATGGGCGGAAGCGCCGAAGCCGTAAAGTCCTAGCCGCTCGCCGCCACGGACGGCGGTGAGTTTCAGGGCGCGGTACCCGATCACGCCGGCGCACAAAAGCGGCGCCGCCTGGAGGTCGGAGAAGCCGGCCGGCAAGCGATAAGCGAAGTTTTCGTCAACGAGGGTGAGCTCGGCGTAGCCCCCATTTGCGTGCAATCCCGTAAACTCGGCCTTCTCGCATAGATTCTCATGTTCCCCCCGGCAGTAGCGGCATGCGCCGCAGGCGCCATGAAGCCATGCCACGCCGACTCGATCTCCGTCACGAAAGCGCCCGACCTCGGGCCCGCGCCCGGCGACGACGCCGACGATCTGGTGACCCGGGATTATCGGTAGTTTAGGCAGGGGGATGTCGCCTTCGACCGTGTGTAGGTCGGTGTGGCAGAGGCCGCAGGCATGGACGCGGATCAGGATCTGGCTCCCTCGGGGGGAAGGCGCGCTTATCTCCCGCAGGGCCAGCGGCTCTTGTTCGACAGGTTTCGGGGCGTGGAGCAGCGCGGCGAGCATGCGAGACTCGGTGCGGTTGGGGGCCGCCCTCACTTTTTCTTAACGGTGAACTCTTCCTGTTTTTCCTTCAGTCGGCGGATCAGCTCCTCGTAGGAGGAGTTGGTGACCACACGGTTGAACTGGGAGCGGTAGTTGTTGACCAGGCTGATATTTTCGATCACGACATCGTAGACTTTCCATTCCCCTTTGAGGAGATGAGTCTTATAGAGGATCGTGAATTCCTCTCCTTTTCGGGTATGGATTCGGCTTTCCACCTCGGCGTAGCTCCCGTCCATGAGTTCCCTGGGATACTGGAAGGTTTCCTCGTTGAAGGACTCGATGCGGTCGATGTAGGCCCGCTCGAGCAGAGAGGTAAAGAGCTGCACGAACTCTTCCTGCTCCTGGGGCGTGCGCCGCCGCCAGTGGCTCCCGAGCGACCGCTTGGCCATCTCGGCGAAGTCAAACCGAGCGTAGAGGATCTGCCGCAGCTTGTCGCGCCGCTCTTGGGTTCTGGCCTCCGATTTAAGCCGTGGGTCTTTAAGCACGATCAGGGCCTTGTCCACGGTCGACCGGACCTGGTCCGTGGGCACTCCCGCCCTCGACGGGGAGGTAGAAATCAAAACCAGCAGCAGGGAAAATAACGTTAGAATGGATGTCTCCTTTCGCATCATTTTTGATCGCCCTTTGATGCCAGGTCTCCGCCGACCAGTTTCCCGATGAGGTCCGTTATATCCGGCGGCGACTCGGTGTCGCGAATCTTCGCTCCCGGGCCAAGGATGCGATCCGCGGCGCCAGGCGAGATCAGGACGAATTTGTCTCCAATGAGGCCCCGCGCCCGTATCGAGGCGATGACGTCTTCCTGGAGCTTGACGTTGTCCTCGACCCGTAGCCCGAGCCGGGCCCGGTCATCGGCGAGGTCGATCGATTCCACACGGCCCACCTTGACGCCGGCAATCTCGACCGGATCGCCGACTTTGAGGCCGGCGACTGAAGCGAAATCGGCGTACACCACGTAGCCGCGGTTGCCGAGGAGCTCGAGTTTCCCCAGGCGGATGGCGAGGTAGCCAAGGCAGGCGATACCCACCAAGACGAAGATGCCGACGAGGATTTCCGTGCGCGTCTGGATCACCGATGCACTCTCCTACAAAACCTGGATGGGACCTTCCGTCTGCCCTTGGATAAACTGCTGGACGACGGGATTTTGCGAGCTTTGAAACTCCTTCGTGGGTTTGAACTCCTCGATAACTCCGTTCGCCAGTATAGCGACATAGTCGGAAATTTCAAAGACTTGAGGAATCGTGTGGCTTACCACGACACCGGTGAAGCCGAAAGTCTGTTGCGTCCGGGCGATGAGCTGATGAATGCCCGTGGCCAGAACCGGATCGAGACCGGTGGTGGGCTCGTCGAACAGAACAATCTCGGGATCCATGACCAGAGCACGGGCGAGGCCGGCGCGCTTTCTCATCCCGCCGCTGAGCTCCGCCGGGTACTTGTGTCCCATTCCCTCAAGCCCGACCTGATCGAGACGCTCGTCGGCCTTTTTGCGGATTTCCGCTTCGGCCATTGTGGTTTTCTCCCGCAGCGGAAAGGCGACGTTGTCGAACACCGTCATCGAGTCGAGCAGCGCCGCACCCTGGAACAGGACGCCAAAACGGCCGCGCATTTCGTAGAGGTCTTTTTGTTTTAGTCGGGTGATGTCCACGCTGTCGATGAAAACCTGGCCCCGGTCCGGTAGGAGGAGCGCGTTTAGATGCTTGAGCAGCACCGTCTTCCCGCACCCGCTGGTGCCGACGATGGTCGTGATCTTTCCTTTGGTGAACTCCATGGTCACTCCCTTGAGGACTTGCTGCTTCCCGAAGCTCTTGTAGAGATCGACCACCCGAATCATCGCTCGCGCCGCACTCATGGTTCCGTACTCGGATTAAAGCATGATCGAAGTAAGGAAATAATCCCACACGAGAATGAAGACAAAAGAGAGCACCACCGACTCGGTGGTGGCCTGGCTCACCCCGGTGGCCATCGGCGGGGCATGGAATCCTTTGTAGCAGCACACCCAGGTGATGATCAGGCCGAAGCTCACCGCTTTGATAAAGCCGCTGTAAACGTCATGGAAGACGACGCTGCTCTCCATCCCGGAGAAATAGCTGCCGGAGCTGACGCCGAGAAGCCCCACGCCGACCAGGTACGCGCCGTAGATACCGACGACGTCGAAGATCGCCGTGAGCAGCGGCATGGCGATCAGGCTCGCGATGATCCGCGGCGAGACCAGGTACTTGATCGGATTAATGGCCATCGAGTAAAGGGCATCGATCTGTTCGGTCGCCCTCATGGTGCCGAGCTCGGCCGCCATCGCCGAACCGGTCCTCCCGGTCACCATAAACGCTGCCAGCACGGGACCCAGTTCCCTGAGCAGGCTGAGGGCGGTCGCCGACCCCAGCCAGCTTTCGGCGTTGAACTTCCTCAGGCTATAATAGCCCTGGAAGCCCATGACCATGCCGGTAAAAAAGCCGGAGAGGACAACGACCGAAAGAGAGTCCACGCCGAAGGTCTTGATATGGTAAATGATGAGCCGGATTTTGGCCGGCCGGCGAAAGGCCAGCCCCAAGGCGGAGAGGAGAAAAATGAACATCTTGCCCATTGCGGCAAGCTGGGTAAGGGTGAATCGGCCAATTTGACCTAGGAGCTCGAACATCTTCGGGGTTGCGCGAGATCGGGCACAAGCTTTCCGCTAATATAGAAAATGTGGGATAATTTTCAACCATGCGAACAAAATCGGCCTCCAGCGGCGAGACGCTAGACACGCTTCTTAACGGAAGGCTTTCGATTGTCCAAAGGCGCGACGGGTATCGATTTTCGCTCGACGCTCTCTTGCTGGCCCATTTCGTCGGGCTCGGCGGTCGTGAAAGGATCGTTGATTTGGGGACCGGAAATGGGGTCATCGCCATGTTTTTGGCATCGCTCCATCCTAACTGCCGGATTGTCGGCTTGGAAGTCCAGGAAGCCATGGTGGAGCGGGCCCGGCGGAGCGTCGAAATCAATCGCTTGCAGGAACGGGTAAATATCCTCCACGGAGATGTTCGTTCAATTACAGGGCTGCTGCCTCCGAAAAGCTTCGATGCTGTCGTGTGCAACCCCCCTTACCGCGGTCCTAAAACTGGGAGGATGAATCCGGATGTCGAAAGGCGGCTTGCGCGTCACGAAATCAAAGGCTCGGTCGCGGATTTTCTCCGCGCCGGGGCATACGTGCTCCGCCCGAAGGGGAGGATGACGCTGGTTTATCCCGCAGTGCGGGCCGTCGACCTCCTTCATCACATGAGGCTGGAGCGTATGGAGCCGAAGCGACTCCGGTGGGTTCATTCTTTTCGCGACAGCGAAGCGAAGCTTGTCTTGGTCGAAGGGACCAAGGGCGGGAGGTGCGAGCTTGAAGTGATGCGCCCGCTTGTGGTTTACACTGTGGACCGTCAATACACGGCGGAGGTCAAAGCGATGCTCGGGGAGTGAGCCGTGTCGCTATTTTCTCCCCTTGCGGGCGGCGGTGGCGAGGAGCGTCTTCAGGGCGCGGCGGAGTTCGGGGTCTTTGATGGTGCGGAGTTCGGCGTCGTCAGCGATCGGTTCGGAGAGGGTCGCGGCAGAGCCCGGTCGTTTTTTCTTCGGCGGTTCGTGCGGGGACCAGTCGACCTTTCCGACCACGAAGAAGATGTTTCTTACGACCTCTTTCCCGAGGTTCTGGTTGAGCCGCTCCGCGATCATTTCTTTCATGAACTGAAGCTGCTGCATCCACGTGGAGCTGCTCACCTTGACGAACAAGGTTCCGTGGCGGATCTTCTCCGGTTGGGCGTTGCGCGCGATCGTGGGACCAACGATCTCGTCCCAGATCGGCCACACCCGGTATTCCGTGAGCCTCGCCGACAGCTCAAGCCGCTGAAGCGATTTCTCGAGCACCGCCCCGAGCTTTTCGATTTGGGAATCCTTTGCGGCCATGGTCTTGGGTTAAATTTTTAGCAAGAATCGGGCTTCGGCTCCAGAGATAGGGGCTTGAAAAAATTTTCTTGACAACGTTTTGCCAAATCCTTATAACAACATATTGTGTGAACCAGCGATGGACCCACAATAGGTAGGGGAAATCCGGAGAGGAGACGCGGTACCATGGCAAACCCAACATCGATGACGGCAGCAGAGACCACGGCACGACTTGAGTCGGGGGTCAGGCCGGGCCTTACCTTGAGCCGCTACTTCACCCAGGCGGCGGTCAACCCCTATGACGGGGCTGATTGGGAGATCCGCACCGCAACCATCCATAACGAAAAAGGCCAGGTGGTCTTTGAGCAACCCAACGTCGAGATCCCCAAATCCTGGTCGCATATGGCTACCAACGTGGTGGTTTCGAAGTACTTTCGCGGGCCACTGGGAAGCCCCCAGCGAGAACGAAGCGTCCGGCAGTTGGTCGGGCGAGTCGTCGATACCATCACGGGTTGGGGCCGGGCCGACGGCTATTTCGCCACCGACGAGGACGCACAGGTTTTCGCCGATGAACTGGCGCATATCCTGCTCCACCAGAAGGCCTCCTTCAATAGCCCCGTGTGGTTCAACTGCGGAATCGAGAAGAAACCGCAGTGCTCCGCCTGCTTCATCCTCTCCGTCGAGGATACGATGGAGTCGATTCTCGACTGGTACCGTAAGGAGGGGATCATCTTCAAAGGGGGCTCCGGCTCCGGGGTCAATCTTTCCAAGATCCGTTCCGCCAAGGAGCAACTGGCCGGCGGGGGGACAGCCTCCGGGCCGGTTTCCTTTATGAAGGCCGCGGATGCATCGGCTGGGGTGATCAAGTCGGGGGGTAAGACCCGGCGGGCCGCGAAGATGGTCGTGCTCGATGTCGATCACCCCGACGTCGTGGAGTTCATTAGATGCAAGGTGGAGGAAGAGAAGAAGGCTTGGGCCCTGATTGAGGCGGGGTACGACTCCAGTCTGGATGGGCCCGCTTACGGGAGCGTCTTTTTCCAGAACGCCAACAACTCCGTGCGCGTTACCGATGAGTTCATGCAGGCCGTGCTCGAGGACCGCGAATGGAAGACCCGGTACGTCCGGACGGGCGAGGTCTGCGAGACCTACAAGGCGCGCGATCTGCTAAAAATGATCGCCGAAGCGGCTTACGCCTGCGGCGATCCGGGCATGCAGTTCGATACGACCATCAACGACTGGCATACGTGCCCGAACTCGGGCCGCATCAGCGCATCGAATCCGTGCTCCGAGTACATGCATCTCGATGACTCGGCATGCAATCTCGCCTCGTTGAATTTGCTTAAGTTCTTGCGCGACGACGGCGTCTTCGATGTCGAGGCTTTCCGTCACGGCGTCGATATCATGATCCTGGCGCAGGATATCCTCGTGGACAACTCCTCCTACCCCACCGCCGAGATTGCGGCCAACGCCCATGCCTTCCGCGAGCTTGGATTGGGCTATGCCAACCTCGGCGCGCTCTTGATGTCTTTGGGCCTTCCTTACGATTCGGACGCCGGAAGAGGCTTTGCGGCGGCGGTGACGGCGCTTATGTCCGGCGAAGGGTACCTGGAGTCGGCGCGGATGGCGGCGGCGGTCGGGCCGTTTGCAGGGTTTGAGCGTAACCGCCAGCCTATGCTTCGAGTGCTGAGCAAGCATCGCTCCCATGCTTTCAAGATCTCCCCGTCGCATGTCCCCCTCGATCTCCTGACGGCGGCCCGGGAAGTCTGGGATCTCGTCTGCGCGGAGGCGGAACAGCTCGGGGTGAGGAACTCCCAGATTTCGGTTCTCGCCCCGACCGGGACCATCGCCTTCATGATGGACTGCGATACCACGGGCGTGGAGCCGGATATCGCTCTCATCAAGTACAAAAAGCTGGTTGGCGGGGGCCTCTTAAAGATGGTCAACAACACGGTGCCCCGCGCCCTGAAGCGGCTCGGCTACGATCAGAAGCAAATTCAGGAAATCTACGACTACATCAACGAGCACGAAACCATCGAAGGCGCGCCCCACCTCAAGGATACCGACCTATCGGTGTTCGACTGCGCCTTCAAGCCAGCCGCCGGCCGGCGCTCTATCCACCACCTCGGCCACTTGAAAATGATGGGCGCGGTCCAGCCCTTCATTTCCGGCGCGATCTCCAAGACGATCAACATGCCGAGCGATGTGACGGTGGAGGGGATCATGGAGGCCTACGTCGAGGCCTGGAAGCACGGGGTCAAGGCCGTGGCGATCTATCGCGATGGCTCCAAGCGGAGCCAGCCCCTGAACACCTCCAGGGGCGAAAGCCAGCCGGCGAAGGCCGCGCCCCAGGAATCCCGTCCTTTCCGGCGCAAGCTTGCGGACGAGCGCAGATCGATCACCCACAAGTTCGATATCGCCGGACACGAGGGCTACATCACCGCCGGGATGTACGAAGACGGGCAGCCCGGCGAGATCTTCATCACCATGTCCAAGGAAGGATCCACGATCTCGGGGCTTATGGATTCTTTCGCCACCGCGATCTCCATGGCCCTGCAGTACGGCGTGCCGCTGAAAGTCCTGGTGGATAAGTTCAGCCATATGCGCTTCGAGCCTTCAGGGTTTACCAAGAATCCGGATATTCCAATGGCGAAGTCGATCATGGATTATATTTTCCGCTGGCTGGCGACCAAGTTCTTGGACGGCGAGGCGCAGCGGGAAGTCGGCATTGTAAGACCGGAGGCAGACGAAGGCGCCAATACCAAAAAGGCTGCCCCGCTCGCGCCGCAGGGCCCTCGGGGTGGAGCCCCCGTTGCGACGATCAGCAGCATCACCAGCCTTTACCAGCAGGACGCGCCTCCTTGTCCCGATTGTGGGGCGATCATGATTCGGAGCGGGGCCTGTTACAAGTGCCTGAACTGCGGCGCGGTGAGCGGCTGCTCGTGACGGCCCGTGCGTAGCCGAGGGTGATGGCAGAGATCAAATCTTTCTGCACCCACGCCTACCACGCCGCTGCGCTCTGCGGCTATTGCGGCAGGCGCCTGTCTTTTTTCGGCGGCAGACTCGACTCCAAGGTCAAGGACTTCATCGTGCCGCTCTCCAAAGGGGGAAGGGATGTCCCCGAGAACATTGTTGCCGCATGTAAGGAATGCCACCTCCTGAAGGGAGACTATCTCAACTACGCCCTTCTTCCCCTGTTCCTCAACCGGGCCCGGTTGATCGCCGATATCAGACGTTATGTCCGGGAGGTGCGGCAGGTGCTTGGCGGGCGCAGTTCGCTCGCGGATCTTCCCCGCTGAGGGCGGGGCGCCCGACCTCGCGATTTCGCTTATTTCCTTTCCAGGTGCAGGACGGAGCCTTTGGTGTCGATGTCGAGGCGGAAGTTGCTGAGGAAGTTGAGCCCCAAGAGCCCGGAGATGCTGGAGTCGGGAAACACGTCGTGGACGGCTGCCGTGAGGTCGCGGACCTGCAGTCCCCCCACATCGATCGAGTCGAGCTTCACGAGCGGAGCGTGGACGACGCCGTTGGCGGTCTGAAACGGCATGGTGGGAAACTTCTGGCTGAGGTCGATCGACAATTCTTTTGCCGTAGCGTGGGAGATCATCGTGTAGCTGGCCCCGGTATCGACGACGAAATTCCCCTCGGCCCTTTCGTTGAGGGTAGCCGGAACGATAACCACAGCCCCTTTCTTTTGCAGCGGGATGGAAGCCTTATCTAGGGACCAGCTCTTTGGCGGCTGCTGGCCCGGAGCTGGCTCTTTGGCCTTGATATGGGCCGCGTTTTGCCGATACTTCTGCGGGATGTTGTGCGGGTTATCGGTGAAATGGACCACGCCCTGGTCATCGACCCAGCGGTAAATATCAGCCGCATTGACGGGAAAAGCCAGGCAGCATAAGAACAAGGACAGGCCCAAAACTTGGGATGGCCGCGCCATAGACTGCTTTACTCTATCATAAAGGCGTTATTCGGGGAATCGGCTTTTTGGCCGCAAGTCCCCTCGCTTTACAAGGTCAAGGTAGTGTGGTAGAAAATTGGTTGTAAAAAAGAAAGAAAATTAGCGGAGAACACATGGGTATTGCTCAGCAGCAAAAGCGGGAGGTTATACAGCAGTTCAAGCTCCACGACACGGACACAGGTTCGCCTGAAGTGCAGGTGGCTCTGCTCAGTCAGCGTATCGAGTACCTCACCGGACACTTCAAGGTTCACGTCAAAGATCACCACTCCCGCCGAGGCCTCCTTAAGCTTGTCGGGCAGAGACGGAGGCTACTCGATTATCTCAAGAAGAACGATTACCCGAGATATCTGAGTCTGATCCAACGCTTGGGAATCAGGAAGTAGTGATCCCTCGCTGCTTTTCCCTTCCCTTTTTGCTTCCGTTGGGCACACCCGGTTCGATAGGATTCCACTATGATCAAGAGAGTCGAATTTGAGTACTACGGCCGCCCTCTATCCATAGAGGTCGGAAGATTGGCGAAACAGGCCGACGGGGCCGCCCTCGTGCGGTACGGTGAGACGGTGGCTCTGGTGACTGCCGTGGCGGCGAAAGAGCTCAGGCTCGATACGGATTTCTTCCCGCTCACGGTGGACTACCAGGAGAAAACCTTCGCTGCCGGAAAGATTCCCGGCGGGTTTTTCAAACGGGAGGGACGGCCCTCGGAAAAGGAAGTTCTCACGTCCCGTTTGGTCGACCGCTCGATCCGGCCGCTCTTTGCCGGCGGCTTGAGATGCGAAACGCAGGTCATCGCCACGGTTCTGTCGGCGGACAAAGAAAACGATCCCGACGTGGTGGCCATGCTCGGGGCCTCGGTCGCTTTGGAGGTGTCGGATATCCCTTTCCAGGGACCGCTCGCCGGCATCCGCGTGGGAAGGGTTGACGGGCAGTGGGTGATGAATCCTACCCAGAGCCAGCTCCAAACCAGCGATGTCAACCTGTTCATCTCCGGCACCCGGGATGCGATCGTGATGGTGGAGGGCGGCGCGCTGACGGTGCCCGAGGACGCGATCCTGGAGGCGCTTTTCCGCGGGCATGAGGCCATTCGGGTTCTCCTCGACGTCCAGGATGAGATCAGGCGCGAAGTCGGCAAGGCCAAGCGCCCCGTCCCGATTCAGGAAAGGGACGAAAGCCTTTCCCAACGCATCCGCGAGCTGGCCGAGGACAAGCTCAGGCGGGCCATCGAGATTCAAGACAAGCTCGAGCGCTACGGCCGCCTTGACGAGCTGAAGAGCGAGGTCGTCTCCCAGGCATTGATCGAGTATCCCGAGAGGGAGAAAGAGATCGAGGCTGCCTTTGAGGAGTTGAGAAGGGAGCATTTCCGCCGCCTCATCGTCCGGGAGAGACGGCGCAGCGACGGTCGGGGTCTGAAAGATGTGCGGCCCATAACTTGTGAGGTTCAGGTTCTCCCGCGCACGCACGGCTCGGCCGTATTCACGCGGGGAGAGACCCAAGCCCTGGTCGTCACGACGCTGGGAACCGCCTCTGACGAGCAGAAGATCGATGCCCTGATCGGAGAGCATTACAAGAAGTTCATGCTCCATTACAATTTCCCTCCCTTTAGCGTCGGCGAGGTGCGCTTTTTGCGCAGCCCGGGTCGGCGGGAGATCGGGCACGGCGCCCTGGCCGAGCGCGCGCTTGTGCCGGTGATCCCCAGAGAAGAGGAGTTTCCCTACACCATTCGCATCGTCTCCGAGATCCTGGAGTCAAACGGCTCCACATCGATGGCGACGGTGTGCGGCGGCTCGCTCTCTTTGATGGACGCGGGGGTGCCGATCTCGGCGCCGGTTGCGGGCATCGCCATGGGTCTGATCAAGGACGGCGATGCGGTGCGGGTCCTCTCGGATATCCTAGGCGACGAGGACCACCTTGGGGACATGGACTTCAAAGTGGCCGGGACCTACGAGGGGATCACGGCCCTGCAGATGGATATCAAGATCGGCGGGGTGAATCGGGAAGTCATGCGGGAAGCTTTGTATCAGGCGCGGGAGGGACGCATCGGCATCCTGAAGATCATGGATCAGGCCATCTCGGCGCCGCGCAAGGAGGTATCCCTGCACGCGCCCAGGATCACCACGCTCAGGGTTAGGCCGGAAAAGATTCGCGAGATCATCGGCCCGGGCGGCAAAGTCATTCGGGGTATCGTCGAGGCGACCGGTGTCAAGATCGACGTGGAGGACGACGGCACGGTCACGATCGCGTCGAGCGATGAAGCCGCTTCCCGCCGAGCCATCGAAATGGTGCAGCGGATCGCGGCCGAAGCGGAGGTCGGCAAGATTTACAAGGGCACGGTGAGAAAGATCATGGATTTTGGCGCCTTCGTCGAGATCCTGCCCGGCACCGACGGCCTCGTGCACATCTCGCAACTGGCGCCCGAGCGCGTGCGCCGGGTCACCGATATCCTCAAGGAGGGCGACGAAGTGCTGGTCAAAGTCCTGGAGATCGATAGGCAGGGCAAGATCAAGCTTAGCCGCAAGGAGGCCCTCGCCGAGACCGGAAAGGGCTCGATGTCTCCGGGTCCGAAGGCCCGACCCGAGGATGCACCCCAAGGGAGACGCTAGGCCGGATTTCCAGTCCATGTTTACTAAGACCGTTTTGGAAAACGGGATTCGTGTTCTTTCGCACGAGCTGGCCGGTACCCGCTCCGTCAGCCTGGGCATCTGGGTGGAGAACGGCTCCCGCCATGAGGCCCGAGACCAAAACGGGATCTCGCATTTCATTGAGCACCTGCTGTTCAAAGGGACCGAGAGACGCACGGCGGCTCGGATTGCCGAGGAGATGGACGCGGTTGGCGGGGTTCTCAATGCCTTCACGGGAAAGGAATACACCTGCTACTACGCCAAGGTGCTCGACGAGAATCTGCCCATGGCGATCGATCTCTTGACCGATATCTTCCTCCATTCGGTTTTCGATCGGGAAGAAATCGAGCGGGAAAGATCGGTCATCTTGCAGGAGATATCCCAGGCGGAAGACACTCCCGACGACTACGTCCATGATCTGTTCAATCTCGACTTCTTCAAAGACCATCCTTTGGGTCGGCCGATTTGCGGTGAGGCGGCCACGGTCGGGAACTTCCACCGCGAGAATTTCCTCAACTTCATCCAGGACCGCTATCGTCCCGGGCGTGTCATCGTCGCCGCGGCGGGTCATCTCAGGCATGAGGATCTGGTCCGGGAGATGGAGCGCAGGCTCGGCGCCATTCGGAATTCGAATTTCGAAGTTCGAAATTCGGAATTAGGCAACACCCCCACCCCGCAAAGCGGCGTCTTTCATTATCCGAAGGCGTTGGAGCAGGTTCATCTCTGTCTCGGCGTCGTCGGAATCCACCAATCCCATCCGCTGCGCTATGCCGCACTCGTCCTCAACACGATCCTGGGCGGAGGCATGAGCTCGCGACTGTTTCAGGAAATCCGCGAGAAACGGGGAAGGGCTTACTCGGTCTACTCGTTTTTGGCCTCCTACAAGGACGTGGGCTATCTCGGGATCTACGCGGGTACGAGCCGCGATTGGGTGGAGGAGGTCGTGGAGCTCATTCTCAAGGAGACCGGGCGTTTGGCGACCGGGGACATCGTGGAGGAAGAGTTCGAGCGCGCTAAGAATCAGTTGATCGGGAATATGCTCTTGGGCCTTGAAACCTCGGATTCCTGGATGAACCACATCGCCCGGGACGAAATCTATTTCGGCAAGGCGGTTTCCGTGGACGAGATCTCCCGGGGGGTTCGTTCGGTATCGCGCGACGATCTGGTCAAGTTGGCCCACGAGACGTTCCGTCCGGAAGCGATGGCGCTGACGCTTTTGGGCGATGTCGAGACGAAGACCTTAGACCTCAGCCTCTCCATATAGCCGAGCGCGAAATCGAGCATGTCTTGTATAATTGCAAAATGAAGATTGAAAAATGCAAAAGTTGAAATTTGCATTCTACATTTTGCATTGAGGGTTCGTTGTCTCGTGTCGGTGGAGGAGGTCCAGATTCAAATCAAGCGGGTCCGCCGCGGCGCTAAGCCCGTTCCTTTGCCCGCGTACTCCACCGCGGGTTCCGCGGGGATGGACCTCACTGCGGATCTGGACGGCGAGGTGGTGATCGCGCCATTGGAGCGCGCGCTGATCCCTACCGGCATTGCCGTGGCATTGCCTGCGGGCTTCGAGGCGCAGATCCGGCCGCGAAGCGGGCTGGCGCTAAATGAGGGGATCACGCTCATCAATAGTCCCGGCACCATCGATTCCGACTACCGGGGCGAGATCCAGGTGATCCTCGTCAATCTGGGCAAGCAGCCAGTGGTCATCCGGCCGGGTCAAAGGATGGCGCAGATGGTCGTGCAGCGGGTGTGCAGGGCCCACTGGCAGGAGGTGCGCGAGCTTCCTTCCTCGAAGCGCCAAGAGGGTGGCTTCGGACACACCGATGAAGAAAGTAAATAGTCAATAGTCAATCGCCCCCGCCTCCGACCCCGGGGTGGTGGGCGGACTATTGACCATTTACCATTGACCATTGACTGACTGTTTATGATTGACCGTTATTCTCGCCCCCAGATGGCTCGGATTTGGACTGAGCAGAACCGTTTTCAGAAATGGCTCGAGGTGGAGATCTTAGCCGCCGAAGCCCTGGCGAGCATGGGTGAGGTGTCCAAGAGGGCGGTTGCTCGCATCCGAAAAAAGGCCCGCTTCGATAGCGAGCGGATTGGGGAGATCGAGAAAGAGGTCCGGCACGAAATGATCGCCTTCTTGAGCGCCGTGGCCGAGTCGCTCGGCACCGACGCCCGGTTTCTCCATCTCGGCCTGACCTCTTCCGACGTGATGGACACCGCCTTGGCCGCGCAGTTCAAAGAGGCCTCGGCGCTTCTCATCGACGACCTCAACGAGCTCATGAGGGTCCTCAAGCAGATCGCTTTCAAATACAAAAAGCAGCCCATGATCGGGCGCACCCATGGCGTTCACGCCGAGCCCATCACGTTCGGGCTGAAGCTCGCCCTTTGGTACGCGGAAATGGAGCGGAATCTGGCCCGCCTGGAGCGCGCCGCCGAGGAGGTCTCAGTCGGCAAAATCTCCGGCGCGGTCGGGACCTTCGCGCAGGTTTCTCCCAGGGTCGAGGCCTATGTGTGCAAAAAGATGGGACTCAAGCCCGAGCCGGTCTCGAACCAGATCGTGCAGCGCGACCGGCACGCCTTTTTTTTCGCGACGCTGGCGATCATCGGGAGCTCGCTTGAGAAGTTCGCCGTCGAGATCCGCCACCTGCAGCGCACCGAGGTGCTCGAAGCCCAGGAGCCCTTTACCGAGGGACAGAAGGGCTCCTCGGCCATGCCCCATAAGCGCAATCCCATACTGTCGGAAAATGTCTCGGGTCTCGCCCGGGTGATGCGTTCTTACGCGGGAGCAGCGCTGGAGAATATCCCCCTGTGGCATGAGCGGGATATCAGCCATTCTTCGGTGGAGCGGGTCATCGCCCCGGATGCGACCATCGTGCTTGATTTCATGCTCGGGCGCATGACCTACGTTCTGAGGAACCTCTCGGTCTACCCCGAGGCCATGCGGCGAAATCTGGAGCTGAGCGGCGGCGCGATCTTTTCCGAACGTGTTCTCCTTCGACTCGTGGACAAAGGCCTGGCGCGCGACGAGGCGTATCGGATGGTGCAGCGCCTTGCCCTCAAGCCGGGCAAGGATGGCGCCGACTTGAAGCGGGAGCTTCTCAAAGATGCCGAGATCCGCCGCTACCTGTCGAAGCGCGAGATTGAAGGGCTCTGGGACCTGGACGACTATCTCAAAAACGTGGATTATATTTTTGAGCGGGTGTTTCACTGACGCCTTTTTCATTGCAAAAGGCAAATTGTAAAATGCATAATGCAAAATCGACCTGAATTTTTAAATTTGCACTTTGCATTTTGCATTAAAGGGAGGGGCCTATGAAGAAGGGCGAAGCCTTTTACGAAGGAAAAGCCAAGATCCTCTATGCGACGGATGACCCCGACCTGATCATCCAGCACTTTAAGGACGATGCGACAGCCTTCAACGCACAGAAGCGCGGGACGATTCGCGAAAAGGGTATAGTGAACAACAAAATCTCCGAGGTTCTTTTCCGGCTTCTGGAAAGGGAGGGGGTGCCAACCCATTTTGTGGAGCGGTTGGACGACCGGGAAATGCTCGTGCGCCGGCTTAAGATCATTCCCGTCGAAGTGATCGTGCGCAATGTGGTGGCCGGGACTATGGCCAAGCGGCTCGGCTTGGAGGAGGGAACGCCGCTATCCCGGCCGGTTTTGGAGCACTGTTACAAGAGCGATCCTCTGGGCGATCCCATGGTCAACGAATCCCACATCCTGGCGCTGGGTTGGGCATCCGAGGCGGAGCTGAAGCAGATTCAAGCCTTTGCTTTTCGCGTGAACGAGGTGTTGAAGGAGTTCTTCGACCTGCGAAGCCTGATCCTGGTCGATTTCAAACTCGAGTTCGGCCGCCATCATGGGAAAGTCTACCTCGGAGACGAGATCTGCCCCGACACGTGCCGGCTCTGGGAGAAGGGGACGCTCGAGAAGCTCGACAAGGATCGGTTCCGGCGCGACCTGGGAAAGGTCGAGGACGCCTACCAGGAAGTCTGCCGCCGGGTATGCGGATAATTAAGGATCAGGTGGCATCGGGTTTTGGAAGGCTGGGATGCGGGTTAAGATCTTTGTCTCGCTAAAGGAAGGGGTTTTGGATCCGCAGGGCAAGGCGGTGGAGCGGTCGCTTCACTCTTTGGGCTACGGGGAAGTTGGAGAGGTCCGAATGGGAAAGTACATGGAGTTGAGCCTGAATCTCAGCTCGCGCGAGGAGGCTGAGGCGCGCGTCCGGGAGATGTGCGCCCGGCTTTTGGCCAATCCCGTGATCGAAGATTATCGCTTTGAAATCCAGGAATGAGCGCCGAGCCTTTCAATGCAAAATGCAAAGTGCAAAATGCAAATTGCAAAATGAAGACCGACACCAAGCCCTTTCTCACTCATTTTGCATTTTTCATTTTGAATTAATGAGTGAGAAAATGCGTTGGGGAGTCATTGTCTTTCCCGGGTCATGCGATGAGCAGGACGTGTACGATTGCTTGAAGCACGTGCTCAAGCAGGACGTCGAGTTTTTGTGGCATAGGGACAATCTGAAAAACGGCTTCGACTGCCTGGTGCTCCCAGGGGGCTTCTCTTACGGGGACTATCTCCGCGCGGGGGCCATGGCGCGCTTCTCGCCGGTCATGAGGGGCGTGGTGGAGTTTGCGGCGCGGGGTGGCTTGGTCCTCGGGATTTGCAACGGGTTTCAGATCCTCTGCGAGGCCGGACTCTTGCCAGGAGTTTTGACGCGCAACAGCTCCCTCCAGTTCGTTTGCCGGCAGGTTTATTTGCGCCTTGAGGAGACCGACACGCCGTTTACCTCGGCAGGAAAAAAAGGGCAGCTCCTCAAGTTGCCCGTGAAGCATGGGGAAGGCTGCTACTACGCGGATCCCGACACGCTGGAGCGGCTGCGGCACAACCGGCAGATTCTTTTCCGTTATGTCGACGGGAGAGGGAAAAACGCTCCCGGCGCCAATCCCAACGGCTCGATCGATGATATCGCCGGCGTGTGCAATGAAGGGCGAAACGTGTTCGGACTGATGCCCCACCCGGAGGATGCGGCGGAGAAAATTCTCGGCAGCGAGGATGGTCTGAAGATCTTTTCGTCGATCGCGGCCGCGTGCGAGAAGCGAGAAAGGGAGGTGCGGGTCGGTTGAGCCAAGCGGAGCGCTTTCAGCCCTCGCTGACCCCGGAAGTCATCGCCAGCCACGGGCTGACCCAGGACGAATACCAGCGCATCGTAAAGCTGCTCGGGAGGGAGCCTAACTACACCGAGCTGGGCGTCTTCTCGGTCATGTGGTCGGAGCACTGTAGCTACAAGAGCTCCAGGCGGTGGCTCAAGAGTCTACCCACCGACGGTCCCGCTGTGCTTCAGGGCCCCGGGGAGAATGCCGGTATTGTCGACATCGGCGATGGCCTGGCGGCCGTTTTCAAGATCGAGAGCCACAACCACCCTTCTTTCATCGAGCCCTACCAGGGAGCCGCCACGGGAGTGGGCGGCATCCTGCGCGACGTCTTCACGATGGGAGCGCGCCCGATCGCTTCCTTGAACTCGCTTCGCTTTGGCGCTTTCGATGACCCGCGCACCCGCTATCTCCTGTGCGGGGTGGTTGCCGGCATCGGCGGCTACGGCAACTGCGTCGGCGTGCCCACGGTAGGCGGGGAGCTCTTCTTCGATGAGTGTTACAACTCCAATATCCTTGTCAACGCCTTCACCTTGGGAATCGCCAAGAAAAAGCGAATTTTCAAAGGCCGCGCAAAAGGGGTCGGGAACCCGTTGATCTACGTCGGGGCCAAGACAGGGCGGGACGGAATCCATGGGGCTACCATGGCATCGGAGGCGTTTTCCGAAGCGACGGAAAAACGGCGCCCTACAGTCCAGGTGGGCGATCCGTTCACCGAGAAGCTCCTTTTGGAGGCTTGTCTGGAACTGATGGAGAAAGATTGTCTGGTGGGGATTCAGGACATGGGGGCGGCAGGGCTTACCAGCTCGTCTGCGGAAATGGCCGCTCGGGCCGGCACCGGCGTGGAGTTGGAGCTTTCTTTGGTTCCGCTCCGGGAGCAGGGGATGACGCCCTATGAAATCCTGCTCTCGGAATCGCAGGAGAGGATGCTGCTGGTTGCCCGCAAGGGGAGTGAGGACGAAGTCAAGCGCGTCTTCGGTCGTTGGGATCTCGACGCCGTGGTGGTCGGGCAAGTGAGCCGCGGGCGTCTGTTCCGCGCTCTGTTTCACGGCGAAGAGGTGGTGCGCATCCCGGTCGAGGCCCTGACCTCCGGGGCGCCGGTCTATAATCGGCCGGTGGAAAGACCGGAAGGGCACGATGAAGTGCAGCGGCTCGACCTCAGCAAGGTCCGGGAGCCGGAGGACCTTGGGGCTGTCTTAAGGACGCTCCTCGATTCTCCCAACATCGCTTCGAAGGAGTGGGTCTACCGGCAGTACGACCATTTCGTGCGCAGCAACACGGTGGTGGCCCCGGGCGCGGATGCGGCGGTGATTCGGATCAAGGGAACCGAAAAAGGGCTCGCCCTTACCGCTGATGGCAACAGCCGTTATTGTTATCTCGATCCTTACGTCGGCGGCGTGTTGGCGGTGGCGGAGGCGGCAAGAAATCTCGCGTCCGTCGGTGCTCGTCCCCTGGGCCTGACCGATTGTCTCAACTTCGGCAGCCCGGAGAAGCCGGAGGTGATGTGGCAATTTTCCCAAGTCATTCAGGGCATGCGCGATGGCTGCGTCGGTCTGGGGGTTCCGGTTGTGAGCGGGAATGTGAGCTTCTATAATGAAACCGACGGGCGCCCGATCCACCCCACGCCGGTTGTGGCGATGGTGGGCCTTTTGCTCAGGGTCGCGCGTTGCGTGACGCCGTGGTTCAAATCACCGGGCGACCTGGTGGTTTTGCTGGGCCGCACCCGGGAGGAGCTGGGGGGAAGCGAATACCTGAAGGTGGTTCACGGCCTGGTCAGAGGCACCCCGCCGTGGATCGATCTCAAGCTGGAGCGGGCCGTGCAGCAATGCTGCCTCAGGGCGATCGAGCGCGGCATCGTCCGCTCTGCTCATGATGTCTCTCAGGGAGGTCTCGCCGTGGCCCTGGCTGAATGCTCTATCGGGGGGACGGAGCGCGCGATGGGGGCGAGGATCGAAACCCAGGAGATGATGCGGGCGGACGCGCTATTGTTCGGCGAGTCGCAATCGCGAATTGTGGTCTCGATCAAAGAACGCGATCTGGGACGGCTCAAGGAGATTGCGGCGAGGGAAGGAGCGCCGCTGCGGGTGATCGGCGTCGTCGGCGGCACGCGGCTCATCATACAGCCTCTGATCCAGGTGCCGGTAGAAGAGCTAAAGTCGATCTGGTCGAGCAGTTTAGAAAGACGGCTCAAATAAAAAGGCTTCCAGCGGTCAGCCGTCAGCAGTTGGGCAGAGAATCTGGCTGAAAGCTGAGAGCCAAAGGCTGGTAGCTTAGACGATGTTCGATAAGTTTCGCGAAGAGTGCGCGGTCATGGGTGTCTACGGCCATCCGGAGGCGGCCAACCTCGTCTATCTCGGTCTGTACGCCTTACAGCACCGCGGACAGGAATCCTCCGGCATCGTTTCGTCGGATGGCAAGGCTTTGATCTCCCACCGCCAGATGGGGCTGGTCGCCGATATTTTCAAAGAAGAGGTCATCAGGCGGTTGGAAGGCTTCAGCGCCGTCGGACACAACCGCTATTCGACCTCGGGACAAAGTCACCTCAAGAATGCCCAACCGTTCGTGGTCGAGTACGCTCTTGGCCCGATCGCGGTTTCCCATAACGGCAATCTCGTCAATGCCGGTGTCCTGAGGGAAGAGCTTGAGGCCTCCGGCTCGATCTTCCAGTCCACCTCGGATACCGAGGTGATCATCCACCTCATCGCCACTTCCAAGGAAAGGACTCTCATGGGGAGGATCGTTGAGGCGCTGAGCCGGGTGAGGGGAGCTTACTCGCTCCTGTTTTTGACCCCGGACCGGATGATTGCGGCCCGCGACCCGATGGGTTTTCGGCCGCTCGTGTTGGGGCGGCTGAAGCGGGGAAAGAACCGGGGAGCCTATGTGGTATCCTCCGAGACCTGCGCCCTGGATCTGATCGAGGCCGAATACGTGCGGGAAGTAGAGCCCGGCGAGATCATCACCTTCGGCCCCGATGGGATGCAGTCTTTAAAGCCCTTTCCCCCCGCGCCGCATGCCAAGTGCATCTTCGAGTATATCTATTTCTCCCGCCCGGACAGCAGCCTTTACGGCCGCAACGTCTACCAGGTTAGAAAGGAGCTCGGCCGACAGCTTGCCCGCGAAAGCTGGGTTGCCGCGGATCTGGTGACGCCGGTTCCGGACTCCGGGGTCCCTGCGGCGATCGGTTACGCGGAGGAGTCGGGACTCCCGTTGGAGTTTGGTCTGATCCGCAATCACTACGTCGGGAGGACGTTCATCGAGCCCCAGCAATCGATTCGCCATTTCGGCGTCAAGATCAAGCTCAATGCCCAGCGGGAGGTGCTGAACGGAAAGAGAGTGGTGGTGGTAGACGACTCGATTATACGCGGCACGACCAGCCGGAAGATCATCCGGATGCTGCGCGATGCGGGCGCTAAAGAAGTGCACCTGCGCATTAGCTCCCCGCCGACCACTGGTCCCTGCTATTACGGAATCGACACCCCGACGCGCAGCGAGCTAATCGCCTCGTCCAACTCTGTGGAGGAGATCCGCAGATTCATCGAAGCGGACAGCCTCGCCTATCTCAGCCGCGAGGGAATGTACGTCTTTCTGGACGGCAAAACCCAGGGCTTCTGCGATGCCTGCTTCAGCGGCAACTACCCGGTTCACTTCGACGACGAGGGCCACACCCACCAGCTCCATCTCTTCGAAGCGCTCCAGCAGCGGTGAGCTGGTTTCCTTACGAGAAACTAGGACACTTGGCCGCTTGCCGCTTAACGCCAAGAGGAACTTGGCCAAGGTCGGGCGCCAGTGGGCCCGCCTTGGCCACAAGGGGTTGGATCGAAACCTGGCCTGCTTACTTCATATGCCTGTTGACCAGCTTGGTCATCTCGAACATCGTGACCTGCTTTTTGCCGCCGAAAACCGCCTTCAGGTTTTCATCGGCGTTGATCATGGTTCTTTTCTTTTTGTCCTGGAGCCCGTTGCGCTTGATGTAAGCCCAGAGCTTTTTCGTCACCTGGGTGCGGGGAAGCGCTTTGTTACCGACAACCGCGCTCAACGCGGCATCCGGCTGCATGGGCTTCATGAAGGCGGGATTCGGTTTCCGTTTCGTTGCGGCCATAGTTTCCTCCTTGGAGTAGGAATTTTAATTAGTCTCAGCTTATACCAGACATGGCTTCCTTTTACTAGCTTTTTTTCGTCCTTTCGGCTCGAAGCGTGGCAGTTGCGGCCTGGTCGAACACCGGCTCGCCGTCAGTCCGGCTTACGATGACGCCATAGTCCGCGGCCGCCCGCTCGGGCGACACGTATCCCTGGCGCACATCTTCCAGGACTTTTTCGATCGGGCGGGCCAACGGATCTCCCATCCCTCCGGCCCCCGGCCTCTCGATCCGCAGTAAGTCGCCTTCTTGCAGACGAACATCGCCGAAGCGCGAGGGCAGCCTCTTCTCATCAGGAGTGCCGGGATTGATGATACAGGCCCCCTTGGCGCCTTCTTTTCCTCCCTCACATCCCCAAGGCTCGATGACGTGTTTGTCGGTGCGCATCGAGAAGCGGACCTCGCCCTGAAGTATCCGGTAATCCCGCGCGAAGCCCAGGCCGCCGCGCCACGTACCCGCCCCGCCCGAGTCGCGCAGGATCTCGAACCGTTCCACCCGCGTGGGAAATTCGGATTCGATGATCTCCACCGGCGCGGTTTTGCAATTGCTTAGGTGAAAAGCAGTTGCCGATACGCCATCTTTCCCCCAGCGGGCGCCGGCGCCGCCGCTGAAGATCTCATAGTGGACATACGATCGGCCACCCACCGCGCGGCTTCCGCCGAGCACGACGGCGCAGCTGCCCGAGCCTGCCGCGATTCGCTTGTCCCGTGCGAACGGCCCCATGGCTTTGAAGATCGCCTCCACGACGACCGTCGCGGTCGGCATATAAGTGTTCACTGCGGCGGGAAAACGGGGATCGACCACGCTCCCCTCGCGGAAGGTCGCTTCCACTACGCGGGCCAGCCCCTGGTTGATGGGAAGGTGCGGATCGATCAACGAGATGAGGCAATAGGTGCAGCAGGCCCGGACCAGCGGCGGTCGAATGTTGGCCGGTCCTCGGGTCTGGTCGCTCGACCGGCTGAAGTCGAAGTGGATCCTCTCTCCCGCTTTTTCAACGGCCACATGGATGCGAATTGGGCGGTCGAGATCGATCCCGTCGTTGTCGACGAAGCTTTCACCCTCCGAGCGGCCGTCGGGCCAGGAGGCGATCGCCTTTCGCACCCGGCTCTCGGCATAAGAGGAGAGAAGCTCGGTGGAGGCCAGGACGGTTTCCTTTCCGTAGCGCTCCATCAACTCCGCGACCCGCCTTTCACCCAGCCGGCCGGAGCCTACCTGACCCCGGATGTCGCCGATGACGAGTTCCGGCGTGCGGCTGTTTGCGTTTAGGATCGCCTCGATCTCTTTCACCGGCCGATATTGGGAGACGAACTTTACCGGAGGCAGGTGGAGTCCTTCCTGGAAAATTTCCCGGGCCTGGCCAGAGCCGCTTCCCGGGACGGTGCCGCCGATGTCGCTTTTGTGCGCCATGCTGGCGGCAAAGCCCACCCACTCCCCGCGATAGAAGATCGGCGTCAGCACACCCATGTCCGGCGCGTGGGGGCTGCCCCCAAGATAGGGATGGTTGATGATGAACGCATCGCCCTCGCGAATCTCAGCGGGCGAATAATGGCGGAGAAGTCCTTCGGTGCAGGCAGGGAACGCTCCCATGTGGAGCGGCAGCACGACGTGCTGGGCGACGACCTCCCCCCGGGTATTCAGAATGGCACAGCTAGCGTCCTGGGACTCGCGAATGATCGTGGAAAAGCCCGTGCGAAAGAGCGAGTTCTGCATCTCCTGGACGATGCCTGCCAGGCGCGCATAAATCACCTGCAATGTGATCGGATCAACTTCTGTCATAGAGAGTACTTTTCAGGCTTCGCCGTAATTCCTCTGAAAGCTCCTCGGGGGCCGAGCCATCAGGCCGCGGCCGATGGACTGAGCTCCCTCGGGAAGCGCGCTCTCGGCTGCGGCCGATGGGTTCGTGCCATGAGTCGTACTGTTTGTAATCGGACGTCCGCAGCCTCGCTCGCGCTCCCCTCGGTCGCGGCAACGCACGTCCGCGGCCCTCCTCCTCGTCCCCCTCGGGCTTCGAAGTGAAAGTGTGCCGGGCGAGGGGGCGAGCCGCGAATTTTATTTTTTATTGCCCTCGGCCGGAGAGGCTTGCCCCCGAGACCGGCTTTCCGTGGTGCGCGCCTCGTCGATCCGAAGTTCCCCGTTGTACCGCTCGATCACCACGCCGTATGTCTTCTCTGCCATCTCCTGGGAAACGTAGCCGCTCAGGACATCGCTCAAGACTTTCTGCGGGTCACGCTCCAGGGGGTTCCCTAAACCGCCGCCGCCCGGGGTCTCGAGGCGGACCACATCGCCGGGGTAGAGAGTGTGATCCGAGTAACGGGAGGGAAGCACCCTCTCTTTGTCTGTATCCGGGTTCAGAGTGCACCGGCCCGTCCTGCCGCATAGACCTCCCTCAATCCCTTTCGGGGCGACCGAGTGTTTGGTGGAGCGCAGGGAAAAACGCGCCTCGTGGTCGAGGATCTCGTATTCGCGCACGAAGCCCAGACCGCCGCGAAACCTTCCCGGGCCTCCCGAGTCGGGAATCAGCTCGAAGCGCCTCAGGCGCGCCGAAAACTCCGATTCGATGATCTCGATGGGGGCGATCTTCGCGTTGGATTGGTTCACGTTGGTGCCGGAGACTCCGTCCTTGCCGCTACGGCCACCGGAGCCGCCGCCGAATATCTCGTACTGCACGTAGCTCTTCCCGGTCTTATTGCTGCGCCCGCCGACGATGATCGAGCGGCTGCTGCAGCCATCAGCGACCTTTTTATGGGGGGTGATTTGGCCGAAGGCTTCGAAGAGCGCTTCGACGAGCGCGTGCACGGTGGGGTTGTAGGTGTTCACCGGAGCGGGAAAGAACGGGTGCAGGGCGCTGCCTTCCCGCAGTTTCAGCTCGATGACCCGCGCCAGGCCGTGGTTAATGGCCAGCGCAGGATCGACCAGAACCGTGACGCAGTACGAACAGGCGGCCTTGACCACCGTCGGACGGATGTTGGCCGGCCCCTTGGTCTGGTCCGCCGTGGCGGTGAAGTCGAAGAGGAGCCGGTCTCTCTGTTTCTCGATTCGCACATGGATTCTCACCGGCTTATCGAGATCGATCCCGTCACTGTCAACGAACCTCTCGCCTTCCGCAACGCCGTCGGGCCAAGAGGCGATCTCCCGTCGCACCTTCGCCTCCGTCAGGGAAAAGAGCTGCGGGTAGGCATTGAGGACTGTCTCCGTCCCGAAGCGGTCCATGACCTCATCCAATCGTCTGCAGCCCATACTGGCCGTACCGACCTGCGCCTCCAGGTCCCCGACCAGGAGATCGGGGGCCCGGCTGTTCGCGCGCAGCATGTAATACACCTCGTCGATCCGCTCACCCCGGCGAAAGAAGCGCGTCACCGGTACGATGGTCCCCTCCTGGAAGAGCTCCGTCGCGCTTCCCGAACCGCTGCCGGGAACCGAGCCGCCGATATCCGGCTTGTGGGCCGTGTTTCCGCAAAACCCGGCCAGCTTCCCGTTGCGGAAGTAAGGCACCAGCACGCAGAAATCCGAGAGGTGGGGACAACCCGACTCGTAGGCATGGTTCACAATGAACGCATCTCCCTCTCCCAGTGTCTCCTCCGGATAGCGTGCCAGAAGCGAGGCGGACGCCGTTTCGTAGACCCCCATGTGGTACGGCAGCGTGCCGCGAAAGGTGATGAGAGTCCCGTTGCGGTCCAGAATGGAGGAGCTCGCGTCCTCCGACTCCCGGATCACGGTGGAGTAGCCGGTGCGGAACAAGGTCCACTGCATTTCCCCGGCCACGCTGGAGAGGGCATTGGCGATGACTTCGGTCAAAC
>JACPAM010000162.1 GCA_016180805.1 Deltaproteobacteria bacterium | reverse complement strand
GACCCGGTCTATCGCATCCAAGCGCGGTCTGGACTTTACCGGATTAGTCGACGCGGTGCGGCAGGTATGCGAACGGAGCGCTGCCGTCGCCAGCCGGGCAGTGAACGTGAGCCTTACCCTGCGCAACTGGCTCATCGGCTTCTACATCGTCGAATACGAGCAGCACGGCGCCGACCGGGCGCAATACGGCGAGAGACTGTTGGAGAAACTGGCCGACGCGCTTGCCGAAAAAGGTGTGGCCGAACTGTCCTCCCGCTCTCTCCGGCTTTACCGGCAGTTCTTTTTAACCTATCCGGGCATTTGGCAATCGGCGATTGCCAAATCTAAAGATAGCGCCTTGCCGGAACCGTTTTGGCGGTCACTGATTGCCAAATTCGGTAAGAGCCCACTGTTTTGGGAGTCGATGACTCCCAAATTCAAGGCGTCCCGACGACTGGTGGTTGACGGGCACACCCTGATTACCCGGCTTTCTTTCACTCATCTGGCAGAACTCGTTGGGATTGACGACCCTCTCAAGCGCGCCTTTTACGAAATCGAGTGCATCCGTGGAAACTGGTCGGTGCGCAGTCTGAAACGCCAGATGGCTAGCCTCTACTTCGAGCGCTCCGGCTTGTCACGGGACAAGAAGAAGCTTGCTGCCCTGGTGCAGGCCGGGGCCGAGCAGGCCGAACCGAAACTCGCCATCCGCGATCCCTACGTCTTCGAGTTCCTCGGCATTAAACCGAAGGAGGTGATGAGCGAATCGAGGCTGGAGGATGCTCTTCTCGACAAGCTGCAGGAATTTCTTCTGGAGCTGGGCCACGGCTTCTGCTTTGAGGCGCGGCAGAAAAGCATCGTCATCGGCACAACGCGCGGCTTCGTGGATCTTGTCTTTTACCACCGCATCCTGAAGTGCCACGTCCTCGTCGAGCTCAAGGTGGACGAGTTCCGCCATGAACACCTGGGCCAGCTCAATACCTACGTCACCTGGTACCGGAAACACATGATGGCCGAGGGCGACAACGCGCCGGTCGGTCTCTTGCTCTGCACACAGAAAGATCATGCCCTGGTGGAATATGCCCTGGCGGGAATGGACAACCGTCTTTTTGTCTCCAAGTACCAACTCGTGCTCCCCTCCAAGGAAGACCTCCAACGCTTCCTGGAGGCGCAGCGACGGGAGTTGGCCGATGAATAACGTGAAGCGACCGAAAAGGGTCGGGAGGTTTTTCATGTTCCGTACCGTCTTCTGCCGGGCGGATGGACATCACCAGATTAACCGGAGACATAGGTTGAGCAACTATGAGACTCAAAAGCGTTGAAGCTTTTGCCTCGCCCGAAGCTTTGGAACAAAGGGTGAAGCAACTATCCATTGAAGAACTCGCGGACGAAGAGAAAGCAGCCATCCGTGCTTTCCAAAGGGCCCTCAAGAGACGAAAAGAGGGTACAGGCGATGATGATTGGGGCCGCGATGAAGAAGAGGATTAACTCCTGGGCTTCGGAGTAAAGCCAAGGAAACTGAAGTGATTTCCACCGTCACCTCGAAGAACGGCAAGCTAATCCGGTTTACTGATGAGCGCTGCACAGGAGTCCATGATTGAAGATATCGGGTATCATCTGGTTGCGGGAGATTGTCGAAAAGATCAGCCGTAAACATCGTGTCGAACAGGAGGAAGTAAGGGAAATTCTGAGCGCCTCGTCACATTTCAGGTTTGTTGAAAAAGGACACCGAAAAGGCGAGAATGTCTATTCAGCCATGGGCCAGACGAGAGGGGGGCGTTACCTCATTGTCTTTTTCGTCCACAAGAGGAGCCGGCACGCTTTAATTCTGTCGGCGCGAGAGATGACAGATCGTGAAAGGAAGAGATATGCGAAAAAGTAAGAGTTCAATCTCGAAAGCGCGCTCGTATGCGGAAATCGGAGAGTTCTGGGAGGTGCACGACTTGAGCGACTACTGGGCTAAGACGAAGAAGGTCAAGTTTGACGTGGATATTCAATCCGAGGTTACCTACTACCCCATAGAACGGGACCTCTCCGAGAAGATCCAGTCTGTGGCTCGCAAGCGGGGTGTTTCCTCCGATACCCTCGTCAATCTTTGGCTGGAGCAGAAGATTAAGGAACAGGCGTCTTGAAGTTGGCTCATGGACCTTATCCGTCTGGACCGGAGTGATGCTGCTTACCCCACGGCTCTAAATCATTATCTCGGAAAGGATGCCCCCTCCTCCATAGCTATTCTAGGCGACCCACAGGCCCTCAAGGCCGACAAGCTGGCCCTTTTCTGCTCCGTTAAGTGTCCGGCAAAGCTGATCTTGCAGACTCATGATCTTGCCCACGAACTGGTGCAAGGCGGAGTAACCGTCATTGGAGGGTTTCATTCGCCGGTTGAAAAGGAATGTCTGAGGGTGTGCGACAACCGGCACCGCTCTGACATCCAAATGTCCCTTTACCGGAACCGCTTTGTCGCGGCTTTGGCTGACTGGATCTTGATCCCTTATGCCGGGCCTTCGAGTAAAACCGAGCAGTTTTGCAGCGAGATTCTAGCCTGGCAAAAGCCAGTTTACACCTTTAGCCACGTCTTAAATGAAAATCTGATCACCCGTGGCGCAAGACCACTAACGCCAGGCGAGGAAGTTGAAATGACCCTGCGCTCTCTCGAACGAGGCTAAGATTCGATTATATTCTCCTTCCACTAAATCAGAAGACTTAGGGGTGAAAAGTCCGTTGGCGGGGAAACCGCGTGGCTCAGCTATCCCTAAAGCCCAGGGCTTTTAGGATCGCTAAGCCCTCATGGGCGGGAAGATAGCTCGGGTCGATCTCTAGGGATTTTTCGAACTCCTGGCGCGCCTTTTCGTACATCTTCTTCTTGAGATAAATCCTTCCCAGATTGAAATGGGGGAATTGGTAGCAACAGTAACGCTTGGCACGCATGGCCTTTTCTAGGTAGGGGACCGCCTCCTCTTCTTTTCCCTGCTCGATGAGATAGACGCCGATATCGTTGTAGGGATTGCCGAACTCTGGATCGATCCGGATCGCTTTTTCGGCTTCCTCGATGGCCCGCTTGTAGTCTCCCATGTGGCTGTACGTCCATCCCAAAAATGTGTAGGCCTCCGCTGTGGGCGTGATCGCGAGAGATTTTTCGAGTAGCTGGATGGCTTGGTGATAGCGGCCCAGCATGGTGAGGAGGTAGCCCGTGTTGTAAAGTTCTTCAGCGATCTTGGCCTTTTCTTTCGACTCCTCTTGCGCGGCGGACAACGTTGCGCCTGCCGTGAGGAGAAGAAAGAGGAGAGCGGTGGTGACCTTTCTCATCGGTTCCGTTTAGGCTATATATTGTAGCCTAATTTTGGGCGTTTTCCATCGGCGCAAACCGTCAGGGGTGAGTCATGGGATCGGCAGCGAGCCTCATCGAAAGGCTCTCCAACATTGTCGGCTCGGAGCGCGTTCGCACGGATCGAGACAATCTTGAGGAGGTCTGCTGGGATGCGCTGAGCGTGGGTCGGATTCACCCCCTCAAGCGACCTGAGACCGCCTCGCCCTTGTGCGTGGTTCTTCCCGTCTCCAGCGCCGAGGTTCGCCAAATCATCCTTCTGGCTAACGAAGAAAAGCTGCCCATCGTTCCCTACGGCGGCGGCTCGGGCCTTATGGGGGGAGCGATCACGCTCAGGCCTGGGATCGTCCTGGATACGAGAAGGATGGATCGAGTCCTGGAAGTTGACAAAGAAGCCTGTTTCGTGCGCGCGCAGGCGGGGCTCGTGCTCGAGGTCTTGGAGAGACGGTTGAGCCAAGAGGGTCTGATGCTGGGCCACGATCCGTGGACGCTTCCCGTGGCGACGGTCGGAGGAGCGATTTCCACGAACAGCCTGGGGTATCGCGGTGCCAAGTACGGGTCGATGGGAGACGAGGTCTTGGGTCTGGAGGTGGTCTTGCCCAACGGAGAGATCTTGACCACGCGCGCTGTGCCCAAGTCATCCACGGGAATCGCCTTAAACTATCTCTTTATCGGTGGCGAGGGTTGCTTCGGTGTCATCACAGAAGCGACGTTGAGGGTCTTTCCGCGTCCGGAAAGGCGGAGCCTCAATGCCGTGCGTTTCTCGTCGTTCGAGGCCGGCTTTCTCGCGATTCAGAACATCTATGGGCTTGGACTTAAACCCGCGCTCATGGATTTCGGCGACGATGCGGCCAAGGTTAAAAGCGGAGCCATTCTTTACCTGGCCTTCGAGGGAGCGAAGGAGGTCGTTGAAGCCGAAGCGCGATTGGCTTTGGACCTGTGCGAGAAAGAAGGGGGAAAAAAGCTCGCTCAAGAAGAGGCCGAGGAGTTCTGGCGCGATCGCCATGTCATCGCGCGGCGCTTTAAGCAAAACCGGCTCCAAAGAAGAGTGGGCAGGAGCGATGGGATTCGCTGGGAATGGGTCCATGTCGCGCTCCCGGCCTCCCGCGTTCTCGATTTCCGCAAGGCTGCCATGGCCATTTTGGCCGCGCGCGGTATCGCTTTGCAGGAAAGCGGGCTTTGGACCCGGCCGGAGCTTTTTTCCATGCGTCTTGCGGCTGATGAAGGCGGCGGCGAGCGGGCGCAGTTGGTGCTTGAGGATACGGTCGAAGAGCTGCTCCGCCTGGTTCAGCGGATGGGTGGATCGATGGAGTACTGTCATGGCGTGGGGGTGAAGCTCGCCCCGCTGATGGCCGAAGAGCACGGCTACGGGCTTGAGGTCATGCGCCAGATCAAAACGACGCTCGATCCCAACAACATCATGAATCCCGGCAAGATGGCCCTTTGACTAACCGGGGAGGAGGAATCCCATGTTCTCTTTTACGAAGCGCCGGTTGATGGCCGCTGCCTGTCTTTTGCATCTTGCGCTGTGGGCGTTTTTTCCTGCGCGCCTATCGGCTCAAGCAAGGAGCACGAAAGACAGAATCATATTGGCGGTCCCCAGTCAGGCCATGAGTATGATGCCGATTTTCGTCGCCGTGGACCGGGGCTTCTTCAAGGAACAGGGGATAGAACCGCTGATCGTTTACGTGGCCGGGCGACTGCAGCCCCCCGCCATGGCTTCCGGGGACGTCGATTACAGCGCCTCCGCTGAGACGGCAAAAAGAGCTGCCATCCAGGGGATGCCACTGAAAGTCGTGGCTTACATGAGCTCGAAGTTGTCGGTATCGTTGGTCGGAGCTCCCGAGATCAAGTCGGTCGGCGAATTGAAAGGACGCGCGATCGCCGTCACGTCCCTGGGAGGCAGTCTGGATTATTTGGCGCGCGAAATCCTCGCGAGAGGCGGACTCAACCCCGACAGGGACGCGCGTATCGTCGCGCTGAACCAAAACGATGCCATGCTGGCGCTTGAAACGGGATCGATCCACGGCGCCATGTTGGTGCCGCCTTTTGATTCGATCATGAGTAAAAAGGGATTTCGGCGGATGGTTTTCGCCGGTGACCTCATGGATTATCCTCAGGGGGGCCTGGCGACCACGGACAAGAAGATCAAAGAGAACCCCGCAGAGGTGAAACGAATGATTCGGGCGATCGTGAAGTCGCTGCTGTACATTCAGGACAATCGGCAGAAGTTAACAGACTACATTGCCCAGCGCTGGAAGGTCGACCGCGAGTTGGCCGCTTCGAGTTATGAGACGATGGCGCAATCTTTTAGCCGCGACGGCACGGCAAGCCCCCAATCGATTCAAAACGTGATCGATTCGACCAAGGCCCGGCTAAAGCTCCAGCGGGCGATCGCGATGACGGAAGTTGTCAATCTTTCGTTGTTGGAAGAGGTCCATCGGGAGTTAGGTCTTAAATAGGACGCGGCGGCCCGAAAGGCGCTGGTGGGGGCATGCCCGTGGCCTCTGCCCACAAGCTGGCATCATAGAATCGTTCGATGGGGTCGTAGGGCGGATCATACAGTCCCATCTCGATCCTGAGCTGCGCCACCCGGTTGATATCGACCGGCTTGATCTCCGCCTTGGGGATCACGCGCGCCAGTTTTGCCTCGGCCTGCTCGGGGTTGAGTTTTCCGGAATCCTGAATGAGCCGTAGGGCTTCCTCCCGATTTTTTCGATCGAGCACCCAGTCGGTCGCCGTCACGAAGGCGCGCACGAAACGCAGGACTTTTTCCCGGTTTTGCCGTGCCCAGGCTCGGCGAGTCCAGCAGGCCGCGGTCGGATAATTGGGAATATGATCGGCGGCGCGAGCGAGAAGATTGAATCCTTCCGTCATCGCCTGCGTGTCGTAGGGGGGGGCGACCATGCACGCGGCCACATCGCCCTTTCGAAGCGCTTCCAGTCGGAAGGGGGAGGTTCCGATGATCTTGACCTCGTACTCCGTTTCGCTGACGCCGTAATCCCGTAAGATCTTGCGCCGATGCAAATCATAGTTGGAGTCACCGGGATCGCCCGCGATCAGTTTCCCCCTGAGGTCTCCCGGCGATTTGATGTCCTTAGCCCCGAAGAGCTTCACCTGAAGATCCTTTTCGGCCATGAAGATGAGCACAAAGTCGTGTCCGTCGCGAGTGGCTCGGGCGATCATCGTGTCCGGACTCGTAAGGCTTAGATCCCAGCGCCCCTCCGCCATCCCGCGGTTGTGTTCAGGGGCGAAGGTGGCGATCTCAAACTCGACCTCGAGATCGTGGTCTTTAAATAAGTTTTTTTGCTGTGCGATGACGAAGGCGGGAAGAGGGTAGTATCCGATCGTTCGAAGTTTATCCATAGGCGGAGATGTAGGAGAAACGGCTGTCCCTGTCAAGCGCCATGTACGGGGGTCGAGCTGTCAGGCCGCGGCTCAGGGGACTGGCTCCGCGAAGCGGTGCCTGTCCCCGCTCGCCGATGGCACAAGCTCCCTCGGGAAGCGCGCTCTCGGCTGCGGCCGATGGGTTCGTGCCATGAGTCGTGTTGTTTGTAACCGGACGTCCGCAGCCTCGCTCGCGCTCCCCTCGGTCGCTGACACGCGCGTTCCCGGCCTTCCTTTTCTTGCGAAGCGTTGGGGAAACCGTTACTCTTGGTACGAATGAACAAGGCTCGCTTTGGTTTCCTGGTTTCTCTCTTGAGCTTGCTGGTT
>JACPAM010000161.1 GCA_016180805.1 Deltaproteobacteria bacterium | reverse complement strand
GTCCAAGGTTTTCGGCCGGTGGTAAAAGGCAGGCACGGGCGGAAAGATCACGGCTCCCATGCGGGTGAGCGTCACCATGCTTTCCAGGTGACCGAGATGGAGCGGCGTCTCGCGCGCGACCACGACGAGCTTCTTCCTCTCTTTGAGAATGACATCGGCGGCCCGAACCAGAAGGTCGCCACCCACCGAATGGGCGATCCCTCCCATCGACTTCATCGAGCAGGGGGCGATGACCATGCCTTCGGTGCGGAAGGAGCCGCTGGAGATACTCGCCCCGATGTTGTTGATGTCGTGGACGACACCGGCCATGCCTTCGACGTCTTTCACCGAGTACGGGGTCTCCACCTGGATAGTCATCTTCGCCGCCCGGGTCAGCACAAGATGCGTCTCGATATCCCCGAGCCGCTTTAAAACCTCAAGTATGCGGATCCCGTAGATGGCCCCCGTGGCTCCCGACATGCCGACAATCAATCGTCGCATACCTTGCCTTCGAAACAGCCCTTTGAACGTTCAACGGTTCAATAGTTCAAGGTTGGCACCCGTTGAATGTTGAACTTTAAACCTTGAACTCTATCGTGATCGTATCTCCATCTTTTAGGTTGAGTTGATCCTTGATCCGCACCGGAGCGATGACCTCGACCTTGTTCGGCGGATAGCCGTCGACTTCGGGCACAACCACCGCACCCCGTTGCCTGCCCTCGATATCCACCAGGAAACAGCGCGCATGGCAGAACGAAGGATCCGGGGGCGGGAGCTCGATGCCCGCGATTTCCTGCTTCACTTCGCGCCACGCAGCGACCTCCTCTTGCGATTCCAGGCGCAAGTTGAGCGTGGCCGGATACGGGGAAAATCCCAATCGTTCGCGCACGGACTGCCGCACCCATGCCAGCGCCATGAAGGACGCCCCCTGGCCCAGGTCCGAGAAAACCACCCCGCTGATTTTCCTCCCCACTTCTCCCCTTATCGCTTTCAGCGCATTGCAAAATGAAAATTGCAAAGTGCAACAGTGACTAATGTCATTCTGAGCCCTTCGGCCCTGAGCGGGCCTCAAGGGCAGGCTCCGCGAAGGGGGAAGAATCTAGACCCTTCGCGTTGCTCAGGGTGACGGTTCAAGCGGTCATTCTTCAATTTGCAATTTGCATTTTGCCTTTTCACTGTTTGCCCGAGAGGGATTGCGCCGCTCCGCCACGCCGAACCTTGATGGTCTCGGCGAGAATGCTGAGGGCGATTTCCTCGGGAGTCTCCGTCCTGATATCCAGCCCGATCGGCGCGTGCACTCGCTGGATCACCTCCTCGGCGATCTTCTCCTCATCGCGGAATCTCTGGAAGCACGCCTTGATCCGGCGTCTGCTCCCGATCATCCCGATGTACTTCGCCGGGCCGTGGATGATCTCCCGCAGGCACGGCTCGTCGTACTTGTGACCGCGGGTGATCAAAACGATATACGTCCAAGGGGTGATGGATATGCCCTTCAGGGTCTCGGCCATATCGCCCACCAGGATCTCATCGGCGTCCGGAAACCGCTCCCGGTTGGCGAACTGAAGCCGGTCATCCAGAACGGTCACATGATAATCCAAAATCTTGGCCATCTTGACCAGAGGCACGGCGATGTGGCCCGCGCCGACCACGATCAGCTTGGGCGGCGAGGGCAAGACTTCGAAGAAGACCTCGGCTTTTCCCTGGGTCCCGGGTATGTCGAACGGGACCAGCTTCGACCGTTCCTCTTTGAGGCGCGCCTCGGCTTCTTTTAGAATGGCCTGCAAAAGAGCCCAGTCCCGAATCGACCCTGCCCTGATCTTCCCGTCACGGACCAAGCACTTCTGACCGGGCTCTACCCCGCCGTTCTCGTCGGCCCCAGTTACGGTCGCGAGGACGGCGGCGGCACCTTCCCGTTTAATCTGGATCAGTTCCTCAGCTAACGAATCCATACCTTGCTTCGATGCAGCTCTTCGAACGTTCAAAGGTTCCAGGGTTTAAGGTTTTGACGCTTGAACTTTTGAACCCTTCAACCCTTTAACCTTCTTTCTCCTTCCACCACGGATCGATAAAGACATTCATGATCCCGCCACAAACCGCGGGGCTATCAGAAGAGATGTCGTCCAAAAGGTCCACCCGCACGGTCCTCGGCTTACGTGTCCGAATGACCTCGATCGCCTCGCGCCGCACGTCCGCCTCGCCGCAACCCCCACCGATCGTTCCCAGAATCTCCCCCCACGCGGTAACCACCATCTTCGCTCCCACCTCTCTCGGGGTGGAGCCTTTCGTCGAGACGATCGTGGCCACCGCCACGGTCTCGCCTTTGTCCAAAAACTCTTTGACCTGATCGTAAATCGTATCCATACGAGATCACCTCCCGCAAGAAGCTTTCAGCCTATTGCAAAATGAAAATTGCAAACTGCAAAAGTCAAAATTGAGCGCGCTTTTCATTCATTTTGCATTTTTCAATTTGCATTATGCATTTTGCCTTGAATCGTTAAAACGCTTATCCTCAAAGGCTCTTAATTACGCCACCAATCTTTGCAGCGTTCGCCCCAGGGCAACAAGGCTATGAACATTGTGCACCGACAAAAAGTAATCCAGGTACGGAAGCGCCGCCTGCATTCCCTTGCACAGCGGCTCATAGTGCTCACTGGCCAGGAGCGGATTGAGCCAGATGATCTTGCGGCACCGAGCTTTGAGCCGTCGCATCTCCCGCTCCAGTACACGCACATCCCCCCGGTCCCAGCCGTCGCTGATAATGACCACTACCGTTCGATGGCTGACCAAGGCGGGGGCGAAATCCTGGTTAAAGGTCTGAAGGGAGCGGCCGATATTCGTCCCGCCCGACCAGCCCAAAACCGCATTCGAGATCCTGTCCAGGGCGCCGGCGATGTCCTTGCTCCGGATCAGGTGCGTGATGCGGCTCAGCGACGTGCTGAAAACAAACGTTTCGACCCCCCACAGCTCGTTCTGGAGACCGTACATGAACTGGATCAGAAAGCGGCTGTAGCAGTCCATCGAGCCGCTCACGTCGCAGAGCAAGACAACACGGGTTTTCTTGATCCTGCGCTTTCGCGCCACGAGTTCGACGATCTCGCCCCCGTATTTGATGCTCTTGCGCATCGTCCAGCGCGGATCGATGCTTTCGCCCTTGGTAGCACGCCTCTTGCGCCGACTCACCTGCGTGGCGATCTTGTTTGCGATCATCAGGATCGCGCGAGCGACGGCCCGACTTTCCTCAATCCCCATCTCGCTAAAGTCCTTCCGGCTCAGGATCTCGTTTGGACTGTAGGTCGGCACGGAAAAAGGCTCTTCGTCCGGCTCCGGCTGCGCCTCGGGGCTCTGGCCCTGCGCAAGCAACTCCTCCACACCCCCCTCTTCCCCATCGGCCCAACCGTCGCGCTCTCCCGACACCATGGGCGGGGTCACCACGTCGACGGTCGGCCGCTCCGGATGGTCATCCTGCCAAAAAAATTCGAAGACCCGCTCGAACAGCGCAATGTCGTCTTTCTCCGAAACCAGATTGGCGCGAAGCGCGGCGCGAAAATCCGACTTCGAGGCGAGGTTTACAAACCCCAAGGAGCGGCTCGCGTCGATCACCTGGCTCATGCCGACCTTGATCCCCAACTGCTTTAAGACCCGGGCGAAGGCGAGCAGGTTGGCCAGCGTCCCCTGTCCCCGCACTGCGGCATAGCGAGCTACCGCATCCTGAATGATTTCTGCCGTAACTTCCATGATCACTTAGGCCTGAAGCTCCGTCGGCGCCTTCAGCATTTGATTCAAGTCCAACCGCTTGCTGCTGAGCTCCTCCTCCAAACGATGCAAATCCTCGCGGTACTTGAAGACGCACCCCATCGTCTCGTTGACCGTGGCCTCGTCCAGCTCGTGCCGGTTGAGAGCCATCAGAGCCGAAGCCCAATCGAGGGTTTCGGCAACCCCCGGCCGCTTGTAAAAGTTCATCTCGCGCACGCGCTGCATGAAGGCGCAGATCTGCTTGGCCAGGAGGGACTCGACCTGGGGAAACTTGGTCATCACAATTTCGTATTCTTTCTCCAACGAGGGATAATCGATCCAGTGATAGAGACAGCGTCGCTTCAGCGCGTCGTGGATCTCCCGCGTTCGGTTCGAGGTCAGGTAGACGTAGGGACGCTTTTTGGCGCGAATCGTGCCGATCTCCGGAATCGTGATCTGGAAATCGGAGAGAACCTCCAGCAAGAAGGCCTCAAACTCCATGTCCGCGCGATCGATCTCGTCGATCAGCAGCACCGGCGGTGTCACGCCATCGCTTTGAATCGCCTCGAGCAGGGGCCGCCTGACCAGATATTCCTCGCTGAAGATCTCGGTTTCCACCGCTTCGCGGTCCCCGCGCTGCACCTCCTCCAGCTTGATGCGAAGCATCTGCTTGGGATAGTTCCACTCGTACAGCGCGGTGTTGGCGTCCAGACCCTCGTAGCACTGGAGGCGGATCAGTTTCGTCTCCATGACCTCGGCCAACACCTTGGCGACCTCGGTCTTGCCCACGCCCGCCTCCCCCTCCAAAAGCAGGGGCTTGCCCATGGCGATGGAAAGGTAAACCACCGTGGCCAGCGAGCGATCGCAGATATACTGGTGCGCGCGCAGGGCGTCCTGAATCGTTTCAATGGTAAGTTTCTTTGGATTCACCCAGTCCTCGCATTGGCTGTGGAATGAGACCGATTTCAAATGGAAGGGAGATGGAGATCCTTCAGGGAGTGAAGAATCGCCTCCAGGACTCCACCGGCGATGGCCCTCGCTTTATCCGAAATCAGGTAACAATACTCCCTTTTACCCCGGGGATCAATGTCGCCTGCTTTGATCCCCTCCTCGACTGGAATACCGTCCTTCAGAAGGCCGCGCAGCACGCCTTTGATCCGGGCCTCGATAGGCAAGCCGTCCACCTGAGCCACGACGTCCCCCGGGTCGACCGGATCGCCGATATCGCGCAGGGCGCGAAAGAGGCCGCTACGGGGAACCCGCAGGACTCGTTGATCCGTATATCCAGCCACCGGGGCCGGGATACCCGTATCCGGCTCCGCCTGCCCCTGCCACAGGACCCGTCCGAGATTGTGCCCGCGGTTGCTTTCCACGACGGCATGGACGTCGACGCCGGCGTCAAATCCGGGCCCCACACCGATGACAACCGGCGCAAAGGATTTACCGGTCCCGGTGTGCCGTTTGGCCATAATAGCATCCACAACCACCGCCGGCCGTAGCGCCGCTCGGACTGAGGCGTCGGGATCAACAAAAAGCGGAATCCCGCCTCTTTCCCAAACCCGGTACGCCTCTTCGGGAGCGGAGACCTTGACGGCTTGAACCCCTTCTATGGTGTGGCTCCCTTGAAAGACTGCCTCGGCGAAGGCCACCGTGCGGCGGACGGTCGTCGGAGCAGACGTCTCAGTAATTACGACCTTCATGTGGCAAAGATAGAGGCGATGGGCGATACCGCTGGCCATCTCGCCTCCGCCTCTCACCAAAACCTTTAGCTCAGGGAAAACCAACGCCATTGAAATGCTAGTTTTTATAATAACAGACCGTGCCCGCTTATCAAAACCCCTACGAATTGGCGATTCTTACCCTCACCCTACCCTCTCCCTTGAAGGGAGAGGATCAAAGGTGAGGGTCTAAAACTCCGCAATGCTCATCCCTTTGTGTCCTGGGTGTCTTTCTGAAGGCGTGGTCCATACTTCTCCCATGTGCTTTCGAATCGCTCGAGGACGCGCTTCGCCGGCCCGGTAAACTCATCGATCCGGGTTATCATTTCAACCAGAAGCCTCGCGGCGCCCTCGACATCCCGCAGATGCACGCCCTCTGGCCCGATCCGTCTTTTCCCCTGGTTATGGTAGTTGTGAAGCGGCACCGCGATTCCCCCGGCAATATGACCCGCTAATGTATGGGGCGTAGCTTCGCATGTTCCACCATCCATGACCCTTCGCTGAAAGGCGAATTGCGCGTCTTTTTTCTTAACTTCCGCCGCCACGTAATCCATGAAAAGTATCATCTCGTGATGAAACACACTTATCCGATCGCCCAACCGGATGACCGGGCCGCCGCCTAAGACCACTCCGGGCAAGGCCTTGCTGGTCTCAACCGAGATCACCTTGGTCGAAGCTGGAACCGACCCCCTCCGAATCATACCCAGAGTCCCGACGAACCCCTGCTCTTCGGCCCGCGTGAAAAAAGCGCCGAGCTTCCCTTCGACCCCCCTTGCTTTCAACTCCTGTAAGGCGGCGAGAATGACCGCGCACCCCACGAGATCATCTGCCCCTTTGGTCAAGATCATCTCCCCGCGCTGCCGGAAGGGGACCAAGTCCCATGTGCCAAAATCCCCTGGCTCGACCCGCCCCATAACTTTCAGCTTCATCCTCTCGACCCGACCCTGAGCGTCTTTGCTAATCTCTTCGACGACGCCGCGGGCTCGTACGGCGCCTGACTCCTGGTCATAGATGACGACGCGGCTACCGATGAAATATTTCGGGTCCACCCCGCCGTACCAATCAGCAACGACCCTTTCCGTTCCGCCCTCGACGATCTCAAACCCCGGATGGTCCATATGTGCCACACAGGCCACGACAGGTCCCTGTCCCAGAGAACCGGCGATGATGTTCCCGCATGCATCCAATAAAAAGTCGATATCCGCGTTTCTCAGCTCCGCGCGCAAAAAGGAACTCACAAAACGCTCGTGAAACGGTGCTGTAGGCAAAGAGAGAAGTCTTTGCAGGAAGCTCGCCAAGTCGAAGCGGGTCGTCATATTAGGTAAAAGCTAACCAAACAGATTTGAAATTTTTAGACCCTCACCTTTGATCCTCTCCCTTCAAGGGAGAGGGTAGGGTGAGGGTGAAGCCGAAATCAAGAAGCTCGGCCTCCCAGTCACCTTTTTGAATCCGGAGATCGGCAAGGTTTATACATTCGCGAAATAAAGATTGAACTACGGCTGCTTTTCCGGCTGCTGCTCCCTTCGCATCCTCTCGATCTCCCGGGCGACGCCGGAGAGCCTTTCTTTAAACTCCTCGGTAATGTTCTTCGCTTCCTCACGGTT
>JACPAM010000160.1 GCA_016180805.1 Deltaproteobacteria bacterium | reverse complement strand
CGGGGTGCGCTTGTGGAAGGTGACCTCGTCGATACCGAAGGGCTCGTGGAAGGTGGACAAAATCCCAATCAACGGCTCCCCGATGGTTCCGGTGCCGACCACGTGAACTATCTTCTTCGCCACGGCTCCACCTCCGTTTGGATTTCCCCTCCGACGGTTGTTCGAGATCGTTTTTACGTATACACTATTTTGCCATCGAGCAAAAGGGAACCGCACGGAGGGGTGAGTTCCCGGCGGAGCTCGTGAAAAACGAACATTCCAGTCAGGCAGAGAAACGTGGCGCAAGAGATCATTGCGGTTGAGTCCTTCTTTGATCGCCATTTTGGCATTTCCTCGCGGGATCTCGACCGCGTGCTGGGCAAGGCCTTGGAGAAGAAGTCCGATTATGCCGATCTCTATTTCGAGTATCGGGTCAATGAGGCGTTGAGCCTCGAAGAGGGGATGGTCAAGGGCGCCTCTCAATCCACGGCCAACGGTGTCGGAGTGCGGGTCCTGGCCGAGTCCAAAACCGGTTATGCTTACACCGACGACATTACCATCGAGAAGCTCGAGCTGGCCGCCCGAACCGCGCAATACATCGCGCACGACCGGGGAGCGCCGCTTCCCGTCTCCGTGGGTGGCGGCCGCGCGCCAGCGCACGATCTTTATCCTGTGAAAAAGCCGACCACGGAGATTGCGCTGGAAAGGAAGATCGAGCTTCTCTACGAGATGGACCGGCTGGCGCGCGGCCTCGATTCGAGGATCAAGCAGGTTTTCGTATCGTTTGCGAGCGAACACAAGGCCGTTCTCATCGCGTCCTCTCAAGGGTGGGTGGTCGGCGATATTCAGCCGCTCAGCCGCCTCAACGTCACGTGCATCGCGGAAGAACGGGGGAACCGCCAGATGGGGACGTTCGGCGGCGGGGGAAGGGTGGAATTCGAATTTTTTACCGCGACGAAGGACTACGAGCGGTATACCCGGGAGGCGGTCCGGCAGGCTCTGCTCAACCTCCACGCCGAGGATGCGCCGGCGGGAATGATGGATGTGGTTTTGGGTCCGGGTTGGCCGGGCATACTGCTCCACGAAGCGATCGGCCACGGTCTCGAAGCCGACTTCAACCGGAAGAAGATCTCTGCGTTTACGGATCGTATCGGTGAGAAAGTCGCCTCGGAGCTGTGCACGGTGGTGGATGACGGGACCATCCCATCGCGCCGGGGCTCGCTCAATCTGGACGACGAGGGAACGCCGACCCACCGGACGGTTCTCATCGAAAGAGGCGTCTTGAAAGGCTATCTCCAGGACCGGTTGAATGCGGCCTTGATGAAGATGGCGCTGACGGGAAACGGGCGGCGCGAAAGCTACGCGCATATTCCCATGCCGCGCATGACGAACACCTTCATGCTCGCGGGGGACACGCCGCCGCAAGAGATCATTCGCTCGGTCAAGAAAGGTCTCTACGCGGTGGCATTCGCGGGAGGGCAGGTGGATATCACCAACGGTAAGTTCGTCTTCTCCGCCAGCGAGGCCTATCTGATCGAAGACGGCAAGGTCACTCGGCCGGTCAAGGGCGCCACTCTGATCGGCAACGGTCCGGATGTTCTCACCCGCGTCTCCATGGTCGGCACGGACCTCAAACTAGATGAGGGGATCGGGACCTGCGGCAAAGACGGGCAGTCGGTTCCCGTTGGCGTGGGGCTTCCTACCATTAAGATCGATGGATTGACCGTTGGTGGAACGGCGTCGCAATAATTAGAGTTCAAGACGTTCAACACGTTCAAAACGCTCAAGCCCCCACCTCTTTCCTCCCCCGCGTCGCGGGGGAGGATGAAGGAGGGGGTTGAACCACTTGAGCGGCTGGAACCATTTGAACGAAGAGATCGGAGCTTATGGAACGCTTAGAATTAACGCAGGAGCTGGCGCGCGATATTCTCGTGAGAGCGCGCGCGAAAGGGGCTGCCGGCGGGGATGTGATCATGGCGGAGAGCGATTCGTTCTTCGTTTCGGTGCGTCTGGGTGAGGTCGAGAAGATCAGCCAGGCGCAGGAAAAGAGATTGGGCTTGCGTCTCTTTTTCGGCAAGAGTTCCGCTTCGGCTTCCACCTCGGACATATCCAGGACCTCAATGGAACGGTTGATCGAGGTAACGTGCGCGATGGCGCGCGCAACCGCCCGCGACGAATACAGCGGCTTGCCGGAGCGGGAGAAGCTGGCGACTTTTGTGCCGGACTTGGACCTTTGCGATGTCGCCGCGCGGTCCCTGTCCGTGGAGGAAAGAACCCGCCTCGCCCTGGAGGCCGAGAAAGCGGCATTGGACTGTGACCCCCGCATCACCAACTCCGAGGGCGCCGAGTTCTCGAACCAGTTCGGGCGGCTCATCTATGCGAACAGTCACGACTTTGCGGGCGAGTATCAGGGTTCCTCGTTCAGCGTCTCGGTGATCCCCGTCGCGGCGACTGACGGATCGATGCAGCGCGACTATTGGTATTCCTCGCAGCGAAAATTTTCCCGCCTCGATTCGCCCGAGAGCGTCGGCCGCAAGGCCGCCGAGCGCGCCGTGCGGCGGTTAGGGGCGCGCAAGGTGAAGACCCGAGAGGTTCCTGTGATTTTCGAACCCGAGACCGCCGCCTCGCTGCTGCGGCAGCTATCGGCGGCGCTTTCCGGGTATTCGCTCTACAAAAGCGCTTCCTTTTTAACGGGACAGCTCGGCGCGAGAATTGCCTCGGAGCAAGTCAGCGTCATCGACGACGGAGCGATCCCAGGCGGCCTGGGCTCGAAGCCGTTTGATGCCGAAGGGCTTGCCACACGAAAAAAGACCGTTGTCGAAAAAGGCGTCTTGCAAAGTTATCTGCTCGACACCTATAGCGGCAGAAAATTGGGGCTTCCCTCTACCGGAAACGCATCGCGCTCAGTCGGGGAGCCTCCCGGCGTGGCCCCGACCAATTTCTATCTGGCGCCGGGGCCGCACCGGCCAGAGGATATCCTCGCCTCCGTCCGGGAGGGTTTTTACGTGACCGAATTGATCGGCTTCGGCGTGAATCTGGTGACCGGCGACTATTCGCGAGGAGCGGTGGGCCTGTGGATCGACAGGGGCGAATTGGCCTATCCAGTCGAGGAAGTAACCATCGCAGGCAACCTAAAGGAGATGCTGCAAAACATCGAGATGGTAGGCAATGATCTGGAGATGAGGGATCGGATCTCGGCTCCAACTGTCAAGATTTCCCGCCTGACGGTCGCCGGCGACTAGGGCGTGCTCGTGTTCGGTTGTCGTGTTCGATTAAGTACCAATCCCTAGCCACGATCACGAGCCACGAACACGATTCAAAGTACCTTGTATCCTGCCTTCAATACCGCCCGCAAAAAGTCATCGACATTCGACTTGTTCGGATCGAATTCCACCACGGCCACGCTTCGTTCGAGGCTGAAGTCGATGCTGTGAACGCCGGGGACGGCCTTTAAGGCTCGGGCGAGATCAGGCACAGCCTCGGCACTGAGAGCCTCAATGGAGATGATCGCGGTCTTCGTCCTCATGGCAAGATGGGAACTTTGAGTCTGGCAGAAGAGATGGGCCTTAGCAATATCGCGTCGACTATCATCTGCGGGGTTCTTGATTGCTCTTTGTTCAAAAAGCCGGTATACGCTAAAACATTTCATGCCCGCCGAGCTTTTCGCCCTCGCCAACGCCTTCCTCTTTGCCTTTCACAACATGCTCACGAAGAAAGGGCTCCGTTATTCCAATCCGGCCACTGCCGTGGTGGTCAGCCTCGCCATCAACGTCGTCGTCTTATGGGGGGTCTCGGTTATCTACGTGCCCCTAGACTCTTTGACCCGCGCCGGTATCTTCATCTTCGTCCTGGTCGGACTGTTTCAACCGGGGCTGACCCGCTTTCTGACATACAAGGGGATCGAGCACCTGGGCATCGCGATCACCGATCCGATCCGCGCCAGCACACCGCTGTTCAGCGCCCTGTTTGCGATCCTACTGTTAGGCGAGCGAATAACGATGCCCATTTTTTTCGCCACTTTGCTTATCATCATCGGCATCACGCTGCTTTCCCAGCGCGCTGACTCGGTCAAAAACATCCGCCCGTTGTACGTTTTTTACCCCATTGTAGCTTCGCTTCTGGCGGGCTTTTCGCAGGTTTTGCGCAAATTCGGTCTGGCCGCGGTGCCCCATCCCTTTTTGGCCGCCGCGGTCACGGCCACCTCGTCGTTCGTGGTTTCGCTGTTGACGGTTTGGGCTTTCGGAAAGAGGACGGAGACGCTCAGGCTCAATAAGGAATGCCTGGTTTATTACCTTCCTGCCGGTGTGACAATCAGTCTGGGGATGGTCTCGATCTATTACGCCTTGGATTTGGGTCAGGTGACCGTGGTGATTCCCATCAGCAGCACGGGTCCCTTTTTCGCCTTGATCTTCAGCGCGCTTTTTTTGCGCGATGTCGAGAGGGTAACGCTGAGAATTGTGTTGGGCGCTTGTCTGATCATCGCCGGAGTGCTTCTGATTACGCTGTGGAAGTGAGAAGAAGGCAGCCACTACACGCCCAAAGCTCAAACGAAAGTTTCGGCGGGGAAGATTTTTCTTCCCGGGAAGTAAGATAAATCTTCCTTTTTCTGTGCTCTCGCAGGCTGGATCGAAACCCCCGCCAGAAATTCTCCCGCTAATTCAGCGCGTTACCTAAGTGGAGGCCGATCTTCCGGGTTTGGCGCGATGCTTGCTTTGCAAAGAATTGCGTTTTTGGAAGAACACAAATAAAGGAGGTGCAAAATGAAGCAAATTTTACAGACAACAATTTTTCTTTTCGTCGCTTCCCTTTTAATTTTCGCCTCATATCTGCCGGCGCAGGATCTCGGCCCGCATTTCAAGAAGATCAAAGAGGGGATCTTTGTGCATGCCGCGAACCCCCTTATTTCAAACATCGGCATTATCCTAACGCAGGAAGGTGTGGTGCTGATCGACAGCGGGCTGAATCCGCCCGATTCCCATGCGGTCATGAAGGCTGTCAAGCAGCTCACGTCGCAGCCAATTCGGTTGCTGATCAACACGGAGCCACATAATGACCACACTACGGGCCATTTCGTCTTTTCTCCTCCAGCGATTATCATCGGAGCGCAGGGAGCAACGGAGTCGATGAAGAAGATTTACGATCTCAAGCGCGTAGAACAGCTTTCAGCAAAATTCCCCGAGGCATCCCAAGGTTATCGACTGATCACGCCGCACGTCGAGTACAAAGACAAGATGACGCTCCGTCTGGGAGAACGGACATTTGAACTCATGCATCTAAAGGACGTTCACAGCGAGTCCGACACGGCGATCTGGCTTCCCAAGGAGCGCGTCCTTTTCTCCGCAGCGGCAGCTATCGTGAAGAGTTACAACAATCTCCGGCCTTTCGTTTCTATCCCGGCAATTCTGAGCGCCTTGAAGATGATGAAGTCCCTGAATCCTGAGGTCGTAGTCCCGGGTCACGGTCCCCCTGGAACGACTAAAATCTTCGACGACACGGAACGGTTCTACACGTTGCTATTGGAAAGAGTGGAAAGAATGGTGCGCGAGGGCAAGTCTCTCGACCAGATCAAACAAGAGCTCAAGATGCCCGAGTACGACGACTGGGGCCGCAAGGAGCGGTTCCCCAACAATATCGAGGCGGCCTACCGCGCGGTCAAAGGGAACTGAAGGGGAATGACCCCAATTTGAAAAAGGAAGGTAGCTATGAGACGAACAGCTCTGATGTTGGCGCTGACCTTGGCCCTTGCAATCGCGATGGGGTTCATCGGAGAGCAAATCGTGAATGCCCAGCAGGTGCCCGACCCGCGGGTCGCGGATCTCGTCCAGGCGGGTAGAGTTCGAGTGGGGCTGGCCTTGTTGCGAACATTCGCCACGAAGGACCCAGGGACTGGTGAGTTACGAGGCGTGGCAATCGACCTCGCTCGCGCGCTCGCAACACGCCTCGGGGTTGAGGTCCTACCGGTCGAATATTCAGGCGTTGCAAGGGTCCTCGAAGGCCTCAAGGACGGCGCGTGGGACGTAGCGTTTTTAGCGGTCGACCCAGCTCGAGCCGCTGTGGCAGACTTCTCGCACCCGTATATGCAAATTGACGACACCTATCTGGTGCCGGCTGGCTCCTCAATCCGCAACGTCACCGACGCGAACCAGCCCGGGGTTCGCATCGCGGTCGAGCGCGGGGCCACCACGGACCTCGTTCTGAGCCGCATGCTGAAGCGAGCTGAATTGGTGCGCGCCGACGCCATGGCCGCCGCTTTCGACCTGCTGCGCGCTGGAAAAGCCAACGTGTTAGCAGGCCCCCGCGCAGCGCTGCTCGGGCTTTCGGCCCGACTGGCCGGCTCTCGCGTACTGGAGGACCGTTTCGGGGTCATCCTCTACGCGATGTTGGTTCCGAAGGGTCACGCCGGACGTCTCGCCTACATCAGCGATTTCATCGAAGAAGCCAAGGCCTCAGGATTGGTGCAGCGGGCAATCGAGCGCGCCGGCTTGCGCGGGGTCCAGGTGGCACCCGCGGGAAATCCAAGCACCCGGTAGCGGGCCGAGAGGGAGGTAAAAATGAACCGAGCTAAATTCTCTCTGTTACTGGGAACGCTTCTGTGCTGCCTTCTCGTGGCGGCTCTTCCCCGCACCGGCTTAGCGCAGGCGCTATCAAAGGCTGTCATCACCTATCCCATCCCAAGCATTCTCTCCATCGACCTTCAGGTCGCCAAAGTGCGGGGGTTTTTCCGCGAAGAGGGGCTGGATGCGCAACTCGTCATGGTTGGGGGGAACGTCGCCGTTGCAGCCGCCATGGCGGGAGATGTTCAGGCCGTAAGCAACGTGGCGTCGACCATTCGTGCGATTGAGCGGGGCAATATCCCCTTTAAGGTCTTGTCTATCAGTTGGAAGCGACCCCTTTACTGGCTCACAGCCAGGCCTGAAATTAAGTCCATCGCCGATCTCAAGGGAAAGCTCTATGGCACCGCCAGCCGGGGCAACGCCCCACACGTGGCCGCAGCCCGGCTTCTGCGCAAGGGCGGATTAGATCCGGAAAAGGACATTACCGTCATCATTACCGGCAGCCCGTTTCAAAGCTTGGTGAGTGGGACCATCCAGGCAGCGGCGATATCTCTTCCTTCAGCCATCTTGGCCCGCGATAAATTTAAGATGAACGTTCTGGCGAGCGCCATGGAGGAGTACCTTGAACTAAGCAGGGGCATCGCAGTGCG
>JACPAM010000159.1 GCA_016180805.1 Deltaproteobacteria bacterium | reverse complement strand
CGCTGACCGCCGAACGATTGGTCGGCTGGCATGCCTCGCTTTTTCCCACGGGCTACAGTGGCATGAGGAGGATCGCAGTCGGCCGGTGGCGCGATGATGCCAAGGGACCGATGCAGGTTGTTTCCGGCGCGGTCGGACGGGAGCGTGTGCATTTTGAAGCGCCTGCAGCAAAGCGTCTTAAGAGAGAGATGACACTGTTTCTCAAATGGTTCAATGGCACGGATGATACGGATCCTGTCCTGCGGGCCGGGCTTGCTCATTTGTGGTTTGTGACCATTCATCCCTTCGAGGACGGAAATGGTCGCATCGCGCGCGCGATCGCTGATATGGCTCTGGCCCGTTCGGAACAGAGCTCGCAGCGTTTTTATAGTATGTCGGCGCAGATCGGGATTGAACGAAAGACCTATTACGACATCTTGGAGAAAACGCAGAAAGGCGGCCTTGATATTACGCCCTGGCTGGAATGGTTTCTCGGTTGTCTCGACCGCGCCTTTGACGGTACAGAAGATACGCTTAGCAGCGTTCTCCATAAAGCACGTTTTTGGGAAAGGCATGCGGACACGTCGTTCAACGACCGCCAGCGTCTGATGCTGAACAAGCTGCTGGACGGGCTTGAAGGCAAGCTGACCTCATCCAAATGGGCGAAAATTGCCAAATGTTCGCAGGATACAGCCTTACGTGACATCCTCGACCTCGTTAATCATGGCATTCTTGCCAAGAACCCCGGCGGCGGGCGCAGCACCAGCTATTCCTTGACGCAGGCGGACGCGCCGTCGTAGCGTTCTCGGTGCTAGGTCACCAAGAAGCCACGAGCGCGGCGTCTGCCTTCATGACCGCGGCGAATAGACAACGCTCCGAGGTGATGCCGTGAGTTGGATGAAAAGAGCCCGGCCCTTTAAATTTCCCTAAACCGGGGCTAGTTCATCCCGAACCTTGTAAATCGATCCCAATACAAGGTACAAGACGCGACCCTAATCCTTCCGACGGCTTTTGAGAATTCTCAAAAGGTCAAAGTATGGCCGAGAAGAAAGGGAGGGCAGCCATGGAGGCTCCTCGCGGGGTGCAGAGCTTTTCGGGACAAATCAAAGCTCTCGTCGAGGCTCATAGATCGCACACATCCTCTGGACTCCAAAAGATTTAGCCTTTCGGCCAGGCGCGAATCTGCGCCTCGTCTCGAAGTTTCTTCGGGTTGTAAATTTCCTGGTGCGTGAAATCGGAGACTTGGCGCCGCGGTTTGGCCCTGGGCCAGTTGCGGGCATGACCGACGGGCACCACCCAGAGAAGACGAAGCGGTTCCGGCACGTGGAAAAGCTCTCGGAGTTCGGGCTCCACTTCTTCGCGCACGGAAACCCACACGGTTCCGAAGCCCAGACTCGCGGCCATGAGCATCATATGCTCCACCGCATTGGCGACGCTCGCCTGGAACAGCTTCTCCCGGTCACCCGGTTGGCGGGTAGTCAAGTAGAGCCCTTTGTAATGGACCGGATCTTCGCGCTTGTGCCGCTTCCATTCGTTATCGTAAATCTCCCGCACGCGCTTCATCTTGGCGCGGTCGCGAGTCACGACGAATTCCCACGGCTGGGTGTTGGCTCCCGATGGCGCCCAGCGGGCCGCCTCTAGGATCAGGCCCAGCTCGGGCTCTGTGACCTTGCCGGACTTGTAGACCCTGACGCTTCGCCGTTTTTGGATCGTCTCGAGAAACCTTTTGCCGTCCATAGTGCCCTTTGCCTATACCATCCCGGCCGGACGAGCGCAAAGCGCGCGGCTTGAAGGCCCATCCGAATACCTATAATATTTTGTGATTCGAGTGCTCATAGGAAGTGGTAGTGGTAGAAACCGAACGCACACTTCGACGACTCCTTACCGAAAGGATCCTGCTTTTGGACGGCGCTATGGGGACCATGATCCAGTCCCTAAAGCTCGACGAGAAAGATTTCCGTGGCGAGCGCTTTGCCGGGCATCCGCGTCCGCTGAAGGGCTGCAACGATCTGCTTTCACTCACCCAACCGGAGGCAATCACGAGGATTCATCGGGATTACCTCGAGGCGGGCGCGGACATTATCGAAACCAATACCTTCAACGCCAACGCCATCTCTTTTTCCGACTACGGTTTGGAGGCCGAGGTTTACAACCTCAACGTGGCCGCGGCGAAGATCGCGCGCCAGGCGGCCGAAGCCATGACGAAGAAGGACCCTGAGAAGCCTCGCTTCGTAGCGGGAGCCATCGGCCCGACCAACCGCACCGCCTCGCTCTCGCCGGACGTCAACAACCCGGGCTACCGGGCGGTGACTTTCGATCAGCTCGTGCACGCCTATTGCGATCAGGTCCGCGGGTTGCTCGACGGCGGCGTGGATCTTCTTTTACCCGAGACGACGTTCGACACGCTGAACCTGAAAGCCTGCCTGTTTGCGATCGAAAAGATCTTTGACGAGCGCGGGGCGCGATGGCCGGTGCTTGCCTCCGTGACGATCACGGACCGCAGCGGTCGCACCCTTTCCGGCCAGACGATGGAGGCCTTCCTCACTTCCATCGGCCACGCGGAGCTCCTCGCCGTCGGGATCAACTGCGCTCTGGGGCCGCACCAGATGAGCCCCTTCGTGGGGGAGCTGTCACGTCTCTCCTCCCTCTGTACTTTTTCCTATCCCAATGCCGGCTTGCCCAACGAGTTCGGCGGCTACGACATGGGGCCGGAGGAGTTTTCCACGGCCTTGGGCGAGTGGGCGAAGGAGGGGTGGGTCAATCTGGCGGGAGGCTGCTGCGGGACGACGACCGAGCACATCGCCGCGTTGGCTGAGGCGTTGAGGGCTGCCCGGCCCCGCATTCCTCCCGAGACCGACGGCTTTACGCACCTGAGCGGTCTGGAGCGGCTCACCATCCGTCCCGACTCCAACTTCATTATGATCGGCGAGCGGACCAACGTGGCCGGCTCGCGCAGGTTTGCGCGGCTGATCGGCGAGAAAAAGTACGAAGAGGCCCTGGAGATCGCCCGCGCGCAGATTCAGGGCGGCGCCAACATCATCGACGTGAACATGGACGAGGCGATGCTGGATTCGGTCGCGGCGATGGCGGAATTTTTGCGCCATGCGGCGGCCGATCCGGAAACTGCCCGGGTGCCCGTCATGATCGATAGCTCGAATTTCGAGGTCATCGAGGCCGGCCTCAAATGCGTGCAGGGAAAATCGGTGGTCAACTCGCTCTCGCTCAAGGAGGGGGAGCAAGAATTCAGGCGCCGGGCCCAACTGGTTAAGCGCTACGGGGCGGCGGTCGTCATCATGGCTTTTGACGAGGCGGGGCAGGCAACCGGCGTGGAGCGCCGGGTCGCGATATGCAAGCGAGCCCATAGCATCTTGACCTCGGAGATCGGCTTCGATGAGAGCGATATCATCTTCGATAGCAATATTCTCGTGGTGGCGACGGGTATCGAGGAGCACAACGACTACGCCATCAACTTCATCGAGGCAGCCAAGCAGCTCCGCCAGCTCTTTCCCCGCAGCCACATCTCCGGCGGAGTCAGCAACCTCTCTTTCTCCTTTCGCGGCAACGATGTCGTGCGCGAGGCGATGCACGCGGCCTTTTTGTACCATGCGATCCAGGCGGGGATGGATATGGGGATCGTCAATGCCGGGCAGCTCGCCGTCTACGAGGAGGTCCCGCAGGACCTGCTCGAGCGCGTCGAAGACGTCCTTTTCAACCGTCGGCCCGATGCCACGGAGCGGCTGCTCGAGGTTGCCGAGCGGGTCAAGGGACCGAGAGAGGTCAAAGAGGAGGTCGAGGCCTGGCGCGGTGAGGATATGGAGCATCGGCTTTCCCACGCCGTGATCAAAGGGATCGACAATTACCTCGACGAGGATTTAGGGGAGGCGCTCGAAAAATACGAGCGGCCGCTTCGGATCATCGAAGGGCCGCTTATGGACGGGATGAATGTCGTCGGCGATCTGTTCGGCGAAGGCAAGATGTTTCTGCCCCAGGTGGTGAAGAGCGCCCGGGTGATGAAAAGAGCGGTCGCGTATCTGACGCCGTACATGGAGGCGGAAAAAGCAGGGGCGGCTGAGACCAATCATCGGGCGAAGCTCGTCTTCGCGACGGTCAAGGGGGATGTGCACGATATCGGAAAGAACATTGTCGGGGTGGTGTTGGGATGCAACAACTACAAGGTGATCGACCTCGGGGTGATGGTGCCCGCCGACCGGATCATCGAGACCGCGATTCAGGAGAAGGCCGACATCATCGGCTTGAGCGGGCTCATCACGCCTTCTCTCGACGAGATGGTTCACGTGGCCAGGGAGATGGAGCGGTGCGGGCTCACGGTCCCGCTCCTGATCGGCGGATTTGCTGACCTACGAGGAGGCAGGACGTCGAAAGATTCACATCGAGTGGGACGAATCCCAGATTGCCGTGCCGCAGTTCACCGGCAAAAGGACACTGGCGAACTTCCCGCTCGAGCAGATCGTGCCGTACATCGACTGGTCCCCATTTTTCCACGCGTGGGAGATCCGCGGTCGCTATCCCGATCTTCTTGATGATCCGGTCAGGGGACAGGCGGCGCGAGAGCTTTTCGCCAGCGCCCAGGAGTTGCTGAGCGAGATCGTGGGTAAGAAGCTGCTCGCGGCGCACGCCCTCTACGGCTTTTACCCGGCCAACAGCGAAGGCGATGACATCGCCCTTTATGCCGACGAGCACAGATCGCGCGAGCTCGCCCGATTTCACACCCTGCGCCAGCAGAAGGAGAGCCAGAGAGGGAAGCCGCAGTACGCGCTGGCCGATTTCATCGCTCCACGGGAGTCAGCCTTTGTGGACTTTATCGGCGCCTTCGCGCTGACCGCTGGCCACGGCGCCAACGACCTCGCCGAGCGGTTTGAGAGGCAAAACGACCACTACAACGCGATCATGGTCAAAGCCTTGGCGGACCGGCTCGCGGAGGCCTTTGCCGAGTATCTCCACAAAAGGGTGCGAGCGGAATGGGGCTATGGAAAAGAGGAGCGTCTAAGCCACGAGGAGCTGCTCGCCGAGAGGTACCGCGGGATTCGCCCCGCCCCGGGTTACCCGGCCTGCCCGGATCACACGGAAAAGCGGATTCTGTTCGACCTCCTGGATGTGGAGCGGGAAATCGGAATGGCGCTCACGGAGAATTTCGCGATGATTCCGGCTGCTTCGGTGTGCGGTCTCTATTTTGCCAACAAGGAAGCGCGCTACTTCGCCGTTAGCGCTGTCGGCAGGGATCAGGCGCAGTCCTACGCGGGCCGGAAGGGGATGCCCATGGCACAAGTCGAGCGCTGGCTCTCGCCGATCCTCGCCTACGACCCCGCGAACTTCGTCACAAGCTCGGGTTCTCAGCCTTCTTGACCTCTCCCTTTTAATGGGGTAGTGTCCGGCTCGAATTCCGGAGCGGGCTTCCATTGAATCCTATGACACTTGTGGTTTTTCCCGGCGGAGCTTCTACTCATGCTGATGCTCAGGGGTGTCAGTAAAATCTTCGGCACCCTCGAAGACGGCGCCTTCCAGATAAGGGCTCTGGACGATATTTCCCTTGAGGTTCGAGAAGGGGAGTTCTTTTCCATCATCGGGCCCTCGGGATGCGGCAAGTCGACGCTCTTAAGAATCGCTGGCGGATTGATTCCCCTTTACAACGGGGAAGTCAGGGTGGGGGGAGAGCGGGTCGAGGGCCCGCACCCCTGGATCGCCATGGTATTTCAGGAGGAGTCGACCTTTCCGTGGAGGACGACGCTCGGCAACGTGGAGTTCGGTCTCGAGATGCGCGGCATCGGCGCGGCCGAGCGCAGAAAAAAGGCGCTCGAGATGATCCGCCTGGTGGGTCTTTCGGGGTTCGAGAAGCGCTACCCGTCGGAGCTTTCAGGAGGCATGAGGCAGCGGGTCGCGATCGCCAGGGCGCTGGTGATGGAGCCGAAGATCCTCCTCATGGACGAGCCGTTCGGCGCGTTGGATGAGCAGACTCGGATCATACTCGGGGAAGAGCTTCTGCGGATACGGGACAAGCTGGGGCAGACGATTCTCTTCGTGACGCATAACATTAACGAGTCCGTGCAGCTTTCCGATCGCGTCATGGTCATGACCGCCCGGCCGGGACAGGTGAAGACGGTCTTTAAGATCGATCTGGCGCACCCCAGAGACTCCACGATCATCGCCTCGGAGCGGTTTGGCCGGCTCGTCGGGCAAGTCTGGGGAACGCTCAGGGAGGAATCTTTAAAAGGGTTTGAGCAGATGGAAAAAAGAGATTAAGGAGGTGTGCCCATGAAACGTATAGCCTTTGGACCCAAAGGGTTCAGGTTTTTGACCCTGATGGCTATTTGGCTTTGTGTTTTTAGCGTCACAGCAGCTTCCGTTTTGGCAGCTCCGCTGAAGGTCGTCGTGGGTCTGCCTCACCGGGTGCTCTTCAGCGTCGCCGTCGCGGTTTACGTCGCTGAAGAAAGGGGCTTCTTTAAAGAGGCTGGTATCGAGATTGATCCGGTATTCACGAAAGGCGGTGGAGAGACTGTGCAGGGGGTGGTATCCGGAGACATCAATGTCGCGATGGCAACAGGCTTGTTTGCCGTGCTGGGTGCCTTCGAGAAGGGGGCTCCCGTCGCGATCGTCGCCGCGGAGATTACCGGTATGGATACCTTCTGGTACACACTCTCGAACTCCCCGATCCGTAAGTTGGAAGACGTGGCGGGGAGGAAAATTGCCTTCAGTACTCCGGGGTCATCCAGCCATATGGCAGTTCTCGCTCTTGCGGATCAGCTCAAGGCGATGGGGCTTAAGCCTTCTGTGGCTGTCTCCCTCGGAGGGCTTCCCGACGCCTTTACCGGCGTTCGGTGGCACCTTTTATGCTCGACCGTGTGGAAAAGGGCGAGCTCCGAGTTGTCCTACGAGGGTCCGATATCATTGCGCTGAGGGATTTGACTATGCGGATCCACTTTGCCAACGCCAATTTTGCAAAAAAACACCCTGAGGCGCTCAAAGGGTTCCTGCGGGCTCAACAGAAGGGACTGGATTTTATGTTCACTAACCCCAGGGAGACGGCTAAGATCTGGATGAAACGGGCCGACCTTAAATTGCCTGAGGCTATTGTCCTTAAGACCTGGGATTTCTACACGAGGGCGCAGATGGCGGCTAAGCCCATCAAAGGGATCGAAACGACCATGAAGGATGCCGTACAGTTTAAATTTTTGAAGGCGCCGTTGAGTCAGGCGGAGGTCGCCAAGTTGATCGATCTCAGCTATCTCCCGTGAGCGCCGGCCGATCTTCGGCGCCGAAAGTGTGAGCCACGAGGATGAGGCAGGAGACCAAGCTGACTATTTGGCGAACCCTGATGATCCTTGCGGCGCTTTTCGCCCTGGAAGCAGCCGTAAGGTATCGGTGGATCGACCCATTCTTCATGGCTTCCCCTCTCCAGGCCTTGGAAGTCCTGTGGTCCCAAATCTGGGATGGCAGAGCCCTGGTGTTGACCCTGGTGACCCTATACGAGATCGGCTTTGCTCTTCTGGTCTCGACAGTGGTGGGGCTTTTCGCGGGCTTTCTGCTTTGGCGCTAAGCTACGAGATGCTTCTCGCCGCGCTTTTTTCCTCGCCCATCATCCTTGCCTATCCGATCTTTCTGGTAACTTTCGGGCGGACGAGTGCCGCGGTGATCGCGCTCTCTTCCATCTTTGGCCTGATTCCGATCATCATGAACACGAAGAGCGCGTTTCAGCAGGTCAATCCTGTGCTCCTGGAAGTCGGGGCCAGTATGAATCTTTCGCGCCGCCAGATGTTCCGTCACATCCTCCTTCCCGCGGTTGCGCCGACGATTTTCAGCGGCTTCCGGCTCGGCCTAACTTACATCCTGAAGTCTGTCCTTGGGCTGGAGTATGTGGTTCAGATAGGGGGAGTGGGGATGTGGCTTTCCGATGCAGCTTTTCGTTTCGAGGTGGGAGAGGTCTATGCGGGATTGGTCGGGACAATCCTGCTTTCGGTGATGTTTCTCTATGTGATCAACCGGACCGAGGTTTTGGTGCGGAGGTAAGTGTGAACGGGGTGCAACAAACCGGCGCATCCTTGGCTGCCAGCGTCCAGACTCCGGCGGGAGTCCAAACCCTAACTGTGGTGGGTGCGGTCATCGTCTGGGAGCTGATCGGGAGGACCGGCCTGCTTTTTCCCGAACTCTTCCCCTCGGTCGTGGGAATCCTTCAATCTTTTTGGATATACGTGACCACGCCGCTTCTCATTCCCCACCTGAAGGCGAGCCTCTATGAAGTGGGTGGAGGGCTTTTTCTCGGGGCGCTGTGCGGGATTCCTCTAGGGGTTATCTTCGGCAGCCAGCGAAGTCTGATGCGGGTTATGGAGCCGATCATTCTGTATCTGGCCGTAGTTCCCAAGATCATCATCTTCCCGATCTTCATCTTGTTTCTCGGGATCGGCACGGGCTCGAAGCTTGCCGTTGGAGCCATTGCAGCGTTCTTTCCTATCGTGCTTCTCACGATTGCGGGAATGCGGGAAGTCAAGCCGGTTTACCTCGATGTGGCGCGCACCCTGAGAGCGAGCAGGCTTCAGCTTGCTACGAAGGTCTATTTGCCGGCGATAACAGGATATGTCTTTACCGGAGTGAGGATCGGTCTAGGCGCTTCGGTGACCGGAGCCCTGCTGGCCGAGACGAAGGTCGCCAAGGCAGGGCTCGGTTTTATGATCGTCGAGTATTACAGCCAGTTTCGGATGGCCGACATGTACTCGCTTCTCCTCTTCATTTTTATTCTGGCCGCAGTCGCGAATTGGGCGATGAAGCTGGTTTTCTCTCTCCTGTTGCCGCTCCCGCGCAGCACCCAAGACGCCGGAGTCTTCTTCTAAAGTGGTAGAGGTTTCAATCTCTGCGTTGGTGTAAAAACGGTCAGCAAAAGGTGGCATACGGTTGGCAACGGAGAGCTCGCGTGGTAAATACGGTGCTGTTCGGGACTTCGACAGAAGCCGCTATCGATCGGAGGGATCTGCGATGCTAAATGAACATCATTTAGATCGAGAAGCTAGATTTTCCTGGCCGAACGGGTGCCGGCTGGCGGTGACCTTGACCTTCGATTTCCAGGGCGGGGAAGATGTGAGGCCCCTTAAAGATGGCAAGATCAACCATGAGGAATTCACTCAGGCGGAATACGGTCCGAACACCGGGGTCTGGAGGATCCTGAGGATCCTGGAGGAAGAAGGAGTTAAGGCGACGTTTTTCACCTGCGGCGGGATCGCCGAGAGGTATCCTGGTGCGGTCAAGGCGATCGTTGCGGAGGGGCATGAGGTTGCCGGGCACGGGTATCACCACGAGGTGGCGAGGGATCTAACCAGGGAGGAAGAAAAGGACGTCATTCGGCGGACGATGGAAATCATTGCCAGCACATCTGGGAAGCGGCCCGTGGGATGGCGATCGTGCACGCAGAGCCCCAACAGCCTGGAGCTTCTCATGGAGTACTGGTTTTTGTGGAACAGCAATTCCTTCTCCCACGATCTTCCATTTCTGTGGGAGGATGGCAAGCGAAAACTCGTGGAGCTTCCCCGCCAGCCGTTTGGGGACGGGAGGACCTACGGTCACAGGGATTCCGGGAACCCGGATGATACGCTGGCCATCTGGAAGGCTCTCTTTGACGAGCTTTATGAGGAATCAAAATCAGCGCCCACTTTTTGCCCTTTTCAGTTCCATCCCTATATCTCGGGCAGGCCGGGGAGAGCGAAGGCCCTGCGGGGGTTGATTCAGCATATGAAGCAACATGAGGGGGTTTGGTTTGCCACCGGGAGCGAGGTGGCTCGGTGGTGTTTGGAGAAGCTGTTCAGGGCCGAAGGCGTCACGCAGGTCTCGAAAGAGGCCGCCCGCGCATCGTAAAACTTTTTTCCTGCTTTAGCCGTCTCAGGAGAAAATTTACGTAAGAGGTGAGGTGCTGCATGAAAAAGGTTTTCGTCACAGTCCTGTTAGTCTTTGCCGCCTTTGATCTCGGTCCCTCACGGGTAGGGGCGCAAACGCTCAAGGCCGGGATCACCTCGAAGACTCTCTTTTACCTTCCGTTTTATGTCGGACAGAAAAAAGGCTTCTATAATGCCGAGGGTCTTCAGGTCGAGCTTATCCTGATTGGCCGCAGTGACGTTCAGCTCCAGGCCATGGTCGCGGGAGAGCTTCATTTTGCCAATTTCAATCCCGACGGCATTATTATCTTCAACGAGAAGGGAGGGAACCTCAAGGTCATCGCCGGGACGGTCAATACGGCTCCTTACGTCCTCGTCGGGGGCAAGGCTTACAAAAAAGTCGAAGAGCTCAAGGGAGCGCGAGTGGGGGTCTCGGGCTTGCGAGGGGGGGCGACGTCGATCCTTCTCTCGTACCTCAAAAGCAAAGGGCTGCTCCATCCCCGGGACTTCTCGTTGGCGGTGGTCTCAGGGGGCACCGCCGCGCGCTTGAGCGCGTTGGAAAGCGGCGCCATAGCGGCGGCGGTCCTGGGCATTCCCTATTCCGACATCGCCATCGATCAGGGGTTCAACAGACTGGGCGATACGGTCGAGGCCATTCCGACCTATCAGTTCAATGCCGTCAATATTAACCCGGCCTGGGCGGAGAAGAACCGCGCCGCGGTCGTGAGATTCTTGAAGGCCCACATCCGAAGCTTGCGCTGGGTCCACGAGCATCCCGAGCAGGCAGCGGAGTTTTTCACCCAGGAGATGAGCGTGAAGCCCCCTTATGCGAGGAGGGGGGTGGACTACTTTACCAAGAACAAGATCTTCCCGGTCGATGGTTCGGTGACGCTCGAAGGGCTAAAGGTAAACCTTGAGGTCCAGGCCCGTGACGGCGTCCTCAAGGAGCCTTTGCCCCCGCCCGAGAAATACGTGGACTCAAGCTACCTAAGGCAGGCGCAAAAGGAGCTGGGGCTGTAAGGTTATTCTTTATACAGCTTCTTTACGAAACCCTCTTTTTCCAGCTCGTCGATCAAGCTCATATCCACGAACCGTTCACCGCTCCGCAAGCTTGTACGGGATCTATTTAGGCCACTTACAGAATATTGACGATTCGGTCCCAGATCTTGGGAGCGCTCTCAGTCGTACAAAAGCGCACGGCTGCGACCGGCATCGTAGGCCTCTGTCCCGGTGCAGGCGACTCGCATCACGCTGTCGATATCCTCGCCGTTATCGATGGCTTTTCTGACGCTTGCTGTGCCCGTCAGGAGATCGAAGGCCGGGACGTCGTCACGAAACTCGTAAGACTCGGTGCGCCAGGCAAAAGCATCGGGCCAGAGCGATCTTACCGCGACGAGAGCAGCCATGGCGGTGCGGTAGGCCTGAAAAGCCGGGCGGTCGGTGACGTGCAATTGCAGGGCGCCGGAGCGTTGTCCGGCGAATTTATGGAAGGTTGGCTCGATCACGCAGGGACGGAAGATCACACCGGGTAGATCGTAGCGCCGAAGCTCGTCGGCCAATCTCCTGGCGTCGATGAACGGGGCACCGAAGAGTTCGAAGGGCCGGCTCGTGCCGCGGCCTTCGGAGAGATTGGTGCCCTCCAGAAGGCACATCCCGGGGTAGACGATGGCCGTGTCCAGGGTCGGCATGTTCGGCGAGGGCATCACCCAGGGCAGATCGCACTCGTCGTAGTACCAGTCGCGACGCCAGCCCTCGCACGGCACGACCTCCAGGTCGCAGCCGATGCCGAAGGTGTCGTTGTACAGGCGCGCCAGCTCGCCCATGGTCATCGCGTGGCGTTGGGGAATGGGATACAGAGCGCAGAAGTTTTCGAGTCCTCGGTCCAAACCGCCCCCTTCGATCTGCACGCCTCCGATCGGGTTGGGTCGGTCGAGAACGACGACTTTCACCTGGGATTTCTTTGCGGCGCGCATGCAGAGGGCCATGGTGGCGGCATAGGTATAGTAGCGCGCGCCGACGTCCTGGATGTCGAAGAGAAGCAAATCGATCTGAGAAAGGTGCTGAGGGGTCGGGGACAGAGACTCGAAGCTCTTGCCGTACAGGCTGACCCCGGGCAGTCGGGTGACGGGATCACGGGTGTCACCCACTGCGATCATGTCCTGGGCTGCGCCGCGAATGCCATGCTCGGGCCCGAAGAGCAAGCGCAGATCGACATCCGGGTGCCCATGCAGGAGGTCAACAGCGTGAACCAGGCGACGATCGACCGAGGTCGGATTGGCAACCAGTCCCACCCGAGCCTTTCCCAACCAGCGCTTAGGCTCTTCTAGGAGCCGCTCCAGTCCCGTGCGCATGGCATTATCTTACACGGCACGACGGCAGTTTGTAAAAGACGAAGGGTTCAGCCTCTCCTGTTGAGGCCTAGGCCGGCGGTCCATCTGGGACAAGTACTGATGGACCGCGATCCAAAGAAGGGAGGTTTTCCTTTTGCAAATCGCTCTATTTGCTCATTGAGGCTTGGCGGGCAGATAGCCGTCGGCATCCAGGATCTCCGCTCTCACTGCTTCACGAACTTGAGCGTGAAGCGGTCGCTCTCGCCGATCGCCTCGTATTTCGCGCGATCCTTGTCCTTCAGGCGATACGTCGGCGGCAGCGTCCACACTCCTTCCGGATGATCCTTCGTGTCCTTCGGATTGGCATTGACCTCGGAAGCGCCGGCCAGCTTGAACCCGGCCTTTTCGATCATCGCGATGGCAAAGTCCTGACGAACGTAGCCCGTCTTCATCTGCGCTTCCTGAGACATATCGGTGCGTCCGCGATGATCGACGACGCCGAGCACGCCGCCCGGCTTCAGCGCCTTGTGGAAGGCGCGCAGCGCGCCGTCGACCTCATTGCGTTCGACCCAGTTGTGCAGGTTGCGGAAGGTGAGCACAAAATCGGCGCTGCCCGGCGGCGCGATCTCGTGCCGGTCGGCGTTGAATCGCGTGACAAGGACCTTTTCGTAAAGGGCAGGTTCGGCCTTGAGCCGCGCCAGCAGCTTCTGATGGTCGGCAAGATACTGCGGCGCCGCCGTCTCGTCGCGGTTCGCGGCGATGTAACGGCCTCTCTCCTTCAGATAGGGCGCGAGAATCTCCATGTAATAGCCGGCGCTGCCCGGCAGGATCTCCACGACAGTGCTGCTGTCCTTGATACCAAAGAACGTGAGCACCTCAATCGGATGCCGGAAGCCATCCCGTGCCACATTGCGGGCGCTGCGATGAGGCGCCGCGAGCCACCGGGCAAGGCCGCTCCGGTCCTGCGCCCGCGCAGTCACGTACGGAAACGCCGCGATCGACACGAGTGCCGCAATGAGCAGCTTATCCACTGCGCATGCGACCCTGTGCGGCTTCGAAAGCGATTGCATGTGATCCTCTACTTCCCGCACTGCTCCGCAAGGTAGAAAGCCCGGCTGAGACGAACCGGTCCGGGAGGTGATGCCGAATCAAAGATGTGACCGGATCGGGAGACCCTGCCGAAGTTATTTGCGCGTAAAATAGGACAAATTGAGGACGGGCGTCAAGGGGAAAGAAGTGAACCGCACGGCGCTGAGCCCCAATTCACAACGGACGCTTCGGACCTACGTCCCCCATGTCCCCCCTGAGCTCATTCCAAATGAAAGTGTTGGGTTCCGGCATTGTGACCTCCGTGCGTGTTCAGTGACGTATAACGTTCCGGGTGAGCGCCCGCGTTCTCAAGCGGGCCGCTCAAGCCGGGGTGTCAGACTGCCGTCGGGCAATTTAGCCGAAGTTGGCAACGGCTACGGGGCGCTTAGCGGCCCGGCTTCGGATCCTGTCACGAAGCCGCTGAAGGATGCGCTCGTACATGAATTGCAGCTTCGGATATCACGACAGCCTGTTGCCTTTCAAGGCACACCGATGAGTGTTTTCGCGTCCGCCTATCGGGATGCAGCTCACCTGCGGCCGCCGTCAGGTGCAGCCGCGGGCAGTGCTTCATCGATTTGCTATTGGTTCTAACCCACTTTTCGTAATGGCGTGAGCCGCCTCCGGCGAGGCGAGGAATCTGATGAGCGCGTGAGTCGCATCTAAATTCCTGGCACCTACGGCGACTCCGGCCGAGAATACAGAGACTTTCTGAGCCTCGGGCGGCAGCGGACCAACATAATCTATCCCGGGCACGGGAAGTAGCTCGCTGATCTGCTGGAAGCCGATCTCCGCCTCTCCACGCGCGACCACGGCGCCGACTCGCTCGCCCTCGATTCTCCGGCTCTTACTTGCCATCTGATCGGCTATCCCGAGGCGCTGAAACAGCTCGGTAGACAGATAGACGCCGCTTACGCTGGCGGAGTACGCGATGGACTTCGCTTGCAGGAGCGTACGTTTCAGCGCGTCCACCGAGCTGATGTCCGGCTTGGGCGACCCTGCTCGTACGGCCATACCGATGGCTGAGCGCGCGAGGGCAGTACGGCTTTCGGCCAAGCCCTTGCCGTCCTTGATCAATTCGACAAGTGCGGCGTCTGCCATAATAACAGCGTCTACCGGTTCTCCACGTTGAAGCCGACTCGGGATAGAGTTGGCTCCGGTCCCCATGGATGTCGCGGCAACTACGATTTTGTTCTGGGTAGCGCGCTCAAATTGAGGGATGAGATCAAGAAATGCTGCGGTAAAGGCGCCTGAGGTCATAACCCTGATGTCCGGAGACATGGTATTCATGATGGTCCTAAACTCCTCAGTTGTAGCCGCCAAGATCAGGTCTTGCAATCACACAGTCCTCCGTTTTCCCTCTAACCTCTTCAGTCTTCGGCTCACCGTAGCATAATGAACTCCAAGATGGTCAGCAATTTCTCTAAGCCGGTATCCATAGTCCCGATACGCAACCTCGATGGCCCGAGTCCCCCTGTGCCTAAAAATTCGCTCCAGCGATGGCCGCACCGCTCTTAGCTGCACTCTTGGAACTTCTCTGATCTCACCACCTCCCCGAGCATGGTGCTCTATGAACTCCTCACTACCCAAATAGATCTGCCCTCGTAGCTTCTCCCAGGGCCGATCTGCCAGTCCATCGCGGACAAAATCCCGGTAGCGCCTTTGGGCCTGACCTGGTCTCTCCCCAAACTGGCTTAATACCCAATCCACAGTCAGAAACTGGGGAACCGAGGCCAATCCCGCCGTCGCCCTGTAACTGCTCCACCTCCACTGTCCCACTCCGCCTTTCGCCTTCACCCTTAAGGGATTTAACACCACGTAGCGACACAGCTCCAACAGATGGGTCTGCTTCTCCACCAAGATCGCCTTGTAGCGTCCCTGAAACAGATGCCCTACCGTTCTGTGGCTTCGGTTAAAAAGCTGGGTGTAAACCCCGTTGAGTTGGCGCATCCCCAAAGACAAATTGGGCTTGGGGGTTTCCACCAACAGGTGGTAGTGGTTATCCATCAGACAGTAAGCGTGACAGAGCCAGCCGTAGCGGGACACCACCTGGGAGAGAGTGTTAAGAAATAACTCCCGATCCTCATCTTCCAGAAAGACCTTCTGTCGCGCATTGCCCCGAGAGGTGAGGTGATACACGGCACCAGCAAACTGCAATCGCAGAGGCCGAGCCATGTCTGCCCCATATCATCCGGCCTGTTGGATTACAAGACCTGACCCCTGGCCCATGCAAGTGACCCCTGGCCCATGTGACCCCCGGCCCATGCCGTCGAACTCATTAAGTTCTCCTAGGACATGGCCATGGCAGCTAACGTTTTGGTGAACGGCGGGCCAGCGCTAACGTTTGATCTGGCAGGGCGCTTCCAGCCCGTCCGGTCGACCTAGAGTTAGATCGTAAAGAGTCGCACCATGCCACCATGTTCATCCGTCGCCTTCGCCAAAGCCCGGTCGGCCGTGAGCAAGGTATGGCTGTTCACGATGGCGACCTCAGCAATCAATGCGTCGCGAGTTACTTGGCTCTCCCCCATTCAATGAATCAAGTCGAGTCTTGATAGACGAGTAAAGGATGCCGTCACCCAGCTTAGAAAAATCAAACCGCGAGACGTCAGCGACCGTCGTTTCTGTCTGAACAAGACCGCTGAGCGATGATGCCAAAGTTACAAATAGCCGAGCCCTTCGCTCTTCGTCTGATGTCTTGTTTATCTCATCAATCTGGACATGCGTCGCAATAAACTGACCATCGCCCGGCATCGCCGCTTTGTCGATCCTGCCGTCAATTAGCCAATTGACGATGTTTGTGTCGACGAGGTACTTCATCTTGCGATCTAACGTCTAGGGTTTTATCCCTAAGGCCTTCTGGGGAGGAGAGGCGGAGACAGCCACGACCGTGGATCTACCTTAGGGATAAAACCAGGTTGGACTCAACCGCTGAGCGGGAATTTACTGCTTGCTATGGAGGTTGTAAAGGGCAAAGGTTTCGACAGCAGGTCGAAGTGATTTGCTTCAATTTGGGCCGACCAAACTATGAGCGATGCGTCGCAGCTTCTACTGCCTTGAACATTTTCGTGTAGCCCGTGCAGCGGCAGAGGTTTCCGGCCATGGCGGTCTTTGCCTCCTCGAGCGTCGGGTTCGGATTGCTATCCCACAGCGCTTTCAGCGACATCAGAACGCCGGGAACGCAAAATCCGCACTGGACAGCGCCTTCCTTGATGAAAGCTTCCTGGAGGGGGTGAAGCTTACCGTTTTGGGCCAGCCCTTCGATGGTCGTGATCTCCGCTTCTTGGACCGTAGCAGCCAGGATGAGGCAAGCATTGACCGCTTTGCCGTCGAGCAAGACCGTGCAGGCGCCGCAGTCGCCCACATCGCATCCCTTCTTCGTGCCTGTAAGGTGGATTTCTTCCCTGAGCACGTCGACAAGCGTGCGGTAGGGAGCGATTGCGACGTCATAGATCTCCCCGTTGACTTTGAGCTTCACCGGAATCTTCATGTCAGACCTCCACCTTTTTGCCTTGGGCTCTATCCAGCGCTGCGCGAGCTCCCCGGCGGCACAGCACCCGAATCATGTCCAGACGGTATTCCGCGCCGGCGCGGATATCCGAGATCGGGCGCGCCTCCTCGGCCGCCACTTCGGCAGCGTCTTCAACGAGTTTGTCGGTGATTTC